>CACEXM010000004.1 GCA_902563555.1 uncultured Pelagibacteraceae bacterium | reverse complement strand
GATAAGCCTCTTTGTATCCTGGTGGAGTTCTTACAACTCCATTTTCTAGAATTGCAGGATTTTCATCTCCAGCTTTTGCGAGTGGCAAAATCAAATTTTGATTGATTTTTGCAGCTTCTTCTAAAATATCTTTTACTAGCTCTGGACTTACCTCTTTATATTTTTTCAGTTCATTATAATTTTTATTGTCCCTTAATTTCTCAAAAAGAAACATCATATCATCAACTGGTGCTATATAGCTTGGCATACTTAAAGTTTAAAATAATTAATTAATTATTGCAATTTTGAAATGATCGCATCACCCATTTTAGATGTTGATATTTCTTTCATTCCCTTTGATAGAATATCTTTGGTTCTTAAACCATCATTTAAGACATCCTGAACAGCTTTTTCTAAGCCCTCTGCCTCTTTATCAAGGTCTAAAGAGTACCTTAAAGCCATTGCAAAGCTTAAAATTGTTGCTATTGGATTTGCTAGACCTTTTCCTGCTATATCAGGTGCAGACCCATGAATAGGCTCATACATCGCTCTCATTTCTCCATCTTTATTTTTTGCACCTAATGAGGCTGAGGGTAATAGTCCTAATGAACCTGTTAACATTGAAGCTTGATCTGAAAGCATGTCTCCAAAAAGATTATCTGTGACAATGACATCAAATTGTTTGGGGTCTCTGAGTAACTGCATTGCACAATTGTCGGCTAGCATATGGCTTAATTCTACATCTTTATATTCTTTTTCATGAAGTGCTTGAACCTCTTCTTTCCATAATTGTCCAGCCTCCATTACATTAGATTTTTCACAAGATGTAACTTTATTTGATCTTTTTTTTGCTAAATCAAAAGCTACTCTTGCTACTCTTGTAATTTCACTACTTGTGTAAGTGTGAGTATTTATTCCTTTTCTTTCACCATTTTCAATTGGTTTAATACCTCTGGGTTCGCCAAAATAAATTCCACCAGTCAACTCTCTCACAATCATAATATCAAGCCCTGAAACAATCTCAGGTTTTAATGTAGATGCTTCAACTAATTGTTTGAAGCATATAGCGGGTCTTAAGTTTGCAAATAATTTTAATTCTTTTCTCAATTTTAAAAGTGCTCTCTCTGGTTTTTTTGAAAATTCAACATTATCCCATTTAGGTCCTCCAACTGCACCGAGCATAACAGCTTCACTTTCCAAAGCTTTATAAAAAACTTCATCAGTAATCGGTGTCCCATGTTTATCATAAGAACAACCTCCTGCTAAATCTTCATCGATTTCAAAATCTAAAGATTTCTTATCATTAAACCAATTTATTATTTTTTTAACTTCACCAATAACTTCTGGTCCAATGCCATCTCCTGGCAATAAAAGGATTTTTCTTTTTTTAACTTTAATCATTAAAGATCCAAGGCTTTTTATTTTTTAGATCTTTTTCGAAGTTTTCAATTTTGTCAGATTTTTTTAAAGATAAAGCTATATCATCTAATCCCTCTAAAAGACATTTTTTCTTAAATGGGTCAATCTTAAATTTAACCTCGTTATTTCCGTAAACAATTTTCTCCTCGTTGAGATCCACAAAAATTTCCTCTTTTCTGTTGGTATACTCTGACAACTCCTTTATTTTTTCATCATCTAGTGTGATTGGTAAAATCCCATTCTTAAAACAATTATTATGAAAAATATCAGCAAAACTTGAGCTTATAACACAAGTAATACCAAAATCTAATAATGCCCATGGTGCGTGCTCTCTTGATGAACCACAGCCAAAATTTTTTCCTGCAATTAGAATTTTCGAATTATTGAATGGATTTTTATTTAAAATGAAATCATTTATTTCTTTACCATTATCATCATATCTCATCTCAAAAAATAAATTTTTACCCAATCCAGTTCTCTTAATTGTTTTAAGAAATTGTTTTGGAATAATCATATCTGTATCAATATTTACTATTGGTAAATAAGCTGGGATACTTCTTAATGTGCTAAATTTTTGCATTTAATTTTGATACTTTCTCACATCATCAAGACTTCCTGATATTGCAGCGGCTGCAGCCATTCCAGGACTAACTAAATGAGTTCTTCCACCTCTTCCTTGTCTTCCTTCAAAATTCCTATTTGAGGTAGAGGCACATCTTTCTTCAGGTTTCAACTTGTCTGCATTCATGGCTAAACACATTGAGCAACCTGGTTCTCTCCATTCAAATCCTGAATTAACAAAGATTTTATCTAATCCTTCTTGTTCTGCTTGTTGTTTTACCAATCCAGATCCTGGAACTACCATTGCATGAACATGAGAAGCTATCTTTTTATCTTTTAAAATCTTTGCTGCTTCTCTTAGATCCTCAATTCTACCATTTGTGCAACTACCTATAAAAACTTTATCTATTTTGATATCTCTGGCTGACATATCAGGTTTAAGACCCATATATTTTAAGGATCTCTCTATGGAATTTTTACGGTCCTCGTCTTTTTCTTCACTTGGATTTGGAACTTTGCCGTCAATCGTAATTACATCTTGAGGCGAAGTTCCCCAAGTTATCATTGGCAAAATTTCGTTAGCCTGCAAACTTACTTCTTTATCAAAGCTTGCATCATCATCAGTTTTTAAACTTTGCCAATGTTCTAAAGCTTTATTCCATTTTTCACCCTTTGGTGACATTGGTTTTCCTTCTAAATATTTAAATATTTTTTCATCTGGTGCTATTAATCCAGCTCTTGCGCCACCTTCTATTGTCATATTGCATATCGTCATTCTTTGTTCAACGCTTAGCGATCTTATTAAATCACCTGCATATTCAACGACACAACCTGTGCCACCTGCAGTTCCAATTTTTCCAATTATTTGTAAAATAACATCTTTTGAAGTGACACCTACTGGAAGTTTACCATTAACATTTATTCTAAAATTTTTTGCTTTTTTTTGAACAAGCGTTTGGGTTGCTAAAACATGTTCTACCTCTGAAGTTCCAATACCGAAGGCTAAAGCACCAAATGCTCCATGGGTTGCAGTATGGCTATCCCCACAAACAATAACTGTTCCAGGTTGCGTAAAACCTTGTTCTGGACCAGTTACATGAACAATACCTTGTCGCTTATCATCCATTCCAAAAAGTTTAATACCAAATTCTTTGCAATTCGCCTCTAAAGTCTCTACCTGAATTTTAGATTCATGATCTGAAATACCTTTTGATCTATCAGTAGTTGGCACATTATGGTCTGCTACAGCTAAAGTTAATTTAGGGTGCCTGACTTTTCGTTTTGTATTTCTAAGTCCCTCAAAAGCTTGTGGACTTGTAACCTCATGAACCAAATGTCTATCTACAAATAGTAATGCTGTTCCATCATCTTGTTGATGTACTAAATGATCATTCCAAATTTTATCGTAAAGAGTATTAGACATTGAGAAAAAAATTATTTTTTTTCTTGTAGGTTTTCAAGCTTTTTTTCTTTACTAATTTCGGCCTTAGAGGCATCTTTTTTAACTTCATTTTTTGATGTTTCGTCTATTTTTGGCTCAACCGATGAAGTAGTTTCTTTTGTATTTTCCGAAATATTTTCTTTTGCAACTGGAGCTAAATTTTCCTCAGTTACTGTTTCTGGTTTAACATCAACATCGATACCAATTTTTTTTCTAATTTTTTCGGCAATCCTTGCTGACTTCCCAGTTCTATCCCTTAAATAGTAAAGTTTTGCTCTTCTTACTTTTCCAGATCGAATTACTTTAATTGAGTCAATCACAGTTCCAAACAATGGAAATGTTCTCTCAACTCCCTCACCAAATGATATTTTTCTGACAGTAAATGAGGAGTTTAAGTCTCTATTTTTTTTAGCAATACATACTCCTTCAAAATACTGAATTCTTTCTTTTTTACCCTCTGTAATTCTTACTCCAACCTTTACAACATCTCCTGGGAAAAATTCAGGTATCTTTTTTTCAGAGAGAATCTTTTTAACGTTGTTTTGGTTAATTTCCTCTATTGTTTTCATTTCAGTATTTATCAATTTAATCTTTCTTATATTTTTGCCACAAATCTGGTCTTCGGTCGCGTGTTATAGCCTCAGATTGAGATAAACGCCAGTCTTTAATTTTACTGTGATCTCCAGATAATAACACTTCTGGTACTGCTTTTTCTTCCCATATTTGAGGTTTTGTGAACTGCGGATACTCTAAAAGGCCATTTTCAAAAGTTTCATCAGCTGGGGATTTTTCATTTCCTAAAACTCCAGGTAAAAGTCTTAAAACGCTATCTAGAATAACCAAAGCTGCCGTTTCCCCTCCAGACAATACATAATCTCCAATGCTCACCTCCTCAATATTTCTTGTACCCAAAACTCTTTCATCAACACCCTCAAACTGTCCGCAAATCAAAGAAAATGATTTTTCTTTAGATAAATCTTGTGCAAATTTTTGATCAAATCTTTTACCTTTTGGTGAAAGATAAAAAATTTTATCTCCCTTATTTACATTTTGATCAATAGAATTCGCCAAGACATCTGGTTTAATTAACATGCCTGTCCCACCGCCGTAAGGAGTATCATCAACTGTTTTATGTTTATCTTGAGCAGAGTCTCTAATATTAATTACTTTTAGGCTCCATAACTTTTTAACCATTGCTTTACTGTAAATACCTTTATTTAAAGGCCCAGGGAAAACTTCTGGATAAAGTGTAAATACTTGAGCTTGCATCATAAATAATCTTTGTATTATTTCTTTTCCTCTTTTTTAGCTTCTGCTTTTGGGGCTTCTTCCTTTTTAGCTTCTACTTTTGGGGCTTCTTCCTTTTTAGCTTCTACTTTCGGAGCTTCTTCCTTTTTAGCATCTGCTTTCGGAGCTTCTTCCTTTTTAGCTTCCTCGCTACCTTCTTTTTTTCTATCTTTTTTTGGAATAGCTTTCTGAGGATTATTTCTATTCGCCGGCATAGGCATTAATTCATTTTCACCTAAAATCCTTGCTACTCTAGTTGTTGGTTGTGCACCTTGACCCAGCCAATACTTTATTCGTTCCGCTTCTAATCCAATTCTCTCCTTTTTTTCCTTTGGTAATAATGGATTAAAAAATCCCACTTTCTCTATAAATCTACCATCTCTTGCAAAACGACTGTCTGCAACAACTACTTTATAAACGGGTCTTTTCTTAGTTCCACCTCTTGATAATCTTAACTTTAACATTCACTCTCCTTCTTTTATTTTAATTGATTAAATAATTCTGGAGGTATTCCTTTGTCAGTCATACCTTTCAGATTACCCTTTGACATCTTTTTCATCATTTCAGACATCATTTTAAATTGTTTTAACAACTTATTGATAGTGGCTGGATCTGTACCAGAACCATTAGCAATTCTTTTTTTTCTAGAACCATCAATTATCTTTGGATTCTCTCTCTCTTTTTTTGTCATAGACAATATTATAGCCTCGTTCTTTGTAACAATATTCTCATCAACTCCAGCTGCATCCATTTGTGATTTAACCTTTGAAACACCAGGCATAAAAGACATGATGCCTTCAATTCCACCCATTTTTTTCATTTGTCTCAGTTGTGCTAAATAATCTTCCATTGAAAATTGTCCCTTTTTTAAATTCTCTTCTGCCTTTTTAATATTTTCTTCTCCAAGATCTTGCGCCGCTTTCTCTACTAGAGAAACAATATCTCCCATCCCTAAAATTCTATTAGCAATTCTATCTGGATGAAAAACCTCAAGATTGTTAATTTTTTCTCCTATACCCAAAAATTTAATTGGTACTTGTGAGATAAATTTCATACTAACTGCGGCTCCACCTCTTGCATCACCATCAGCTCTTGTTAAAATTATACCAGAGAGATTTACAGTATCTTTAAATTCTTTTGCTACGGATGCCGCCACTTGACCAGTCAAAGAGTCAGCAACTAAAAAGGTTTCAGCAGGTTTAATTATATTCTCGATTTGTTTAATTTCACTCATCATTTGCAAGTCTATTTGTGTTCTACCTGCTGTATCAAATAAAATGACATCAGCACCATTTAGATTTGCAGCACTAATTGCTCTTTGACAAATATCAGATGGTTGTTGCCCTTCAATTATTGGCAAAGTTAAAATATTATTTTGTTCACCTAAAGATTTTAATTGCTCTTGGGCGGCTGGCCTATAAATATCTAAACTCACCATCATAACTTTCTTTTTTTTGTTATTTTCCAAATATTTTGCAAGTTTAGCGGTAGTTGTAGTTTTACCAGAACCTTGTAGACCAACTAACATCATAGGCACTGGTGGTACAGCATTAAGATTTACATCATTATTTTTTTCACCTAATAAAGATACTAATTCGTCGTAAACAATCTTAACAACCATATCGCCAGGAGATGTAGATCTTATGATTTCTTGTCCTAAAGCTTTGGGTTTAACTTTCTCAATAAACTCTTTTGCAACATCAAGTGATACGTCAGCTTCTAATAAAGCTTGCCTAATAGATCTAAGACCTTCATCAACTTGACGCTCATCAAGCGAAGGTGCTTTCTTTAAAGAGGAAAAGACTTCCTCAAATTTATTTGTCAAATTTTCAAACATATTTATTTCACACAGCAGTAATCGCACTAGTGGGCGAACCCTCGCTGACTAGTGTCGATCTCTTTGTTTCCAAAGACACCGCAAATTTAACGTTTTTGCGGAAACTGCCACAAACTATAATAGAGGTTCAAAAAGTCAATAAATAAGTTAAATAACTATATATGGAGATAAGAGCTTTTAAAATGGATGGATTAGGTAATGATTTTGTCATCATTGATAATAGACAAAAAATTACCAATTTAACTAAAGATCAGATTATAAAAATTTGTGATAGAAATTTTATTGGTTGTGATCAATTAATATTTATTGAGACCAGTAAATCAAGTGATGCAAATTTAAAATTTTTTAATTCTGATGGAGGGGAGGCTGGTGCATGTGGAAATGGCACTAGATGTGTTGCAAAATTAATCTCTGAAGAGACAAAAGCTGAAAAGATCATCTTATCTACTTTAAATGGGAACTTAGAGTCAAAAATTTTAGATAAAAATGTTGTTACGACTGAAATTGGTAAAGCTAAATTACAATGGAACGAAATTCCTTTATCGGAAAAACTAGATACTAAAAATTTGAATATTGGGATCACAGATTTAAATAATAAAGAATATTTTGGTGGTACTGCTGTTAATGTTGGAAATCCACATATTGTTTTTTTTGTAAACGAAATTGAAAATTTCAGTATTGAAAAAATTGGACCCAAAATTGAAAATCATAAAATTTTTCCAGAAAAATGTAATGTTACAATAGCCAAGATAATCAATAAAAATTTAATTAAAGTGAAAGTATGGGAGAGAGGGGCTGGGCTAACCAAAGCATGTGGAACAGCTGCATGCGCAACTGCATTTGCCGGTAAATTAAATAAACTTAATGAAAATAAAACAGATATAGAATTTCAAACAGGTAAGTTGTCAATTCTTATAGATGATAGAAATTCAATCCACATGAAAGGACCCGTTTCAGAAATAAAAGAAATTGAGATCAAACTATAATGGGAATTTTTGACAAATTTAAGATAGGTTTTAAAAAAAGTGCTTCTGCACTGACATCTGGATTAAAAGAAATAATAATAAAAAAAGAGATAGACGATAAAAATTTAGATAAAATCGAAGAGTTTTTAATTGAATCTGATGTTGGTGTAGAAGCTGCATCTGAAATTAAAGAAATCATTTCAAATAAAAAGATTGATCCCAACAAAAATCTATCAACTGAGATAAATCTTATTTTAAAAGAGTACATTGTTAATTTAATGAAGCCTTTAGAAAATAATTCTTTTTTTGAAAAAAAAGATAAACTCAATGCAACTTTAATCTCAGGAGTAAATGGTGTTGGTAAAACAACAACTATTGGTAAAATAGGTAAAAAATTAAAAACTAATGGCAACAAAGTTATGTTTGCTGCTTCCGATACTTTTAGAGCAGCTGCTATTGAACAATTAGAAAATTGGGCAAATAAAATTGATGTTAAATTAACTAAATCATCTCAAGGTTCTGATCCAGCATCGGTGGCATACAAAGCAGTTGAGGAAGCAATCAAAAATAATTATCACCAAGTTTTAATCGATACTGCTGGGAGACTGCAAAATAAAAAAAATTTAATGGAAGAATATAAAAAGATAGCCAACGTAACAAAGAAAATTGACCAAGATGCTCCTCATAATATTATTTTAGTTTTAGATGCAACATCAGGACAGAATGTGATTAATCAAGTGGAAGAATTTAACAAAATTATTCCTTTAACTGGTCTAATAATGACCAAATTAGATGGAACTGCCAAAGGTGGTATTCTGCTAGCAATAGCAAAAAAATATCAAATGCCTATTATTGCTTTAGGCTTAGGTGAAAAAGAAGATGATTTAGAATTATTCAATGCAGAAAAATTTGCTGAGGCTTTTACACAAGTTAGTTAATTAAATTACTCGAAATTAAAGGTTTATAAATACTACACTTATAATTATCATTAAATTTATAATGCCCACAATCTTTAGAGAAAGAAGAAATAATAAAATCAAATTTTCCTGTAGTAGGGTAAAGTTCAAGTTTCTTATCAAAAATATCGTATTTAAAATTAGCATTTAAACTTTTAACTGCACTAATCATTACTAGTGTTTTGTCGTCTTTTAAAAGGTAATAAGCAAAATCATCTGGAAATACGGGAAAATCATATTCCGCTAAATGAAACTTGGCTTGAGAGGGAAACCAATCATAAGAGATCAATGGTGAAGAGGACTTTGTTGAATAATTATAGATATAAAGATCTTTTGGGTAATCATTTATATAATTACTTTCTTCACCTCTGGCCAAAATTGATTTCTTTCGTGTCTTAAAATATAGTGCAAATTTTTTATTGTGTGAGTCCATATGATCTATGTGAAATAAATCATCAGGATAAAATGAATTGTCTTTTGAAAATGCAAAACTTTTTAAAGTTATTAATAAAATTGTGATTAAAAAAAAAATTTTCACTTTTTAAGCGTAAAATTAAATCTTGAATATTATTTGTTTAGAATATGGCCTAATTTAAATTAATTAAAAATGAATTTAATGTTTTTATAAGATTCTCATCATACTCCATCATATGATTGTCATATTTGGTAAAATAAGAATATTTAGGATCATTAGCCATTTTGAACATCTTTTGACCCATCTCAAAAGGGACTATTTGATCTTTTTCGCCATGCATTATCAAAATTGGAGACTTAACATTTTTAATTTTATTTTTATTTTCAAATTTATCTTTTAGTAAAAGACCAACGGGTATATATGGATAAAATTTTTTAGCAGCGTCAATCATTGACGTAAATGGAGTTTCTAAAATTATACCTGCAAAATTTCTATTTTGAGATAAGTGTGTTGCAACTCCTGTTCCTAATGACTCTCCATAAATTACTATATTTTTTTCATCCACACCTTTTTTCATTAACCATCTAATTGCACTTTCACCATCCTCATATAATCCAATTTCTGATGGTTTGCCCTCATTGCCACTAAAACCTCTCCAGGCAACTATTAAAAAATTAACACTCATGTCTCTAAAATGATTCAATTTATGAATTCTATTTTCTAAAGATCCTGCATTCCCATGAAAAAATAAAATTGTTTTATTTTTTCTTATATCTTTTTCATGATACCAACCTAACAAGCCTAATCCGTCTTGTGTTGATATTTCAACCTCTTCAATATCAACAGAAAGTTTATCGTTAAAATAATTATTTTCGTCAGGATGGTACATTAAATTTCTTTGATAAAAATAAAGAAATGCCAAAAGAAAAAGGTAAACTAAAATTATTAGTTGTAAAAACGATAACAAATTATTCCTAAACTTTTTTAACATTATTTTTCTTAGCTAAATATACGCCAAAGAAAACTAAAATGGTTCCAATAATATGAAAATTCTCAAATTTTTCGTCAAATAAAAAGTATCCATAAATTGCTCCATAAACTGTAAAAACATAAAGCGTAAAGCCAGTCAATGATGCACCTAATTTTTTCTGAGCTATAGTATAAAGTGTAAAAGCAATTATACCTGGTGATATAGCTGCAAAAGTTACCCATAAATAGAATTCTGTCGCAAAAATAGTCTCTTTATAAAATAATTCCTCACCAACGTAAAAAGGTAACAAGCTCAATGCACCAAAAAAAGAAATCATAGTAAATCTATCAAAAATTTTTAATTTAGATTTCCAATAGAATAAATAAATTGAATATAAAGCCCATCCAATTGCAGCAGCCAACATCCACAAATCACCAATTGTAAATTTTAGATTAATCAATAAGTCAAAATCACCTTTAATAATGATGATAAGTACTCCGATCAAGCAAGTAATTAAGCCAATTATCTTTGTTGCATTTATTTTCTCATGAAAAAAAAAATATGAGATTAGAATAATAAAAACTGGAGAGGATGTATAAATTATTCCCATATTAATAACAGTTGTTGTCTCACCAGCTAAAAAAGGGAAAGCGCCACATACACCACATCCCATTGATCCTAAAAAAAATAATTTTTTATATTCCTTTTTAATTATATGAAAATTATTTTTTAAAGTTACATAAGTGAATGGTAACAAAATTAAAAAAACAACTGTCCAACGCCAAAATGCAAGTGAAATAGGTGGAACAAATTCAACACCACCCCTAGCTACAACTAGGTTACTAGCCATAAAGATTGGTTGTATAAATAATAATGAAAATGAGAATATATCTGTCTTAATATTTTTCAATTTAATTGATACTAATCTTTATCAAAGAAGGCTTCGTATATCATCATGATGATAGCTGCACCCATTAAAAGATAAACTGGGATAACATCCAAAAAGCCTATCATCATTGATCTCGTTAGAGTTGTTGCTAAACCAATTAAAAAGAAAACTGCAAAAGATAATCCTATGATTGTAGTAATTTTATTCATTTTATTCCTGACATTCTTTCTCTAACCAATTAGCAACTCCTAAAAATCTATGATCATCATATTTATTGCCAATTAATTGAACACCTAATGGTAAATTATTTTCCCCCTCAAGTAAAGGTAACGAAATACATGGCGTACCAAGATAAGACCAAACTTTATTAAATTCCGCTGTTCCTGTACTTTTTAAACCTGTGGGCGCAACACCCGGACTAGCTGGCGACAATACTCCATGATAATCCTCAAAAACTTCTTGGTATGACTCATAACTTCTTTTTATAAAATCAATTGCCTCTGCATATTCTTTGGCCGAATATTTATTTCCTCTTGTGATTGCATCTTGCATATACTTAGACAATTTTTTTTTAAATTTTTTAAAATAAACTGAAAAATTATTTGCTAAATCAGTCTCATGAATAATTTGATGGTATTTATGTATATCCTTAAAATAAGAAGGAGTGTCAAAAATCTCAATATTCTTTTTAAATGATTTTATGAAGTATTCAAATGACTCTCTAGACTTTTTATCTACTAGTTTCCAATGTTCGGTTTTATAAAAAATAAATTTTGGATCAAACAGAGGTCCTTTTTTTGTTTCAGATAAAATATTTTCTGTCGAGTAATGTATGGTTGCTGGATCAAATTTATCTTTTTTTATGAGAACTTTTGCCAACATAGCTACATCTTCAACTTTTCTTCCAAAAATTCCTATATGATCCAGACTATAAGATGTTCTCAAAACACCATTTCTAGATATTAATCCGTAACTAGGCTTATATCCCACTACTCCACAATAAGATGCTGGTCTAATAATGGATCCACCAGTTTGAGATCCAATTGATGCAGGTGCCATAAAAGAAGCCACAGATGCTGCAGATCCGCTTGAAGAACCACCTGGTGTTCTTGTTTTATCGTGGGGATTTGTAGTTGCCGGAGGTCCTAGGTAAGCAAGTTCTGAGGTTGCTGTTTTACCCATTACAATTGCTCCGGATGCATGAAGCAAATCTATTATTTCTGCATTTTGTGAATATGATTTACCTTTTCTTATAACTGTTCCACATTCTGTTGGCATATCAACTGTGCCAATGATGTCTTTAACCGCAATGGGTACACCGTGAAGTGGACCAGTTGGTTTTCCAGATCTTCTATGATCATCAGCCTCAGAAGCTTTTTCCAACAAAACTTTTTTATCAAAATGGGCCCATGCTTTTATATCTTTGTCAAATTTGTTTATTCTTTCAATATACTTTTCACAAACATCAACTGAAGTGAGTTGGGCATCTTTAATCTTGGATGCAAGTTCTTCGAGACTTAAAGAAAATATATCTGTCATTTAAAAATTAATTTGCAAATAATGTCTCTGGTAACCAAAGTGCTATACCTGGAAATAAATACATTAAAACCATCGCTAAAATCACAATACCTAAAAATGGCATTATTCCTCCGAAGATCTGCATTAATTCTACATTCTTTGATTGAACTCCCTTTAAGTAGTAGGCAGACATTGCCATGGGGGGTGTTAAAAATGAGGTTTGCAAATTTAACGCAATTAACATTGCAAAGAAATATGGGTTAACTCCAAAAAATTCAACTAATGGTAAAAATATCGGCACAAAAATAATTAATATTTCTGTCCACTCTAATGGCCAACCTAATAAAAATATAATCAATTGTGTAATTACTAAAAATTGCCAAGGCTGTAAATTTAGAGATTTAAAAAAATGTTCAAAAACTTCGTGACCACCAAGATAAGAAAATACAGAAGCAAATGTCCACGATCCTATGAATAACCACATAATCATTGCAGTTGTTTTAGCTGTCAGAAAGACAGACTCTTTGAAATTTTTCCATTTAAGAGTTTTGTAAAAATATGAGAGTACTAATGAACCAAATGCCCCCACTGCTGCAGCCTCAGCAGGAGTTGCAATTCCAGCCAAAATTGTACCTAGAACTAAAATTATTAAAGAAAATAAAGGTAAAAAAGAAACAAGAACCTCTTTCATGATTACTGCTGTAGGCGGTATTTCCTCTGCAGCAGGTTTTGGTGCTATCGATGGATTTAACCAAGCTCTGAACACTGCATAGGCAATGTAAAGTCCAGCTAACATAAGTCCTGGAAAAATTGCAGCGGCAAATAATCTTAGGGGCGATAGTTGAGCAATTACGGAGTAAACAATCAACATAATGCTAGGTGGAATTAAAATTCCTAAACACCCACCTGAGCAAATTATTCCAGAGGCAAATTTTTTATCATAACCCGCTTTAATCATGGCAGGCCATGCTAGTAATCCCATTAAAGTAACAACTGCACCGATAATACCTGTAGCTGTTGAGAACAATGCACACGTAATCAATGCTGCAACTGCCATTGATGCAGGAAGCTTATGAGATGCTAATCTAATTGCAAAAAATAATTTTGCTACGATACCTGCTCTTTCAACCAAATATCCCATAAACAAAAAGAGCGGAACCGCGGTAAGCACGTTGTTATCCATGACAGTGTAGGTATTTTGAACAAAAAGTTGGAATATCCTATTATCAAAGAGATGTTCCATCTTAGTTGGATCAAAGTAAGCATAATATCCAAAACCTAATCCCATTGCCATTAAAGTGAACGCAATCGGAAAACCTAATAATACGGCAAATAAAAATATACCCATCATCATAATTGCCACTTCAGGATTAGTTAGACTAAATAACATCTTCTTTATTTCCTTCTTGTGAAGTTCTCATTAATACTTTTTCAGTCTCTTCAGCATCACGTTCAGTTCCTCTTTCTGGCCAACTACCAGTTTTTATACATATGATACATCTAAACACCTCACTTATTCCTTGGAGAGTTAATAAAGTTCCAGACAAAGGTATCAAAGATTTTGCCATGTAAATTTGAATTTGAGCCGGGCTGTTCCAACTTGTTTCTTTAATTTTCCATGCAAGCGCTGCATATTCGTAACCATAAAAAGCTAATGCAATAACACCAGGGAAAAAGAAAATAAAATATAAAACTACATCTATCCAAGCTTGTGTTCTTTGAGGAAATAATCTGTAAATAACGTCTCCTCTAACATGCGCTTCTGTACATAAAGTGTATGCACCTGCCATCATAAAAATTGCACCGTACATTTGAAGGCTAAAATCAAAATTCCATAAAGTTGGTGCATTTAAAGCGTACGCCATGAAAACTTCATAACAAGTTCCTCCCATTAAAATTACGATGCACCATGAGAAAGCTTTACCCATTGAGACACTTAATCTATCAGCAAATTTTATGTAAGATCTCATCATAGATATAAACTTTTATTGAATTGTATTGGATTAATCAAATAAAAAAGGGGGCCTAAGCCCCCCTTTAAATTTTATTAAAAGTTAATTACAGTTTAACTTTTCCTATTGGACCAAACTCATTTTCGTATGCAAGTTTGTAATTTGGCTGATTCATCAGCAAGTATTTCATTACTCTCTTCGCATATGATTTTTGAGAATCTACGATTTTCTTAAAGAAAGGATCTTTCTTATTGAAATCGCCGATAACTTTATCCCAACCTTTTAATTGTTGAGCTAAAATCTCATCTGAAGTTTGATACACATTTACTTTATGCTCATTCATTAACTTAGCTAAGTCAGCTGAGTATCTTACTAAAGCTTTAAAGTAGTTATCACTGTTTGCAGCATAAGCAGCATTTTTCAATATTGCTTGATGTGCAGGTGATAAACTGTTGTATGTTTTTTTGTTAACTGGAATTTCAAACATCTCTTGAGATTGGTGGAAGCTTCCTAAGTGATAATGCTTAGAAACATCTTGCATACCAAATTGAGAGTCTGAAGTCGGGTTGTTAAACTCAGCAGCTTCAATCAAACCAGTTTTCATTGCTGGTTGGATTTCACCACCTGGTAACTGTCTAACTACCATTCCCATTGCAGTCAAAACGTTAGTCGCTAAACCAACAGTTCTGTACTTCATACCTTTAACATCAGATACTTTAGTTACGTTCTTTTTGAACCAACCAAAAGGCTGTGCTGGCATAGGCATATGGAAAAAACCAATATAATCGAAACCAACTTTTGCAAGTGTTTCGTCATATAGTTTTCTTCCTCCACCATACTCCATCCATCCCATTACTTCTTGAGATGACATTCCGTATGAAGGACCAGTTCCAAATAATGATGCAGCAGGATTTTTACCATACCAATATGCAGTCACCCAGTGACCCATATCTACTACACCGGAACTAACCGCTTGTCCGATTTCTGAAGTCTTTACAACTGCTCCAACTGGTTGAAGATCAATCTGAAGAGATCCTCCAGACATTTCTTTTACCATGTTACAATAGTCTCCAGCCATTTCAAAAAAAATGTTTGCTCCACTAGGCCATGCAGCTTGCATCTTTAATGTAGTTGCTGCATTTGCCTTTACGTATGGCATTGCAACAGCGGCTGCAGCTAAAGCACCTGTCTTCGCAGCAGTCTTAAAGAACTTACGTCTTGAAGATGTTTTCACCTTCAATGATTTATTTTCTTTAGTCATTATTTCTCCTATTACAGTTAATTAACTGGCGAATTTAAGCATAGTTTGAGATTGGAGTCTTTCTAAAAAGTAGCGTAGATGTCGCAGAAGTTGAATTTTATTCAATCCAAGGTAGAATTAATTGACTTTATTTTTACAATTTCCAGTTTTAAAAAACTCATCAATATTATCTATAGCTAAGTTAGCCATTGCAATTCTTGTGTCCTTCGTTGCACTACCAAGGTGAGGTAAAATAAATGCTGATTTAATTTTACTATACCCTGGATTTAGGTTTGGCTCATTTTTATAAACATCAAGACCTACTGCATAAATTTTTCTTCTATTTAAAGCATCTATTAAAGCCTCATCATCAACAATGTCTCCTCTAGCTACATTGGTTATTACTGCACCTTTTGGAAAATACTCTACTGTTTCCTTGTTAATCATGTTCTCTGTTTCTTTTGTTGCAGGACAACAAATAGATAAAACATCAGAGACAGAAAAAAGACTTTTTATATCTTTATGATAAACAGCGCCTTGTTCTTTTTCCTCACTAAGTTTGGATCTGTTGTGATAATGAATTATCATTCCTAATGATCTAGCAATTTTAGCAATTTTTTGACCTATTCTTCCCATTCCTAAAACTCCTAATCTTGTTCCCGTTAATTGCTTACCAATTAAATAATCTGCTGACCATTTCCATCCACCTTCTTGTGCTGACTGTATGCCCTCTGCAGCTCTTCTGCATGCACCAAGAATTAAAAGTATTCCTATCTCTGCAGTTGCATCAGATAATACCTCAGGAGTATTTGTAACAGCAATACCTCTACTCTTTGCAGCCTCTAAATCAATGTTTCCAAATCCAACAGCAAAATTTGATATTATCTTGATAGTATCAGGTAGTTTATCAATAGTCTGTTTGTCCATTTTGTCAGTGAGTGATGATAAAATTCCATCACACCCATTACTCATTTCTATAACTTTTGTTTGTGAGTACAGTTCATCATTAGTGTTAAATATTGGTTTAAAAGTTTTAACAGCTTTGTCTTCGCTTTCTTTAATCAACTTTCTTGTAATTAGAATTTTTTTCATAAAATATCTAAATTGAACTAATTAAGATCAAATATCTTGCCAGGATTCATAATATTATTTTGATCAATACTTCTTTTTATAGATTTCATTAATGGAATGCAGTCGCCATGTTCTTTCAATAAATAAGCTTTTTTGTGTAATCCAACTCCGTGCTCACCTGTTATCGTACCATTAAGTTCTAAAGTTTTTTCAATTAAAAGATCACTAAAGTCTCTTATTTTGTTATAGGTTCCCTCTTCTTTTGGATCATAAGGTAAAATTACATGAAAATTTCCATCACCTAAATGACCTACCATTGGAGCTCTCAAACCAAGCTTTTTTGTTTGCGCCTCAGCAAAATTTACGCACTCAGTGATTTTGGAAATAGGTAAACAAACATCTGTAGAATAAACTCTCCCATTGTTGATTAATGCTTTAACAGAGTAATAAACATCCCACCTAGCTTTCCAAAGTTTATTTCTTTCCTCTAAATCTTTTGCCCATTTAAAAGAACTTCCATTATTATCCTTTGAGATTTCCTCAACGATTTTTATATTCTCTTTATTTGATCCCTCTGTTCCGTGAAACTCAAAAAATAAAGTTGGGACTGCTTCAATATCTTTTAATTTTGAGTAATTAATACTAATTTCCATTTGATCTTTATTAAGCATTTCAATCCTAGCAATAGGCACACCATATTGAATAACCTGTTGAGCGGTCTGAACTGCGCTTTCTAAAGTAGGAAAGTGACATACAGCTGACATAATACTCTCTGGTATTGGGGATAATCTCAATTGAATTTCTGTTATAATCCCCAAAGTTCCCTCTGAACCAATAAATAAATTTGTCAAATTGTAACCTGCTGAGGTTTTTTTAGTTCTGCTACCTGTATTAATAATATCTCCATTAGGCAAAATTACAGTTAAACCAGTTATTACAGTTTTCATCGTGCCATATTTTACTGCCATGGTTCCCGAAGCTGAAGTCGACGCCATACCACCTATAGCTGCATTAGCTCCTGGATCGATTGGAAAGAAAACTCCGTCCTCCCTTAAATAATCATTTAGCTGCTCTTTAGTTACACAAGCTTGAACTCTACAATCAAAATCCTCAACGTTGACACTCAAAATTTTATTCATTTTTTCAAGACTAATTGTGATTCCCTTGTCGTGGCCCACAACGTTTCCTTCTAAAGAGGTTCCTGTCCCAAAAGGAACAACTGGGATTTTATGTTTGTTGCAAAGGCTTAATATCTTAGAAACTTCCTCATTAGTCTCAGGAAATACAACTGCCTTTGATAGAATAGGATCATACGTATCTTCACCCCTTGCATAGTTTGCTCTAGTCGATACTGATGTTGAAAACCTACCATTAAAAATCTTTTTTAACTCAGCTTGTACTTGATCGTTCATTGATAAATATTAATAAAAATTTTAGCAAAAATACAGCTTATTTAGTCAGCATTTTCTTTATATTTTCAAGAGCTTGAGAAATATTATCCCTTGATGCTGCAAAACTAAATCTAACGTAATTTTGGCAAGTTTCACCAAAAGCTGATCCAGGAACTATTGCAACTCCTGCTTCATGCATAGCCTTCCTTGCAAACTCTGCACCATTCATACCAGTACCGATTACCTTAGGAAATGCATAGAAAGCCCCACCAGGTAAACTACATTCTACACCTGGTAAATCATTTAAACCTTTGTAAATTAAATCTCTTCTTTGAGTAAATTTTTCCATCATTGCATCAATTGAGTCGTCTGGTCCATCTAAAGCAGCAATACCGGCAAATTGAGCAGCAGCATTAACACATGAAACACTATTAATTAATAATTTATTAACATGTTCGACTAAATGTTCTGGCCAAAAGCTCCAACCAAGTCTCCACCCAGTCATGGAATAAGCTTTACTCCATCCTTCTAATACAATTAATCTTTCCCTTAACTCTGGATAATTAAAAAATGTTGGCATTTCTTTTCCATCAAAAATTTGTCTACTATAAATTTCATCGCTAAGTATTGTAACATGAGGGTGCTTCTTCAGACCGTCAGCTAAAACATCTACGTCTTTTTTTTCAACAAAGCTTCCTGTCGGATTATTCGGATTTATTAGAATTAACAGTCGAGTTTTATCTGTTATCATAGATAATATTTTATCTGGATCAAATTTTAAATCTTTATTTTCTGTTAAGTCATATGGGACAGAAGTTGAACCAGTATAGTTTATCATTGACTCATAAATTGGAAAAGCAGGTGTTGGATGTATAATCTCTGCTCCTGGTTCACCAAAACATTGGATGGCATAACTCATAGTAGGTTTTCCACCAGGCATAATTAGAATTCTTTCAAAATTAATATCTACATTGTAACGTTTTTTAATCCACCTTGTAACAGCTTGTCGACATTCTGGGATACCATTTGACATAACATATCCATGATGTCCATCATCTAATGCTTTTTTAGCAGCCTCAACAACATGTTTAGGAGTTTTAAAATCTGGCTGTCCTAATCCCAAATGAATCATCGGCTTTCCTTGTGCCTCTAATTTTTTTGCTTCTGCAAGAACAGTAAATGCAGACTCTGTGCCTAATCTATCTAAACTTTTTGCTAACTTCATAATTACCCCTCTATTTTCTATAGATTAATTTTGAACTATTCAACTCTTTTAAACTTTTGCAACCCATTAAAACCATATTTCTATAAATCTCATCGTGCATATTTTTAAGTAAATGTTCAACACCTTGCTGACCCCCTGCGGCCAAAGAGAACAAAAACATTTTACCAAAACTACATGCTTTTGCGCCAGCTGCTAATGCTTTTAAAACATGCGTGCCTCTTCTAATACCTCCATCTAGAATAATCTCAAGTTTATCGCCAACTGCATCTGAAATTGCTTTCACTTGATCAAAAGGTGATCTAGAACCATCTAGCTGTCGACCACCATGATTTGAGATCATAATAGCAGTACAACCAATATCAACAGCCTTTTTTGCGTCCTCAACTGACATAACTCCTTTTAGAGCAAATGGTCCATTCCATTTTTTTGCACAATATTCTGCATCTTTCCATCCCATCAGTGGATCATACTGCTCATTAATATACTCAATAACTGATTTAGCAATGTTCGTTCCTTTGTCTGTTTTTTTTTTAACATTTGAGAGTTCAAATTTTTTTCCAGTTAAATAATTAAAAACCCAATTAGGTCTCATTGCAAAACTCATTAAGCTTTTTAATGTAAGTTTTGGAGGTGTTGTAAATCCTGTTCTATGATCTTTTTCTCTGTTTCCAGCTACCAATGTGTCTACAGTCAAACACATTGCATCAAATCCTGATCTTCTTGACCTATCAATCAAATCATCTGTGATTGATTTATCTTTATGAACATAAAGTTGAAATAATTTTGGACCACTAGAAATATTGGCTATCTCCTCAATAGAATTATTACTCATCGAAGACATGCTATAAAAAGTTCCAAATTTTTCTGCTGCTCTTGCTGATGCTTTGTCACCATCAACGTGATAAAGTCTTTGCATTGCGGCTGGAGAAAGAAAAATTGGCATATCTATTTTCCTTCCAAATAAAGTTGTTGTTAAGTCAGGTTTACCAACATTTGCTAACACATTCGGAACTAAATCACATTCATTAAATGATTCTGTGTTTCTTCTTAAAGTAGCTTCATCATCTGAGCCACCGTCTATATAATGAAAAATTGGTGATGGTAATTTTTTTTTTGCTAAATTTCTAAAATCTTTAAAATTATAGCAATTTTTTAAACTCACTATATTCTGAATCTTAAATTATTTCGACTTAAATCGCTTATTTTTGTACAGCCCATAAGTTTCATATCACGCACTAGTTCAGCTTTATATTTTTCTAAAGCTCTTTCTACACCTGCTTGACCTCCAGCTGCTAAAGCATAGAGATATAATCTTCCTCCTGAACAAGCCTTGGCACCTAATGATAATGCTTTAAGCATATGTGTACCTCTATGTATCCCACCTTCACAAATTACGTCTAATTTATCACCAACCGCATCAACAATTTCTGCAAGTTGATCAAAAGGCGCTCTAGATCCATCTAACTGTCTTCCACCATGATTTGATACCATTATACCTGTACATCCTATGTCTACTGCTCTTTTTGCATCTTCTACACTCATAACTCCTTTAAGAGCGAAATGACCTCCCCATTTAGAACAAAGATTTTCAGCGTCTTTCCAATTCATAGATTGATCCAACATAGTTGAAAAATAATTTCCAATAGATGAGTTAACATCAGTACCTTCTTTAACGAAATCTTGTAAATGAGGTAATTCAAACTTACCTTTTGTAAGATAATTAATTCCCCACATCGGTTTAGTAGCAAAACTAAATAAACTTGCTAAAGTTAACTTTGGTGGAGAGGTAAATCCTGTTCTTAAGTCTCTCTCTCTATTTCCTCCAGTAATAGTATCAACTGTTAAAGCCATAACATCAAATTTCGCAGCTTTTGCTCTTTCCAAGCAAGAGTCGTTTAAACCTCTGTCTTTATGAAAATAAAATTGAAACATTTTAGGTGTATCAATCATTGAGGAAATTTCCTCAACACTGACAGTGGCTAAAGCAGAGACACCAAACATTGTATTAAATTTTTTGGCAGCTTTCCCAACTGCTCTTTCACCGTCATAATGAAAAAGTCTTTGTAGTGCTGTTGGTGACAGATAAAATGGTAAATCTAATTTTTTACCAAAAATAGTCGTAGATAAATCAACATCCTCAACACCTCTTAAAACATTGGGTACCAAGTCAACATCGTCAAAAGCACTAGTATTTCTGGCGTAGGTAATCTCATCATCGGCTGCTCCGTCAATGTAATGAAAAATAGGTGATGGTAGCTTAAGCTTAGCAAGTTTTCTAAAATCAGCAAAATTGTGGCAGTCTTTTAATCTTAATATCATAAATGTTTTTTTAAAAGGTTTTAAAAAAATTAAACATATAACTATTTGCCCCAGGATTCTTATCACCTAAGCTAGCATTGGATAAATGGTTATATGAAAAGCCTAATTGGCTATTTTTTAAAAAATCTAATGAAATTTGAACTTCACTTTTGAATTCCAGTAAGTGTCCAAGGTCTTTCCCATCTCCCTGATTATAAAGACCTGGAGTAAAACTAGGTGTAATATTTAATGCTCCCAAAGAATATTGTGCTTGTATGCCGGTATATAAATAAGCCGCACTATCAGCGGTAAACATAAAACCTGTTATTGGAGAAAGATTACCAAGAAAAGTATCTCTATTTAAATCAGTATTTTGGTGTTGGAAACCAATTAAAGTTGATCTCTTTCCATTATCACTAAAATCAAACATACCCGAATAAATATTAAACCTTGTATTATCGTCATTAACTTTAGTATCTTCCGCAAAAACTGAGGAAGAAATTAAAAAAGTTAATATAACCAGGTAACAAATTCTTAAATGTTTCATAATTTTTTTTTTTTTAATATAACTTTTCTAAGTATTATTGCACCACCAAATACAAACATCAATATCGGCAATAACCAAAGAAAATAGGTGTTTTTATTGAATCCTGGATCATACAAAATCCAATCTCCATATTTATTTTTCAAATAATCGTATATCTGTTTTTCATTTAAACCATCATCTAATTTTTTTTCTACCAAAATTTTTAAGCTATTAGCAAATTCAGAATCTGAGTCATATACTGATTGTCCTTGACAAATTAAACATCTTAAATTTTTTGTAATTTCGGTTCCTAAATTTTTAGCTTTTAAATCAGAGGAATAAAAATTAATCAAAAAAATAACTGTAATTAAAAGCTTTAAAATATTCATTGGGTCAATTCTTTTATCTCAGAAAATAATTTTTCATTCAAAGGACCAATTATTTTTTTTATTATTTGATTATTTTTGATCAAAAAGCTTTCAGGTACTCCATATGCACCCCATTCAATTGCTATCGTGCCATCATTATCAGAAAAAATTAAATCGTATGGATTATCTAACTTTATCAAAAAATTTTTAGCATTGACAAAATTATCTTTGTAATTTTGTCCAATAATTTTAATATTTTCTTTTTTACTTAAATCCATTAAATACTTATGTTCCTCTTTACAAGGAATACACCACGAGGCCCAAATATTTAATAAATAGAATTCACTCCCTATAAAAATTTGATCTGAATTTATGGTGTTTTTTGAAAAAAATTCTTTTGCTTCAAAACTTGGAATTTTAATTTCTGATTTAATTTCAGGAGTATAAATATTAGAATTTTGTAAACCCTTATAAAAAATATAAAAAATTATTGAGAATGTAATGATTAAGAATATAGGAAAAATTTTAGCTTTCATACTTTTTTCTAATAAAACTTAAACTACCACTGAAACACAATAGAATTGTAGAAATCCAAATCCAAATCATAAATGGTTTTACTTGATAACGAATATTAAAATAATCTTGATTTTGGACATAATTCATTGTCATAAATTTATCAGTGAATATATTTGTTTTAATATCTGCTTCACTAGTAATAATATTTGGTTGATTATATATTCTTAATTCAGGTTGCATCACTTCAATTAATCCACTTTGATCCTCTACAGTAAACTTTCCCTTAATAGCTTTAAAATTTTGTTTATTTTCTTGCTCAATGCTTTCAAAATTAATCTTCAAATTTTGATCTTGGTAAGTCTCATTAATTTTTAAATTTGTAATAATTTCAGATGAGAAAATATTATTAAATAAAATACTTAGTATTAAAATGCTAAAACTAAAATGCGCTATTATTTGTGATAGGTTTCTATATTTTGCATAAAAAAAATCTCTAAGAGTAATAAAAAACAAATAAAAAGCTGCAGTGATTAAAACTGTATTATAAAGAAAATTAATATCTAAATTTCTAATTATCAATATGGATAAAATTAAAGAAATAATAAAAAACAAAATTAAATAAATTTTGTCTTCAAGATCTGATTTAATCCACTTTAATTTAGGACCTATTGCCATCGCCAACATAAAAGGAATTAAAAAAGGTAGTATCAATTTGTTAAAAAATGGTGGACCTACAGATATTTTTTGAGATGAAATTACTTCTAAAAATATCGGATAAATTGTACCGATTAAAACAACAGATAAAAAATACATCATAAACCAATTATTTACTAATATTGATGTTTCCTTGCTTAATAAATAGAAAGTTTTGGTGTTATTGTTTTCGCTTTTATGAAAAATTAAAAAAATAAAAAAAGATAAGAATATCAAAATAAATAAAAATATTAGAATATACAAACCTCTTTCTGGATCGTTGGCAAATGTGTGGACAGAATTTAAAATACCCGACCGAACCAGAAAAGTACCACACATACTTAAGGTAAAAGTTGCAATTGATAAAATAACAACCCACGAGGTAAGAATTAGTTTCTTTTCTAAAACTAGTACGCAATGTAATAAAGTTGTTAGTGCAAACCACGGCATTAAAGATACATTTTCAACCGGATCCCAAAACCAAAAACCTCCCCAACCTAACTCATAATAAGCCCAAATAGATCCAAGTAAAATTCCTAAAGTTAAGAAAATCCAAGAGACTAAAACCCATTTTTTTATATGTGACGCCCACATTTTTGTAATATTATTTGAACAAACTGCTGCAAGTGCCGAGGAAAAAATTATAGAGGTTCCAACGTACCCTAAATATAAAATTGGTGGGTGAATTGCTAATGCAGGGTCTTGCAATATAGGATTTAAACCTAATCCCTCTTTTGGGACCGGAAAAATATGATTAAAAGGATTAGAGGTCTGTATCAGAAAAATAAAAAAACCTACTATAATTATTTGCTGAAATAATAAAGTTAAAATTCTATATTGGTTTGGTTGATTTTTGGATTTCAACAAAAAAACAAATATAAATAATGTTAAAACTAACAACCATAGTAATAGACTTCCTTCATGATTGCCCCAAGTACCAGAGATTTTATAAAAAAGAGGCTTAGTCGTGTGGGAGTGATTAAAAACTGTCTCATTACTAAAATCAGAGTTTGCAAAAGATAAAATTAAACCTGAGAAACTTATTATCACGAACAAAAGTTGTAAGAAGACTAATGATATTACTTTAATATCAAGATTTTGAGTGTCATTAAAATTTTTAATTGAAAAGAATATAACTAGAATTGAAATGCCAACACCAAAAATTAAAGAATAATATCCAATTAAGCTTGACATTTTATTTCTCCTCTAAAGCAGCCTTAACTTCGGGAGGCATATAATTTTCGTCATGTTTAGCTAAAATTTTAGTTGCCGAAAAAAAATTTTCATCTTTTAAAAATCCTTCTGCAACAACACCTTTACCTTCTTCAAAAAGATTAGGTATTAGTCCTGAATAAACAACATTAATTTCACTTTTAAAGTCTGTGATAACAAAACTTAATTCTTTATTTACAATAGAAATCGAGTCAGTTTTTACCATTCCTCCAATTCTAATTTTTTTCTGCTGCTTTTCAGATAAAACTTTTACCTCAGACGGAGATTTAAAATAAATAACATTTTCTTCCAAAGATTTTAGAATAAGAAATACTGTCAAACTTAATGTAACAATAATTAAGAAAATGAAAAAAAATCTTAGTTTAACTTTACGACCATACATGGCTTAAAAAGTTAAATTGTTGAAGTGTTGGACAAAATCTCTCTATTAATTCTTTGTAGTTTAGCAGAGGCAGCTCTTTCAGCGTTTAGGTTCCCAAATTTAGCTATAAACTTATTTTTTTCTTTTTCATACTGATTCTTAGTAACGACATATAAAGAAATAAAACTTAAAAAAGTAAAAGCAAATGAACTCCAAACATAAATTCCATATCCACTCATATAAAATAATTCAGTAATCATAATCTGTCTAAACCCTTGTTTTTTATTTTTATCAGTTCTGTATTATATTTCATTAAAAAAATTAACAACGAGAATAGGGCAAATGCCGCAGTCATAATCATCAAAGGTACCAACATTGAAGAATGAATTGTAGATTTTGACAAAATATTTATTGATGCTGGCTGATGAAGCGTATTCCACCAATCTACAGAGTACTTAATAATTGGAACATTTATTATTCCTAAAACTGTTATGATTGAGGTAATTTTAAAAACTTGTTCTTTTTTATCATAAATTCTCCAAGCCATTAAAAACATTAAATAAAAAAGTGCAAGAATTAACATAGAAGTAATTCTAGCATCCCAAGCCCACCATGTTCCCCATGTTGGTTTACCCCAAATAGATCCTGTGACTAAAGCAATAATATTAAAGATGAAACCTGATGGAGCTAAACTTTTAGCGATCAAAAAAAAGTTTTTTAATTTAAAAATATAACCAGTTACTGATAAAAATGTAATTGAAGAAAAAATTCCAAGTGCTAACCATGCTGCGGGTACATGAACATACATAATTCTAACAGTATGACTTTGCAAATAGTCCTCGGGGGACAATAATAAAGACTCAATAAGACCGATAGTCAAAACGATTACAAGTAGATAAAGGACATATCTCGGGGCTTTGGAAGTGATTGAAAATATTTTGTTTGGTTCAAAGTGTTTAAACATATAAAGATATATACTAATTCATACGCTGAATATAATGTGAAAAATTATCCGATCAAGAATGCAGAGGGAGATAATAACGAAGGGTAAAACTTTAGCATCCTTGATCGAATTGTATTATTTTTAAAAGGATCGTGTGTCTAAGTTTTGAGCTAATTGTGTTTAAAAAATGAATTTTAGTTAGATTGCTTGAAATAACTTGAGCCTTTTTTACCAGAAAAAATTTCCTCAATAAGCGGGTGTTTTATGGGCTCATTAGAATCGTCTACTAATAAATTCTGCTCTGAGACATACGCCTCATATGTAATTTCATCATTTTCAGCCAATAAATGATAAAATGGTTGATCTTTTCTTGGTCTAACATTTTTCGGAATAGACTGATACCACTCCTCAGAATTGTTAAATTCAAAATCAACATCATAAATTACACCTCTAAATTCAAAATGTTTATGTTTTACAATGTCACCAATTGAAAATTTTGCTTTTTGAATTGCCATTGAAGAGAGTATGGGTATTTAAAAATAAAAATCAATAGGAAAAAATATAAAGTTTTTGTTAAATTTTATTTATGTTAATATCTTTTTTGTGAATAAATCCTTAATTAAATTTCTTACAGATTTTGGACCGCTTATAATTTTTTTTTACTACTATTACGATAGTGACAAAGATTTAAAGATTGCGATACCACCTTTCATAATTGCAACTATTATTGCACTAATAATTATGTGGATGCTAGAGAAAAAAATTCCTAAAGTTCCTTTAATTAGTGGAATACTAATTACATTATTTGGTGGACTGACTATCTATTTTGATAATCCAGTTTTCATTTATATTAAACCAACTATTATAAATATCTTATTCGGATTATCTCTAATATTTGGTAGATATTTTACGAAAGAGCCTGTGCTTAAAAAAATTATGGGTGGTTCAATTTCATTATCAAATACAGGCTGGGAAATATTGAATAAAAGATGGATATATTTTTTCTTTGGATTGGCAGTTTTGAATGAGTTAGTATGGAGAACTCAAACTGAGGAGTTTTGGGTTAACTTTAAAGTATGGGGCCTATTACCTATCACATTTATTTTCACTGCTTTTCAGATCAGTTTAATTAATAAATATAAAATTAATGAATAACAACTTACGATTAATCATAAATAATACACACAATAAAAGCATCGATGAAAAATATTTTTTTGAAAAAAACGAACTTAAAATAATTCTGGATTTATATGCTAAAATGGTTTCTGAAGGATCTTGGAAAGATTATGGATTAAATATTTCCAGCAGACAGGTTGGGTTTAGTGTTTTTAAGAATGCTGCTGAAAACGCTCTATATAAAATCTGTAAAAATTTTAAACCAAAAAACAAAAATTTAAGATATTTGATTACTGATACAAATGGCAAGATTTTAAAAAATTCTGACAATCTAAGTAATTTGCTGAAAAAAACTAATTGGAAAAAACTTTCAGATTAACGTTATCTTCTTTGACCAAAAAGTCTAAGAAGCATAATAAATAGATTTATGAAATCAAGATATAAGGTTAAAGCACCCATTACAGCCTTTTTACCCATTAATTCACCAGTATCACTTGCTACATACATATTTTTTATTTTTTGTGTATCATAAGCGGTTAATCCAACAAATATAAGCACACCTAAAATTGAAATTACAAAATACATCATAGATGATTTCATGAAAATATTTACCAACGAAGCAATGATAATTCCAATCAATCCCATCATTAAGAAAGAACCCAATTTCGTTAAGTCTCTTTTTGTTGTATATCCATAAATGCTCATCGCACCAAAAGTTGCTGAAGATATGAAGAAAACTCTAGTTACACTCAAACCAGTATACACTAATAATATTGATGAAAGAGATAATCCCATTAATGCAGCAAAAACCCAAAAAGTAGTTTGTGCTTTTCCAGCACTCATTTTATTTATTCCAAAACTCATGTAAAACACAATTGCTAATGGAGCTAACATTACAACCCATTTCAATCCGGACATATAAATTGTTGAACCAAAACTCGTTAATGCAACAATAGAACCACCTGCATCAGTTACTACCGACATCTTAAAGGATAATAAAGCTACAATCCCAGTTAAAAGAACACCGGTTGCCATATAATTGTAAACTTTTAACATATAGGCTCTTAAGCCTTCATCCATAACCGCAGTTGTCTCTTGCGCTGCAGCTTTTGCTCTTGCTAAAATTCCTTTTTTATCAAATTCCATAATTGATATAGATATATAGTCTTTTACTAATTATTCAAGATACCTTAAAAGATTAATAAATATTAACACTTTAAAACCACAATGAATTACAAAAAATTAGGTAATACTGATCTTGACGTTAGTACAATTTGTCTCGGTACAATGACCTGGGGAGAACAAAATACGGAAGAAGAAGGTTTCGAGCAAATGGACTGGGCATTAGATCATGGAGTAAACTTTTGGGATACAGCAGAAATTTATTCAATTCCCATGAGAAAAGAAACTTATGGTGAAACAGAGAGAATAATTGGAAACTGGTTTAAAAAAACAAATAAAAGAGACAAAGTTGTAATTGCTACAAAAGTCTGTGGAAATACCTCAAATAAATATATTCGGGGTGGTGGAAATAATTTTGGAAAAAAGAAAATTTCAGATGCTTTAGAAGAAAGCCTTAAAAGGTTAAAAACAGACTACATAGATTTATATCAACTTCATTGGCCTGAGAGAAATACTAATTTTTTTGGAAAACACGGTTACGAGCACGATGAAAACGATAATGACTGGACACCATTTGAGGAAATACTTGAAAGTCTAGAAAATTTTATTAAACAGGGAAAAATTAGATATGTAGGTTTGTCTAACGAGACAGCATGGGGTTTGTCAAAATTTCTTGAAATCTCTAAGTTAAAAAATCTTCCTAAAATGATGTCTGTTCAAAACCCTTATAATTTACTCAATAGATCTTATGAAGTTGGATTAGCAGAAATTTCAGTAAGAGAGAAAAGTGGATTGTTAGCCTATTCACCACTAGCATTTGGTTACTTAACGGGAAAATATAGGAATAATAATTTGCCTGAAAAATCAAGAATGAAACTATTTAAAGATTTTACAAGATATAAAAACGAAAATGGTCAAAACGCAATTGAGGAATATTATAAAATATCAAAAAAATTTAACGTTGATTTTACCCAAATGTCTTTAAAATTTTGTGAGATTCAGCCTTTCGTAACAAGTGTAATTATTGGAGCAACGACAATGGAACAGTTGAAAACAAATATAGAAAGTGTAAATGTAACTCTATCAAGTGAAATACTAAATGAAATTAATAATATTCAAAAAAAATACCCAAACCCATGCCCATAATTAAAAAAACTTTATTATTGTCTTTATTTTTTATTTTTTTTTCAATTACAAAAACCCTAGCTGAAGATCTCAAAAAAATTGGAAAATATAAAGATTGGGAAACCATAGTGCTAGCAGAAACATCGGGTAAAGTTTGTTTTGCTCAATCCTCACCAATTTTACAATCTCCAAAAACAAGTAAAAGAGATGCAAGGCTGTTTGTGACATTCAGACCAGGTGAAAAAATTACTAATGAAATAAGCACTACCGCTGGATATGAATTTAATAAAAATAATACTGTTCTTGCAACATCTGGAAATAACAAATTTAAATTTGATATCAAACAACAAGGTTTTGCTTGGATGACCAGTAATAAAAAAGAAAAAATAATGGTTAGGGTTATGAAAAAAGGTTCTAGAATTATGGTTACTGGTTATAACGAAAAAGGTTCTCAAACAATTGATCATTATTCATTATTAGGTTTCACTAAAGCTTATAACACAGCGAAAAAAGCTTGTAGTTAGTTAATGACACAAAACAGAAGAATTGTATTAGCTTATTCTGGAGGACTAGATACCTCCATAATACTTAAATGGCTTCAAAAAAATTATAATGCCGAAGTAATCTGTTACACGGCTGATATTGGTCAAGTGATAGATAAAAAAAAGATAATCAAAAATGCAAAAAAATTTGGGGTAAAAAATATTATAATAAAAGACTTAAAAAATATTTTTGTTAAAGATTATGTTTTTCCGATGATCAGAGGTCACGCGATTTATGAGGGCGTATATTTATTGGGTACCTCAATTGCAAGACCTTTAATAGCAAAAGATCAAATAAAAATTGCAAAAAAATATAAAGCTTATGCAGTATCTCATGGAGCCACCGGTAAAGGAAATGATCAAGTAAGATTTGAGCTTGGCTATCATTTTTTTGGTCCAAAGATTAAGATAATAGCACCCTGGCGAATTTGGAATTTAAGATCTAGAACAGATCTTATTAGATATGCAAAAAAATACAAAATACCCATACCTAAAGATAAAGCAGGTTCCACACCTTTTTCTGTTGATGATAACTTGTTTCATACCTCTACCGAGGGAAAAGTTTTAGAAAATCCTAAAAATTCTGCTCCAGAAATTATTTTTCAAAGAACGGTTTCTGCAGAGAAAGCTCCTAATAAGGCTACATTTATATCCATAAATTTTAAAAATGGAGACCCAGTTGGTATTAATGGAAAAAAATATAATCCTGAGAAAATTTTAACAAAACTTAATTTAATAGCTGGTAAAAACGGTATTGGAAGAGTTGATTTAGTTGAAAATAGATTTCTTGGTATAAAATCTAGAGGAGTTTATGAAACACCTGGTGGTACACTTCTTATTCATGCACATAGAGCTATAGAGTCTGTAACATTAGACAAAAACACAATGCATAAAAAAGACTCCATCATGTCTAGATATGCAGAATTAATTTACAATGGATATTGGTTTTCAAAAGAAAGGTTTAAACTTCAAAAAATCGTCGACCTCAAAAGAAATAAAGTAAATGGAACTGTAAAACTTAAGCTTTATAAAGGAAATATTATTATTCAATCAAGAATTACAAAAAGTAAAGCATATTCAATGAAAAAGGTTTCATTTGAGGAAAATAAATCCTTCAATAAATCTAACGTTGAAAAATTTATAAATTTTCATAAAAAAAAATTAAGATAACTCAAGAAAAATTGACAATTTTTTACATTGTCAATTCTGAAAAAAAACATAACTTAGTTTTATGGACAATTTAAAAAAATGGATGCAAGACTCAGCCAATATATTGTTTGATGATAGTAAAAATGATTTAAGATCACTACCTAAGGCTGTTAGATTACAAATATTACTAGTCCTAAGTTTTATATGGACAACTGTATTTAGTTTGTATGTATTTTCATATACGACTTTTGCTTTTGGCTGGGCTGGAACATACTTGGCACATATCGGTCTTATATTTGCAGTCTATATGACATTCAAACAATTCCATAAAGCTGAGGAAAAATCGACCAGCGTCTTTCAAACAAAGAATTTTGATCCATTTAAAATTATGGTTATTGTATTTGTTATAGTGTTTATTTTTGTTTTTTCTAAGGGTATTGAAGTTTTAACAAATACTAACTCGTATACTATTCCATATGATGGTCCATCAAAATCAGTGTTTGAAAAATGGTTGCCATTTAGTAAGGACAAATAATGGAAAAAATAGCTAAGAATCTACAACTTATACTAATGTGCATTATTTTAATAAGCACAGTAATTGCTGTAGGTATTGAAATTTATAAAATGTATCAAAACATGTCTGTAACGTTAGCTGACTTGTTATTAATGTTTCTTTATTTAGAAGTTCTTGCAATGGTTAGAGTTTTTTGGAACCAGCAATCAATCAGTATTACGTTACCACTACTAATAGCAATTACTGCACTTGCTCGATTTATTATTCTTCAAGGTAAAGAAATGGACCCTACTGCATTGGTTTATGAGGCAGTTGCAATAGTTTTAATTGCTGGTGCTATTGTAATCTTGAGATTAAGACATAGTGATAAATTAGGTCTTAAGAAAAAAAAATCTAAATAGTTTTAAATGAATTTTGAACCCTCAAGGGCTAAGGCCTTAGATCGATTAGAAAGTTTTGTTGAAAACAACCTTACAGAATATTCAAAGCTTAGAAATTTTGATTTTGGTCCAGATAAAAGATCAAATGTTTCTTGTTTGTCACCATATATAACTCATGGAATTGTTAATGAACAAGAGATCATTAAAAAATCTCTAGGTAAATTTTCTTTTTCAAAAAATGAAAAATTTATACAAGAAGTATTATGGCGCACATATTGGAAGGGCTGGCTAGAATTAAGACCAAATGTTTGGTCAGATTATTTAACAGAATTAACTAAAATTAAGGAAAATTTAAAAAATAATCAAAATTATAAAAATGCAATTGAAGGAAAAACAAAGATAGATTGCTTTAATCAATGGGTAATCGAACTAAAAGAAAATAATTATTTACACAATCATACAAGGATGTGGTTCGCCAGTATTTGGATTTTTACTCTAGAATTACCTTGGCAATTAGGTGCAGAATTTTTTATGCAACATCTATATGACGGCGATGCTGCGTCCAATACTCTTGGATGGAGATGGGTTGCTGGAGTTCAAACACAAGGAAAACATTATTTGGCGAGCGAATGGAACATTAAAAAATTCACTGCTAACAGATTCAATAATATTAAGTTAAATGAAAATGCTCCTCCAAAAGTATCTGAAAAAACTTACTCAATAATAAAACAAGATTTTAGTAATCCTCAAAATATTGAAGATAAAAGTCTATTAATTTTTGATAATAATCTTGCTTTTGAAATTACTGATTTTCAAAATTATAAATTTAAAAAAATTTATTTAATTTCAAATGAAAATAATAATAGATCTATTAAGCTGGGTGAAAAAGTTCTAAAATTTAAATCCCTTTTAATTGAAGACCAAAAACAAAGGTTAAAAGCCAAGTCTATTGATTATGAGATGATCAGTATAAGTGAAATAAAAGATATTCAAAACTGTTATGGTTTATATCCCTCGGTTGGTGAAAACTTAGATTATTTAAATTTAAATAACTCAAAAATAACTTTTTTATATAGAAAACTTGATCAGTATTCTTGGCAATATTGCAACAAAGGTTTTTTTAATTTTAAAAATTATATTCCAAAAATAATTTCAACTTTCAATTAAAACCACCTAAACATTCCGATAATTCCTGCCGTTGCGTAAAAGAATTGTAAAAATAATATTCCTCTATGACCACCTCTATACGCCCAAATTCCAATTAAAATTGCAGACAAAAGTAATAAGCAAAAACCAAAAAATTCAATACCAATATTCATAGCTACGAATAATGAATATAATATTGCTGTTATAACTCCTGCCCATTCAAAAATCTTATTATCCATAATTTTTATCTTGCAAGTTTAATAAAGATATCGCCCATGCCTGCCTCTAAATTCTCTATGGGTGTATTATTTCTAAATTCACAAAATCTACCAGTTATCTGATGATTTTTTACAAAATCTATCTCATCTTTTCTGCAGCTTTTACCGTTATGCAATAAACCAATTACTATTCGGCCATTTAAATCATAAACCTGTTTGTTATTTATTTTCTCTCCATCACAGAAATAATCTTTATTAACCCTATTTGGAAAATCTTCTTTGTTGCAGGGATTTTTAATTGTAAAAACAAAAAACTCCTTGATTCCGTCTTTAAATTTATATTTCATCCTTTCAACTTCAGAATATTTCATAATATCACAAGAACACGGAATACAACATTTATAGTAATTACCACAAATTTTATTTTTAGTTCCTCTCTCACTGATAAATAAAAAATCAGGGTCACTATTGGGATCAATCAATGAACCAGAAACAGCACAATAAAGTTTGTTGTATTCAATGAAGTCTTCATAATTTATGTCTTTATCAATTATATATTTGAAGAATTTTGGACCAGCAGCATTTCTGTTGCTGTCAGGAAATATTCTGGACCAATCTGTTATTAAATCTTTATAATAATTTTTTTCCACTGAATTTGAAATATTGGAAAAAGATAAAGTAAGGATAAAAATAATTACAAATCTAAAAATAGTTTTTGAAAAATTCATTGATTTAATTAATTTAAAAAATTTTTATTATTTGTCGCACTTAATTTACTTTCAAATTATAAATTTAAAGTTATTAAAGTCCAATGAAAAAATTTCACATAATATTTTTAACACTTGCCATGATGATTATCCCATCGATAACATTTGGAAATGTAATTGATAAATTGAAGGAAACCGGTAAATTTACAAAATTAAACGAAACCTTAATGAAATCAGGATTAAGTGAGAATTTAAAAAGTGAAGGACCATTTACTGTTTTTGCACCTTTAGATGACGCATTTGCAGCAATTAGTGCACAAACATATTATGGTCTGTTGAGAGAGGAAAACAAAGATAAACTTGTAAATATTTTAGGACGACACGTTTTTTCCAAAAAAATTCCTTCTTCAGAAGTTGCAGGTGAGATTAAACTCAAAGCAATTAATGGTGAAGAAATAACTATAAAAAAAGTTAATGGTATAGTTTATATAAATGAAGCTGAAGTTGTAACTGCTGATGTTGAAACTTCTAATGGTATAATCCATTTTATAAATAGAGTTCTTCAGCCCTTAAACTAGTTATTTTGTTTTAAAGTAATTGTTTGATTTAGATTTTTTACCGAGATCATTTTAGTTTTTCCATTTGTCCATCTAACCTCTATTTTTATATTCTTTTCATTTTTTCTAATACCATAATGAGCTACTGGTTCCATTTGGCATAGATACCCTGAACCAGAGTCAATTGTTTTTGAATGTTTTCTTAAATTTGAAATCAATGTTACTGTTGCTCCTCTCGCAGGCGCCCCATATTTATTTAGGGGTTTAATCCTTAAATATTTGTGTTGAGGATTCACCTTTGCTTTATACAAAGACAATGGCTGATCTCTGCTTTCTCCGTGGGAAACTAATAATTCTAATATACCGTCGTTATCTATATCGGCAACTGCTGCTCCAGTTCCATATCCATCTGGTTCTAAACCAATATCGACAGGTATTTGTTTTACCAAACCATTCTCTAAAATTCTAAAAAGTTTGTTGGGTTCACCAATATTATTCAAGAATATTTCATCATAACCATCATTATCTAAATCAGCTGAAATAACAGTTCTTATTCTTGACGGCTCATCAAAAGGTGGCTTTGCTATATCCTCAAAAATATCATTTTTAAGCACATATGCTCTGTGAAATCCTCCCCAATTTCCATTTAAAATATCAAGTCTTCCTCGGTAATAAATATCTGACAAAGCTGTACCTCTCCCATTTTGAAGTACGTCTTGAACTCTATATTCGTATGCGACATCTAAAAATTTACCCTCGTCATTTTTGTATAAAAAATTTGCTCCTCTCTCATTGGCTGCAAATATATCAATTTTATCAGAAATGATGTGTCCAGCCACGACAGCACGTCCACCTGTAACTTTCGCCAGATTCAATTGAACAGATTTATCAACTATTATGTCATCATTATATTCGTAGTATCTTGTGGGTCCTCCGTAGTTAGCAACATATACACCATAATTGCCATCTCCTTTTCTATCAACACAAACAACTGACCTCCCAGCAGTTAAATTGAGATCTTTTTGATTTTTCTCAATTTCAAATAAATCAATAAAATTACCCTTATCTAAGTCTATCAATCTATCTGAATATTTTTTTGTTCCACTATATGTGTCGGTATTGAGAAAATATATTTCCTCATATCCGTCTCTATCTATATCGCATGCAGCAACACCAATTGTTCTTCTAAATTCATCAGAAAATTTTTTTTGATTTACAATATTAATCAGTTTTCCATTCTCATATGATAAAGCTAAATTCAAATAACCAAATCCAGTAACTATAAAATCAAAATTTCCATCTTGATTTATATCGGTGACGGAAACTCCATAACTAAGTCTTTTAGGATTCTCAGCAATTTGGCTTGTTATATCTTCAAAAAAATCAGCATGCAGATTATTTGGGATTAATAGAAAAAACAAAACTACTAATTTCTTTAAATAATTAATTATTCTAATTTTCATTTTTTTTACTTTTATACTTTTTCATCCAATCACCAAATATTTTTATAGCATCCTCCATATCCCTAGTTTTGTTAGGATGGTTCTTTGCTCTACCCAGCATGGTTGCAATAACATTTACCTGATACTTAATTGAACGATTTTTAATAGTTCTAATTGTGTAAAGAGCTTTTTCTTTATTTTTGAATCCTAACCCATGAGTAGTAGTCTTAGGATTATAATCTGAATACAGCGATAAATTTATAGGTTTAGATTTTTTACTTAATGGCATTTTGTCTATAATTTTAAAAATTTTTTTATGATTAAGGTTATTCATCTTTTTTTTAGATTTGCCATCAAAACCAATTAAATCAATTGATGATTTTTCCTGCTTATTAATTTTACAAATTAATTTTACAAATCTTTTATGAAAATCTTTTATTTTATCTTGATATATTTTTTTTGCCTCTAGATAAATTCTATCCTTATAACTTGTTGTAGAAACAAGTAAAATTCTACTTTTCCATTTATATTTTTCTAAGTTCATATTTTTTTGCTAGAACATCTTTTTGAGCAATATTTAACGCTGTCCCAATTTAGCTTCCATTTTCTTCGCCAATTGAAAGGTCTCTTACAAACAATACAGATTTTAGATGGAAGATTTTCTTTTTTCACTAAAGTGTGTTTTGTTTAATAAATTTTTCTGCAGCAGGAAGAATTAATTTTTTTCTATCATTTTTCATTTTGTCGAAAATTCTAACCATCATGGATAACCTTGGATTTTTCAAAAAAAATTTTCTATTTCTATCAATAAATCTCCAATACAACCCATCCATTATGTTGCACCAATCACCTTTTTTAAAATCCATCATTTTCATAAAATAACTTGAGCCACATATATATGGTTTTGTAGCAAATATTCCTCCATCACTAAATAATCCCATACCATAAACATTAGGCACCATTACCCAATCTGAGGAATCTACAAACATTTCCATAAACCATTTATAAACAATGGTAGGCTTTATTTCACAAAGATTCATGATGTTAGATAAAATCATTAATCTTTCAATGTGATGAGACCATCCATGATTTAAAGCATTTTTGATTGCATAATCTAGTGGTGGTAAACCAGTTGTACCTTCATACCATGATTTTTTCATTTTGCGATTTTGTTTGAAAAAATTTCTAGTTTCCATTTCGTTTGAATAACTTTGATAAATTCCTCTCATAAATTCTCTCCATCCTATGACTTGACGCACATAACCTTCTAAAGAATTTAATTTGATTTTTTTACTCTTATGGAAATCTAAAACTTTTTTTATAATAAATTCAGGCGTTATTAATCCTAGGTTAATGTAAGGACTTAAAGCACTGTGAAATAAAATATTATCTTTTTGATCCACAGCGTCCTCATAATCACCAAATAAATTAGATTTCTCTTTAATAAAAAAATCTAATAATTTGACCACATCATTAAATTCTGTAGCAAGCCAAAAGTTTTTGGTTGTTCCTGGATGATCTTTGAATAGTTTTTCAATAATAGGTTTTAATTTTTTAGTATGGTTAGTCTCATTAATTTTTGGGAATTTTGGAATAGAGATATTTTTTGGTAACTTATTTCTATTATCTTCATCAAAACTCCATTTACCTCCTATAGGATTTCCATCTGAACCCATTAATATGCCGGATTTTTTTCTAACTTCTTTATAAAAAGTTGCCATAAAAGGTTTTTTTGATTTTGATAAATATTGTTTAAATTCATCTCTCGAATTTAAAAACATAGGAGTTTGCACAATATTCCATTTAATTTTTTCTTTTTTTGTGAATTGATCAATTTTTTTCTCAAAAAATTTATCCTCAATTTCAAAACTCGAAATTTCTTTTATTTTTTTTGAATTAATTAATTTCTTTAATTTTTTTAAATAGTCATCTTTAAATTCTTTATCTTCAATTCTCGAATATTCTAATTTGAACTTATCCTTTTTAAGAGACTCCGCATGTGAACGCATTGATGATAAGAAAAGAAGGATTTTATTTTTATGATGTTTTTCATAAGTGCATAATTGGTAATCTTCTGCCATAAAAAATAGGTGGTCTTTTTTGAAGCGGTCCAAGTATTTTGGTGGAAATAATTGATTGCCAAGTATAAAAAATAACTTCATATTTAAATATAACTAATAAAAATTTTTATGTCAGAAAAATATCTTATTTTTGGTGCGACAGGATCCATCGGTTCTAGTTTGGCTGAACAATTAGTAAATTCAGGGAATTCAGTTCATTTAGTTGGTAGAAATGAAAATGAAACTAAAAATATTTCTGAAAAATTAGGTTGTGCATTTACAATAGCTGATGTTTTGCAAGATGGATTTGTGGATAAGGTTAAAAGTGATATTTCTGATGTAAAAGGTATTGCTTATTGTGTGGGTTCAATTGATCTGAAACCTTTAAGAATGGTGAATGAGCAAGATTTTAATAAGTGTATGAAATTAAATTTATACTCTGCAGTCGAGGTTATAAAGGGATATCAGGATATTTTGAAAAAAAATAAAGGTTCGGTCGTTTTATTTTCTACAGTTGCTGCTCAAAGAGGTTTTACAAATCATGCAATAATTGCCTCTACAAAAGCTGCTGTTGAGGGTTTAACAGTTTCTTTGGCTGCAGAATTTGCTCCAAACATAAGAGTAAACTGTATTGCACCAAGTTTAACCAATTCTAAAATCGCTGAACCAATGTTAAAAAATAAGGCCTTAGCAGATGGAATTGCAAAAGCTCATCCATTAAAGAGATTGGGTGAGGGAAAAGACTCAGCGTCTTTAGCCAAATTTCTTATTACAGATGATAGCTCATGGGTGACAGGTCAAATTATAGCAGTTGATGGTGGAAGATCAAAGCTCTCGTAAAGTGAAAAAGTTTATTTTCTCAGTATCTTTATTCTTACTCTTAACAAACCTCTCATTTGCAAAAAATTTTAATTTAGAAAAAATTGTGGATTTAAACGGTCCTTGGGGCTCATCATTTATTAATAATGAAGAGCTAATTATAACTGAAAAAAGTGGAAAAATAAAAGTTGTAAACATTATTTCAAAACAAATTTCTGAAATAAAGCACAATCTTAACTTTTTAGAACATGGTCAAGGTGGATTACTAGATATTCTTTTTAAAGATAATTTTATTTATGTATCTTACACAGAAAATAGAGGTAATGGTAAAACCAGCACCTCAATTGCAAAAACAAAATTTGCCGAAAAAGAATTAAAATTTGAAAATATTTTCCAAGCAAATCCTCCTATTAATTCTGGTTATCATTTTGGATCAAGATTAGCGATTAAAGATGACTATCTTTTTGCATCTGCTGGTGAAAGAGGTGAGGGTATGATTGCGCAAGATCCAACAAAACATCCAGGAAGTATTATCAGAATAAATCTAGATGGCAGTATTCCACGAGACAATCCTAGATTTAAAGGGAAATCCAACTGGCTTCCAGAAATATATCAAATCGGTATTAGAAATCCACAAGGTTTAACTTTATCTCCATTTGACGGAAAAATTTATATGAGTAATCACGGAGCAAGGGGTGGAGATTGGTTTGGTGAGGCTAAAGAAGGTGAAAATTATGGTTGGAAAATTTTAGGATGGGGAGGGACAAATTACTCTGGTATCCCAATTGGACCTAAATGGAAGCCAGGCTTCACAAAAGCGATTCATTATTGGGTACCCTCAATTGCCACAAGTGCCATCACAATTTACAAAGGTAAGGAATTTAGTGAATGGAATGGTCATGCACTTATAACATCATTGAAAGATCAATCTCTAAGAAAACTGATATTTAAAGATTTATCAAATGTAAAAGAAGATATTATTTTTCAAAAAAAAATTGGAAGATTAAGAGATATACAAGTACATCCAGAAAATGGTAAAATTTATTTTTTAGCAGGAGATAGTTTGTGGCTAATGCAAAAAATTCAATAGTTTTAAATGACTATTGATTTCTTATAAGTGGATAAACCTTTGGATTTAAATATTTGATGTTAGTTAATAATATCAGTACTAAAGTTACAAAACCAATAGATAGTCCAAGGTAAATTAAGACTTCAAGATTAAACTTCCAAGATAACTCAAACACATTTTCAATTATAAATTTGGAACCAATTACAGCAAAAAAAATTGCAATCATTATTACTGATATAAAAATGATCATAAATTCAATTAATGAAGAAAAGATAATCTCTTTTCTTGAAAACCCTAAAATTTTAAAAACTAAATTTTGATATTCTCTTACTTTTCCTTGAACCATAATTGCACTTGATATTACTATTAAGCCAATAACAATGGTGACTGTTGAAATTAAAATAACTGCTATGAAAACTTTATTTAAAACATTTGTGACTTTATTTAAATAATCTGCAATTTTAATCATTGATAAACTAGGGAAAATTTCAAGCATTTTTGTTTCATCAAATTTATTTAAATTATAGAACTTTGTGGTCGCTAAATATTCGTGAGGAATTTTTTTTGCAAAGTCAGGATTAAACAGCATTGCAAAATTTATATTAAGATCTCTATAATCAACTTCTCTAAAGTTGACTATTTCACCTTCAACTTCTCTACCATAGATATTTAAAGTAAATATATCCCCTAATTTAATATTAAAATCTTTTGCAACCTTAGCGTCTAATGATATCTGAAGTTGGTTTGGTTTAGACAAATCCCACCATTTACCATCAATAATTAAATTGTCGTCAGGAACTTCTCTTGTCCAAGATGATCTCCGTTCACTACCTATAACCCAATAGCTATCATTTTCAGGTGTAATATATGTATTTGGATTTATACCATTAATCCTTACTATTCCTGAAGAAACCATTGGCACAATTTCAACATTAGCATCAGAATCCATTGATAAAATTATTTGTTCAAACTTTCCACGCTCTCCATTTTGAATACCCACAAAAAAATAATCAGGAGCGATGTCGGGAATTGACTTTGCTATTTCTCTTTTAAAGTTAGTTCCAACTAATGCCAAAGTCAAAAGTAATGTGACGCCTAGGCCTAAAGACATAATTGTTATAGGTGTGATACTTTTTGATTGGGTAATATTTTTAATAGATACTTTTAAAGTAGTGCTCGAATCAAATCTAAACTTTTTTAATAAAAATATGATTAATTTTGAGAGTAGAAAAAATATAATCAAACAAATAAAAAAAGCCCCAAAATACCCAAGACTATAAGTAAGATTTTCTGATCTATAGGTAAATATTAAAATCAAAATTGATAACATGAAAATACTCATAAAAATTAATTTCTTTGAGTAATAAAATTGTAAATTTTGGAAAACATTTCTAAATAGACTTGATGCTTTGACTTGATCAATAGAACTGATTGTAGGAATCGAAAAAATTATCAAAACTAACAAACCTATTAAAAATATTTTAAAAAAATTAAAAAAAGAAAAAAATAAATTTATCTTAAGTCCAAGGCTACTTGACAAATGTTTGTCTGCTAATGGCACAATTAGTAAACTAATGAGGTACGCCAAAATAGTAATTATAAATAATAATATTACTAATTGAAGATAATAAAGTTTTTTAATATTACCAGAATAGAAACCTAAAGCCTTTCTTACTGCTATAGACAAATTATTTTGATTTATAAATGACAGAAGAGTATTAGCAATTCCAATACCAGCAATTAGCATCGCACTTATTGAGACAAGGGATAAAAATTGTGAAAAGTTACCAATTACTCTTTTTAATCCACTTGCTGCATTTTCTGGATATCTAATTTTTACCTTTTGATCGTCTTTAAAAATACTTTTGATTTTTTTTATGATTATTTCTGGGTCATCATTATTATCAAATTTTACCTTGTATTCGTAATTTAAAAAATTTCCTATCCCATTAAGTTTTAAGATATCCAAAGTCTGTTTACCTGTTAAAACCCAATCTCCAAAAGTCACAAATCCACTTACATCTGGAACAGATCTTACCTTACCAATAACAAGAAATTCTCGATCTTGAATTTTTACAATTTCATTTGTCTTGATATTTAAGGTTTTTGATAAACTCTCATTAATTAAAATTGTATAAGGTTCATTTTGCATTCTTTCATAAGCACCAGCAGGTTCATAAGTTAACTCACCATATAAAGGATATTTTTGATCAACAGTTTTTATTCTAGTGAATAAAGATTTATTTTTCTTTCGATTTGTTGTTGAGAGCATTGTACTAAATTCAACCATCTCTGACATAATTGTAAACTCTTCAACTTTATTTAATAAATCTATATTTCCTTTATTTCTATTATAATCAATTTCTAAGTCTCCACCTAAAAGCTCTTTGGCATTTTCTTTGAGTTCTTTTTTCAAACTATCCTCAATAGTAAATATTGCACTTAATATAAAAAGACTTATGAACAGGGTGATGATTATACTTGAGATTTTTTTATAGTTCCTTTTTAAATCTCTCAGAGCATATATTAAGATAAACTTGTATTGATAAAATTTATTTAATTTTTCCATCTTTAATTTTAATTTTTCTGCTTGCACGGTTAGCAAGTTTTGGGTCGTGTGTTACCATAATTAACGAAGAACTTTCCTCTTTGACATACCTAAATAAAATTTTAGAAATCATATCGGAATTTTCTGTATCTAAATTTCCTGTAGGTTCATCAGCTAGAATTAGCTCTGGCTTCATAGCTATAGCTCTCGCGATAGCGACACGTTGTTGTTCTCCTCCAGATAACTGGCTGGGTAGATTGTTTAGTCGATGTTTTAGTCCAAATCTATCTAAAAGAGATTTTGCTTCTTTCTCAGGATTTTTGAATTTATTCAATTCAAGAATTAAGGTTACATTTTCTAGGGCTGTATAATTGGGGATTAGATAAAAAGACTGAAAAATTATACCAATATTTTTTTTTCTGATTTTTGATACTTCGTCTTCACTCAATTTTGTAATTTCTTTGTCTAGAAAGTATATCTTGCCTGAAGTTGGACGCTCTAAACCACCAATTAACATGATTAAACTTGTTTTTCCTGAACCACTTTCACCTACTATTGAAATAGTCTCTTTTTTTTTTGTGGTCAAATTTATATCTTTCAAAACGCTAATATTATCTTTACCAGTTTGGTATTTAAGATTTATTTTTTTTAATTTAAGAAGAGAGCTCATGAACAAAAGTTTTATTATTAAAATAATTATTATATGTCTACTAACCATTAATGCATATGCACTCGAAAAGGTTGTGTTATTTGGTGATAGTTTGATGGCGGGTTATGGTTTATCTGATGCCGATAGTTTACCAGTCGTTTTAGAGGAAAATTTAGAGGCAAAGGGTTATAATATTGAGATTGTTGATGGCAGTGTTTCTGGTAGCACATCTTCAGGTGGTTTAAATAGAGCTGATTGGACTTTAACTGAGCCAGATATAGATCTAATAATTTTATGTTTGGGCGCCAATGACATGTTAAGAGGTATCGAGCCAAAAGAAACAAAAAGCAATTTAGAAAAAATCATAAAAATTGCTCAAGATAAAAATATTGAAATTATTCTAGCTGGAATGATTGCTCCAACCTCACATGGTTTTACTTATAAAAAAAAGTTTGACAAAATTTTTCCTGATTTAGCCAAAGAATTAAAAATTGAGCTTATTCCTTTTTTACTAGAGGGAGTAGCTATGAAGCCTGAATTTAATCAAAGTGATGGCATACATCCAAACGAAAAGGGGACAATAATAATTAGTAGAACCTTAGAAGAGATAATAATAAAAGCTCTAAATAAAAAAAATTAGTCAAAGTGCAAAGAAAACCTTATCACCATTTAGTAGACGGTAGTTTCAGAAATCCTGAAGGTTCACCAAAAGCTGACCCTAACATTAGATGGTCCTTCAAAATTTTTAATAAAGAAAAAAAGAAACTAGATATGACAGTTCCTAAAGAGCATGTAATTAAAAAAAAAAAAGTTTTATCAGATCTGAAGAAATATCAAGAAGATGATTATGTGGCTTGGATTGGGCATGCAACGTTTTTAATAAAACTTGGTCAAACTACAATAATCACAGACCCTGTGTTCTCTAAAAACGCTGGGCCACTTATATTTGGCCCAAAAAGATATACAGAACCGGCGCTTACTCTAAATGAAATACCAAAAATAGATTTATTTTTATTAACTCATAACCACTACGACCATCAAGATGCATACACAATTAGGAAGTTTCCATATAAAAATGCAAAAGTGTTACTGCCTCTTAAACTTGGGAAATACTTCAGAAGATATAAAGATGTTAATGAAATGGATTGGTATGACGAAATAAAAATAAACGAAAAATTAAAAGTTACATTTTTACCTGCAGTTCATTGGTCAAAACGTAGTCTAACTGATACCAATAAAACTTTATGGGGAAATTTTTTAATTGAATATGACGGAAAAAAAATTTTATTTGCTTGTGATACAGGAATTGGCGACATATATAAGTATATTGGTCAAAAATATGGTCCGATTGATTTAACATTTATAAATATTGGTGCTTACAATTTTTATCCAATTATGCCTTATAAAGATAAATCTATCTATCACACGAACCCAGAGGAAGCTTTAGAAATTGCTCAAAATCTTAAAAGTAAGAAAGTAGTTGGCATGCATTGGGGAACTTTCGTTCTATCCTTAGAACCTATAATGGAGCCACCAAAAAGATTTAAAGCCAGCGCCAACAAGTATGGTTTTAAAAAAGAGGATGTTTTGATTTATAAAATTGGTGAGTTTGACTCACTTAAAAAATTACTTAGTTACAATTAGTTGTCTAAAATTTTTCTTTTTGCTTTCTCAAATTCTTCCTGGGTTAAAACTCCATCTTTTAAAAGTTTATTCAATTTTTCAAGCTCATAACTTAAACTATCTTCATCAACCAAAGGAGGATCAGTTTTTTCATTATCAGAATTTTCATTTATTTTATTTGCACTTTTGGCACTAAATCCATTCATTATTGCAGTTGCGCCAAGATATAAAACAAATCCAAAAATTGGTATTACTAAACCAAGAAAGATAATTTTTTCCATTAATTAGTCCTCATCTTCCTCTCTCCAATTTTTTTCGTACATAAGCCATGCTGCTAATATTACTGAAAAAGTTCCAATAATCATACCATAATCAAATCCAGTTTGTTGATCGTATAGATACCAACCAAGTTGAGTTGCTCCAATCGGAGGGATGGTAAGTATAGCCATAATAATTAAAATTCTATATGGGTATTTTGGCTTTCTCATAGCTTAGCTTATCAAAAATTTTTTAAGGATTTAAATGTTAAATTTGCGATCTTTTGAAACAGTCAATCGTATTTTTAAGCAAACACGCAATTGTCATTGGACCAACACCCCCAGGAACTGGCGTAAGGGCTTTTGCATTTTTTGAAACTTCATCAAATGCAACATCACCAACAATTCCCTTTTCAGTTTTATTAATACCTACATCAATCACAATTGCATCTTTTTTAACCCAATCTCCTTTTACCAACTCAGGAATACCGACGGCAGCAACAACAATATCTGCCTCTAAACATTCAGCTTTTAAATCTTTAGTTTTTGAATGAGTTATCGTTACAGTGCAGTTTTCTTTCAAAAGAAGTTGTGTCATTGGTTTGCCATTTAAATTCGATCTACCTATTACAACAGCTTTTTTACCATTTAAATTCGGCTCAAATTTTTTAATTAATAAGTAGCATCCTAGAGGAGTACAAGGTACTGAACTTTCATAACCAGAAGAAAGATTGCCGACATTTATAGGATGAAATCCATCAACATCTTTTGTGTGATCAATTGCTTCAATAACTTTCTTTTTATCTATATGTTTTGGCAAAGGTAATTGTACTAATATACCAGAAACACTTTTATCATTATTTAATTCATTTATTTTTTCTAAAATTACTTTTTCTTCGACGTTATCGGGATACTTTATTACCTCGGACTTTAGTCCAACCTCATTAGCTGATTTTTCTTTATTTCTTACATAAATTTGACTTGGAGTTAAATCTCCAATTAAGATTACAGACAGACCAGGAACTTTATTATATTTTGATTTAAGTTCAGAGACTTCTTTTTTAAGCTCTTCTCTTAATAATGCAGCTTCTTTTTTTCCATCAATTAAAATCATAATTTATTTAAAATATCATTGGTGCAACGTAAAGCTTCATACACATTTCTATAAACCAAATCAATAGAAGTAAAATTATAGGTGAAATATCCAAAGTACCTAAATTTGGCAAAAAACGTCTTATCTTATTTAAAATTGGATCAGTTAATCGATAAGTAAAGTCTAAAACTAAATAAACAAATCTATTTTGAGTATTTAGAATATTAAAAGCAACTAGCCAACTTATTATTACATTTGCAATTACAACATAGGAATAGAGTTTTAGGATCTGTAAGACTAAATAAAAAACAGCTATCATTTCTTTTCAACATAAATCGACTGACTTGGAAATGCGAAAGAAGCTTTGTTGCTTTCAACAATTTGTTTAATTTCTATAGCTAAACGCTCTTTTACAGACAACCAATCATTCCAGCTGCTAGTTTTTGTAAAACAACGAACATACATATCTATCGAACTATCTGAAAATTTATCAACTCTAACTGCAACACCAACACTTTGCTTAAAATCATCACTTTTATTGATATGGTTTTCTATTTGATCTCTTATTGTTTTTAATTGATCAACTGTTGTGTCGTATTGAAGAGTGATAATCCAACTTATCAACCAGTTTGAAGTTTCACTTACATTAATAACCGCATTTTCTGCAAACTGAAAATTAGGAATTATTGCTAAAGATTTATCAAATTTTCTAATAGTCGTAGATCTAAAACCAATTTTTTCAACTATGCCCTCTATTATTCCATCAACTAAAATCCAATCTCCTATTTTAAATCTTTTTTCAACAAGAACTAAAATGCCTGATATTAAATTTTTAAATAAATCTTGAGCACCTAAAGCCACAGCCACACCAAATAAACCTAAACCCGCGATAATGGGACCGATTTTGATACCCCATAATTCTAAAACCGCAGCTAAACCTAAAATAAAAATCAAAATCTTTAATGATTTAATTATCCATCCAATTAACTCCTTAGTTAAAAGTTTATCAAGACCACTTAAAACATATGAGACGGGTTCAATAATTTGATGCATTACCCAAAAAATTAATATTGTTATTAAAGTTCTGTTTATTGTATCAACAATATCTCTGCTTTCAGCAGAAAAAGTCATATAATAACTTGCAATAAAAAATCCCAAAACTATTGGTAAAAACCTTGCTGGTCCTTCAAGAGCGTTAACAAAAGTATCATCTAATTTATTAGTTGTTCTTTTTGAAATTATTTCTAATTTTTTTATTATTAGTTTACTTAAAATTCCTCTGAAGATTAAGAAAATTAAAAAAATTCCTAAACCAATTAATATTTGAAAAATATCAACACCTAAAATCCCTTTATTCCAGACTGATAAAAAAATTTCTGAAAAATTATTTATTAATTCCATAACTAAATTTTATATAACAAAAACTCCTCTTCACCAGGATTAAAAAGAAATATTTTTTTCCATTTAATTTCATTCAATATAGACGAGGTTTTCTCACCAATACACATCAAATTTGTATTCATCCATAAAGTCTCGGTTTGATATATTTTTATAAAATTAAGAAAACTTGAGGCACTATTTTGTGAATAAACATAAACTATGTCAGGTAAATTTTCTTTTAATTTGATTATAAACTTGTCATCAAATTTTTGATTATATTTTGCTCTATAATTAATAATTCTTTTTACAACAAAACCCTCTAAAGCCAACTGGTGATCTAGATCAACAGATACCGTTTCTCCACTAACATAAATAAGTTTTTTATTTTTAGTATCGTACGTCCTTAAAATTAATTCTTTTAAATTTGAAACATTTCCCTCTGCGGCAACTGTATTTTGAAAACCTAAATCACGAGCTTTTTTTTCTGTTATATTTCCCACACAAAAACACTTAATTTTTTTATCTATATTTTTTAAATCTAAATACTTAACGGCGTTAGCACTGGTGAAAATTATTCCCCCAAATTCAGAAAAATTAATTTTATCATAATTAATTTTTTCGATATTAAGTAAGGGAAGATGGGATATTTTATGACCAAGCAATTTAAACTTCAAAGCTAGTGCCGAGCAATCTTCCAATGGTCTAGTCAACAAAATATGCATATCATTTCTTATAAGAGTTATTAGATTTTTTTTTTAGAATCCCACCAATCTCTTCACCAACCTCTCTAAACTTTGATTTTTCAACAATTTTTTTTTCATAGTATCTCTCTGATCCATCTAAAGAAAAAAGCTCAGCTTCTAATGTTAGTTGGTCACCTTCTATTTTTGAATGAACACCCACTGCAGTTTCACAATCGCCCTCTAAAACTTTTAAAACATTTCGCTCAGAATGTGCCCTTCTGTAGGTTTGATCGTGATTAATCTTTTTTAAAATTGAAATAACTTCATCATCGTTTTCCCTACACTGAATAGCAATAATACCTTGCCCAGCACTAGGTATAATTTCTTCAGTTTCAAAAGTTTCTGTAATGTATTCGTCAAGTTTTAAAAATTTCATTCCGGCACTTGATAAAAGTATTCCGTCATAAAGTCCATCTTTTAACTTTTTGATTCTTGTATCCACGTTCCCTCTTATGAGTTTACAATTCAGATCAGGTCTTTTTTTTTTTATTTGAAACTCTCTACGATAAGAAGAAGTTCCGATTATAGAATTAACATCTAAGTCTTTAATTTTTTTTTTATTAAATGTTATAAGAATTTCCCGTGGATCATTTCTTTCAAGAAATGAGTCAGTTATAAGCCCTTGCGTTTCATTTACTGGCATATCTTTAAGAGCATGGACAGCAATATCAATTTCTTTTTTTAGAAGTTGTTTTTCAATTTCACTAGAAAACAAACCTTTGCCACCAACTTCAGATAATCTTTTATCTTTAATCTGATCACCTTTTGTTGATATTGACTTTATAAAAATCTCATCCTCCCTAAAACTAGCGCTTTTAATAATCTGATCTTTCACTTTTTGTGCATAAAGTGTAGCTAGCTTGCTTCCTCTTGATCCAATTGTTATTTTTTTTTTCATAAAAAATATATTTCTTACTTGTATTGAGATTGTACAATTATTAAAACTTATTTGAATGAGCAAAAAACCCTTAATTCTTGGAATAGAATCAAGTTGCGATGAAACAGCAGCATCTTTAGTTACTGAAAATGAGCAAGGGATACCAGTTGTTTTATCTAGCATTGTTTCCAGTCAAGAAGATGTTCATAAAGAATTTGGGGGAGTAGTTCCTGAATTAGCAGCAAGATCACATATTGAAAAAATAGATTGGATTGTAAAAAAAGCTATTGATAAAAGTGGAAAAAAAATTGATGAAATTGACGCTATAGCTTCTACAGCAGGGCCTGGTCTGATCGTATGTCTATCAGTCGGGTTAAGCTTTGGAAAAACTTTTGCACTTACAACAAACAAACCATTTATTGCCGTCAATCATCTCGAGGGACACGCCTTGAGCCCAAAATTAAATTCTAGACTAGACTACCCATATCTGCTCTTACTGATTTCGGGAGGACATTCTCAATATTTAAGTGTGCAATCTATTGGTAAATATAAACGATTGGGTACGACAATTGATGATGCTTTAGGAGAAGCATTTGATAAAACTGCGAAACTTTTAGAAATAGAATTTCCAGGAGGACGTGAAATCGAAGTTTTGGCTGAGAAAGGGAATCCAGAAAAATTCAAACTGCCCAAACCAATTATAAATAAAGGTGGATGCAATTTATCTTTCGCAGGATTAAAAACTGCTGTGCTTAAAATATCCAAAACAATTAAAAATGATCAAGAGAAATTTGATCTTGCAGCTTCTTTTCAAAAAACGATTGAAGAAATTTTGTATAAGAAAACAATTGTTGCTTTTAATGAGTTTGAAAAAACAAATAGCCTAAAAGAAAAAAAATTTGTGGTTGCTGGTGGTGTAGCTGCAAATAAAAAAATAAGAGCGATGTTAATGAAATTATGTGAAGAAAAAAATTACCAAAGTATTTTCCCCCCAATAGAATTCTGCGGTGATAACGCGGCAATGATTGCCATGGTTGGTTTAGAAAAATTTAAACTAAAATTATTTAGTGATTTAGACCATCCCGCAAAACCTAGATGGCCATTAGATGAAGATGCGGCATTTCTTAAAGGAGCTGGCGTCCAATTATAATGAGTTATTGGTTGCTTAAATCTGAACCAGATGTTTGGTCGATTGATCAACAAAAAAAAGCTGGAAAAAAAGGAGCCCCTTGGGATGGTGTTAGAAATTATCAAGCCTCAAAAAATTTAAAGAATATGAGAACTGGAGATCAATGTTTTTTCTACCATTCAAATATTGGAAAAGAAATTGTTGGCATTGTTGAGGTTATTAAAGAAGCTTATTTAGATAAAACTGACAAAACTGGTCGTTTTGTAGCCGTAACAGTTAAATTCATAAAAAAACTTAAAACACCAGTTTCATTAGAAACTATTAAAAAAAACAAGGAATTAAGCCATTTATCATTAGTTAGACAAAGTAGACTTTCGGTTATGCCAATAGACTCTAAAAGCTGGAAAATCTTGAATAAGATGAGTAAAATTTAACTATAAAATTAAATTTATGCCTAAAAGAAAAAAATCTAAAAGTAAAAAAAAAATTAAAAAAACAACTAAAAGAAAAGTCAAAAAAAAAGGTCTTAAATATAAAAAAGTAGTTAAAAGAAATACTTTATCTAATAAGAAAAAACAAAATAAAAAAGAAAGCTCATCAGTTTCTGAATTAATAATAAAAACTAAACCTGAATGGATTAAAAGTGGTCTCGCAAATAAAGCCCAATACCTAAAGAAGTATAATGACTCAATTAAAAATAATAACACCTTCTGGAAAAAAGAAGGAAAAAGAATTACTTGGATAAAATCCTACAAGAAGATTAAAGATGTTAAATATAGTAAAGATGATGTTAGAATTAAATGGTTTGAAGACGGAACTTTAAATGCATCAGCAAACTGTATTGATAGACATTTAAAAGATAAAAAAGATAAGACTGCTATCATTTGGGTTGGTGATGATCCTAAAGACAGTCAAAAAATCTCTTATAAACAATTACATCAAAAAGTATCAAAAGCTGCAAATGGATTAAAAAAACTTGGAATTAAAAAAGGAGATCGAGTTACAATTTATTTGACTATGATACCAGAGTTAGCAGTTTTAATGCTAGCTTGTGCAAGGATTGGTGCAATTCATTCTATTATATTTGGAGGGTTTTCAGCTGAATCTATTTCGGGAAGAGTTAACGATTGTGAGTCAGAGTATATAATTACTGCGGACGAAGGTATCAGGGGAGGAAAAAAAATACCTTTAAAAGCTACCACTGATGAGGCATTAACAAACTGTCCAAATGTTAAAAAGTGTATTGTTGTTAAAAGAACTGGAAATTACGTATTTTGGGATGATGATAGAGACGTTTGGTATCACGATTTAATCAAGGATGTTCCAGCTCACTGCGAACCTGAGGAGATGAATGCGGAAGATCCACTGTTTATACTTTATACTTCAGGCTCTACTGGTAAACCGAAAGGTGTTTTGCATACTACTGGGGGATACATGGTTTACGCATCAATGACTCATCAATATATATTTAACTACAAGCCTAAAGATATTTATTGGTGCACGGCAGACATTGGATGGGTCACCGGACATAGTTATATTATATATGGTCCACTTTCTAATGGAGCTACAACTATAATGTTTGAAGGTATACCTAATTACCCTGATAGCTCCAGATGGTGGCAAATAGTCGACAAATATAAAGTTAATACATTTTACACCGCGCCAACTGCCATTAGAGCATTGATGCGAGAGGGTAGTGATCCGGTCAATAAAACATCAAGAAAATCACTGAAATTATTAGGTACTGTTGGAGAACCAATAAATCCTGAAGCTTGGATGTGGTACTACAAGACTGTTGGTAATTCAAAATGTCCAATAGTTGATACGTGGTGGCAAACAGAAACAGGAGGAATACTTATTGCACCTCAGACAGGAGCTATTCCGCTTAAACCTGGTTCTGCAACCAAACCCTTTTATGGAATAAAACCATGTTTAGTTGACAAAGATGGAAAAGAAATAAAAGGAGCAGGAGAAGGTAGACTTTGCATTTCTCAATCTTGGCCAGGACAAATGAGAACAGTTTATGGCGATCATCAAAGATTTATTGACACTTACTTTTCTCAATTCGATGGTAAATACTTTACTGGAGATGGATGTCGTAGAGATAAAGATGGTTATTATTGGATAACTGGAAGAGTAGACGATGTTATAATTGTATCAGGTCACAATCTTGGAACGGCGGAAATTGAAAGTGCTTTTGTTGCACATCCCAAAGTTGCTGAAGCAGCTGTTGTTGGTTATCCTCATGATATAAAAGGTAATGGACTTTACTGTTATGTTACACTTAATGCTGGAGAGACGGAAACGGGTGATCTAGAAAGAGAATTGAAACTATGGGTAAGAAAGCAAATTGGCCCATTAGCAACACCTGATCTTATACAATTTACTCCAGGATTACCTAAAACTAGATCTGGAAAAATCATGAGAAGAATTTTAAGAAAAATTGCAGCCAATGAACACAGTCAGTTAGGTGACACTACCACTTTAGCAGATCCAAATGTTGTTAACAGTTTAGTTGAGAACAGAAAAAATAATTAAAAATTTATTCTTTCTTGAAATTCTTTTTTTACAGTATCCCATTTTAAGATAACTGAATTTAAAACAATTTTTCTATCTAAATTTTTTAACTCTTCTGCGATAGGTGCCCATTTATATAATGATAATGCACTAGAGTTAAATGGAAGGTCATTATAGTAATTATCCCAGTTTATGTTGTGCAACCTCTCACTAAAATTATCTTTTGCAACGTCTATGATATTAATTGGCATTTTGTTAGAAATTTCATCATCTAAAATTTTTAAAAAAATTTCTTTAGATTTTTCAATATCATTATAATTGAAATTATTTTTAAGGTAAGAAAACGTATATAAAGTAAGATCTTGCAGTGCTACTGAGTAAATGTTCCATTTTGCCAAGTTAACTGATGACATAAAATCATCATTTTCAAAATGAAGAACATAACGTGTTCCCATTCTTGTTTTTAAATATCCATAAAGGGTGACTTGAGTTACCCAGGCTGACTTGGATTGAATAAATTCCTCTAGATCATCAAGATTATTAATTTTTTTTTTGGGGATGAAAGCTTTAAAAAGAGCGAACAGGTAAATTTTAAAATCTCTCCATGTGAGATCTCTCCAAGTAAGTTTATATTTACCCATAAAAATTGATATTTTTATTATATATATCCCAAAAATAGAGGGATTTTGAACAATTTTAACACTTTAAATCTCTTTGATAATGGTTATGGTTTTATGCAGTTATAACTAAAAAGAGAGAGGTATAAATGTCAAAACAAGAACAACACTGGGAAAAATCCAAGGGTTTGCTGATGATGACGTTAGCAATTTGGTTTGTATTCTCAATTGGCATCTTCCTTTTCGGAGCAGAAATGAACGAAGTCACGGGACCATTTGGTTATCCATTGACTTATTGGTTCACATGTCAGGGATCTCTTGGAATATTTGTAATACTAATTTTTTGGTTTGCAAATAGGCAAGAAAAAATTGATGAAGAGTTCGGCTTCAGTGAAAAAGGAGATGACTAATGATTAAAGGTAATTTTATAGACAATCTGCCTAAGGTTTATGGAATCTATACAGGAGGTTTCCTTGCTTTCATAATCATTATGTCGATTGCCGAGCAGATGGGCGTGACTGCAAAAACAATTGGAATTTGTTTCGTTGCTTTTACAGTAGCCATCTATGCTATAATTGGTTATCTATCGCGTACAGCTCAAGCTGATGCGTATTACGTAGCTGGAAGACAAGTGCCGACTGTGTTCAACGGAATGGCGACAGCAGCAGACTGGATGTCTGGTGCATCATTCGTTGCAATGGCAGGTGGTATTTATTTTAAAGGTTACGGTTATATGGCACTGCTTGTAGGTTGGACTGGTGGATATGTATTAGTCGCATCACTATTAGCACCTTACCTAAGAAAATTTGGCTGTTACACAGTTCCAGATTTTATTGGTACAAGATATGGTGGTAATTTAAGTAGATTTATGGCGGTAGTCGTTTTAACTGTTGCTTCATTTACTTATGTGACTGCACAAATTAACGCCACAGGTACAATTGCATCTGTTGCACTTGATATTCCATTCCAATACGCTGTATACGTTGGGCTTATAAGTATTTTACTTTGTTCAATGCTTGGTGGTATGAGAGGAGTAACTTGGACACAGGTGGCTCAATATATCGTACTTATCATAGCTTATTTGTTACCAGTATTCTGGATCAGTAACAAAATGGGTGCGGGTTTCTTCCCTCACTTCATGTTAGCTGATGAAGTTTCTAGAATAGCTGAATTAGAGGCTCAGTTTGGTTTTGTTAAAAACACTGCTGAAAATCTAAAAGAAGTACCAAAAGGTTTGGCTGGAATAACTAAAGCTCACTCAGCGGTGAACGCAACACCTTGGGCATTTATTTCATTAGCGTTAGCAATGATGATGGGAACAGCTTCATTACCTCACGTTATGATGAGATATTTTACTACCCCAAGTGTAAAAGCAGCTAGAAAATCAGTAGGTTGGTCATTATTCTTTATCTTCCTACTTTATTCTTCTGCTCCAATGTTAGCGACACTATCTAAGTTGTCATTGATTGATCCATCACTACCAACAGGTATTATTGGTAAATCAATTTCAGAAGTTCAAGCGATAGATTGGTATCAAAACTGGAACCAAGCAAACTTAATGTTTGTAAGCGACTTTAACGGAAATGGAACACTCGAATTAAATGAGTTTTTCATGGGTGGTAAAGCCGTTGTGTTAGCAACTCCAGAAATAGCTGGATTACCATATGTGATCTCAGGTCTGGTTGCTGCTGGAGGTATGGCTGCTGCCATGTCAACAGCTGATGGTTTGATTTTAGCAATTGCAAACGCAATCTCACACGATGTTTACTATAAGATCATCGATCCAAAAGCTGAGACTGCGAAGAGACTAGTTGTTGCAAGGGTATTACTTGTAGTAATTGGTTTTGCAGGAGCAACAATCGCAGCTCTTGAGATCCAAGGTATTTTAGGTTCAGTAATCTGGGCTTTTGACTTTGCGATGTCAGGACTATTCTTCCCACTAGTACTTGGTGTATGGTGGAAGAGAGCTAACAAAGAAGGTGCTATTGCTGGTATGGCTTTAGGATTAATTTCCGGTGCTGCTTACCTAGTTTGGGTAAGAACAGGTGGAAGTGGATTCTTAGGTATTACTCAGTTAACATTTGGTATCTTTGGTTCGGCTGTCAGCTTAGTAGCTATGGTTGTAGTCAGTTTGATGACACAAGCACCTAACGCTGCTACACAGAAAATGGTTGATGAGGTTCGAGTACCAGCTGGTAAATCGATCCTTGGCAAACAACACTAAATAATCTTTATTAAGGGGCGATTAATTTCGCCCCTTTTAATTTCAATCTTTTTCCAATATAAATTTCTCAATGTCGGCTAACTTTCACCCTTTAGTTTATATAATTGACTATATTTTAGGAGTAATCATGTGGACTTTAATTGGAAGAGTTGCAATGAATATTTTTCAAAAAGAAGACTCTCAATTTTTTTTTATGAAAGTTTTTGTTAAATTTACTAATCCTCTAATTAACTTATTTAAACCTCTAACTCCATCTTTTATAATTCAACCAATTGTTCCCCTTTATGTTGCTTGGTTTTTTTTCATGATAAGGTTTTACTTTATGCCTTGGGTTTTGGGATACTCAGTGATGGGTATGCTATCTTTTCCGTTAGAAAGCGAGATTTCAAGACAAATTTATCAATTTTTTAATTAAATTAGATTTTAAAATTTGGTACTAGTTAATTTAATAGCCTATGAAAAAAATACAAATTTCACCTTCAATTTTATCTGCAGATTTCAGTCAATTAGGAAAAGAAATAAAAAAATTGGAAGATGCAGGTGCTGATATGATTCACGTTGATGTTATGGATGGCCACTTTGTACCTAATTTGACTATCGGACCTCCTGTTATCGAGGCACTAAAAAAAAATTCATCACTACCCTTTGATGTACATTTAATGATATCACCAGTCCATAAATATATTGAGAGTTATTCAAATGCTGGTGCAGATATTATAACAATACATCCAGAAGCAACGGATAATCTTTCAGACTCTATAAATAAAATTAAGAAACTGAAAAAGAAAGTAGGAATATCATTAAATCCTGAAACTAAGGTTGAAGTTGTTGAAAAATTTTTAAATCAAGTAGATCTAATTTTAATAATGAGTGTACATCCAGGGTTTGGGGGACAAAAATTTATGCCTGAGGTTCTAGAAAAAGTAAAAAAACTTGATAAAATTAGAAAAAATTTAAAATTTCATTTTGATATTGAAATAGATGGTGGAATAAATTTTGAAAATTATAAGTTAGCGATTGAGTCAGGAGTAGATATTTTGGTCTCTGGGACTACCATTTTTAAAAGTAATGATGGGGATATTAAAAAAAATATTGATTTATTAAAATCAATTTAATTATTAGACTAAATTGATTTTATTGAGATATGTTTGAAATTATAAAACAGATTTATCTTAATTCTATATTCTATGATAAAAAAATATCACCTAAAACAATTTACGAACTAGAATATAAGCCAAGCTCATATTTACTATCATCCATTGTTAAAATAAGCTCAAAAAAATTTAATATTGATAATTTTTCATTTAATAACTTCTGGACAGATAAAAAATTAAACCAAAAACAATTACAAAAATTAAATAATTTTTATTGGCTTTTTAGTCTTGATTTAAAATCATCAAACAAATCTGTTCAGACTGTAATCAAAAATTGGATAGAGAAAAACCATAAGTATAATTCAAAAAATTGGAACTTTGAGGTAACATCAAAAAGAATTATATCCTGGTTATCTAACACAGCTCTTACTTATGATAACGCAGAAAACCATTATCAAAAAGATTATAGCTTAATCATACACAAACAAGCGTCCCATTTAATAAACCAAATAGATAAAGAAAGTAAACTTAATAATAAAATTAGAGGAGTTGCAGCAATTATCCTTGTAGGCCTAGCTTACAAAAATGAAAAAAATTTTACAATAAAAGGTTTAGAAAATCTTAAAAAAATTATCAGATATACAATTGATGATAATGGTTTTCCCAAATCAAGAAATATTAAGTCCTCTGTTTTTTTTCTTAAATATCTAATACTCATAAGGGAGTGGTTTAAAGAGTCTCAATCAGAAATACCAAATTTTATTGATGAGAGTATTTTTAATCTTGGACAATCTTATGCTTTTTTTTGGAAAAATTTAAAATTTGATCCTTTGTTTAATGGAAACAATAATTCTAATAATCAAGAATTTGACATTTATCTAAAAAGACTTGGTTATTCATTTAAGAATAACGATCATGAATTTTCAGATTATGTAAGTTTAAAAGATAAAAAAATAAATTTAATAATGGATGTTGGTTCATCGCCAAATAAAAAATTTTCAGATGAATACCAGGCTGGTGCACTATCATTTGAATTTGTTTCAAACGGAAAAAAAATATTCACTAACGCAGGTTATTATGATGATGGAAATTTTGAATTCAAAAAAGTATCAAAATCTTCAGCGGTACACAACGTCTTAGTTGTTGATGATAATTCATCTTGTAAATTTGTTAAAAATTCACACTCTAAATTTGAAATTAAAGATGGTTTAAAAACTGACATAAAAAAAATAAGCTTTGAAAAAGATGAATGGAAAATAGTCGCTTCACATGATGGATTTTTGAAGAAATATAACCTAATTTATGAGAGAGAAATTCAATTTTTCCCAAAAATTAATAAATTAAAAGGAGTTGAAAGACTTAACTCTAAAAAAATAATTCCTAATGTTAAATTTGATATACGATTTCATCTGAATCCTCTTGCAAAAATAATGAAAACTCAAGACCATAAATCAATATTAATCGAAATGGATGCTGAAGGTTGGAGATTTACTTGTAATAATTATAAAATTGACATTGATAATGGTTTATATTTCGGTAATAAAAAAACTTATATTGAAAATCAAAATATATTTATCTCTGGAATTACAAATGAAAAAAATGTCAATATTGAATGGGAATTAAGTAAAATATGATGTGCAAAATTCGAAAAGCTTTAATCTCAGTATCAAATAAAGAAAGCTTAAAACCTCTCATAAATACACTCTCTAAGCATAAAGTTGAGATTATAAGTACTGGTGGAACTTATAAAGAAATAAGAAAACTTGGATTTAAATGTATTGAACTTTCAGAGTTTACTAATGCACCTGAAATTTTAGATGGAAGAGTGAAAACACTTCACCCGAAAATTTATGGAGGTATTTTAAATAAAAGACATAACAAAAAACATTACAAGGAAATAAAAAATAATAATTATGAAAATATAGATCTAATAATTGCAAACTTTTATCCATTCGAGGATACTTTATTAAAAAAAAGAAATCACAATAAAATAATAGAAAATATAGATATTGGTGGCCCAGCTATGGTGAGAGCAGCAGCGAAGAATTATAATGATGTGGTCGTTATATGTAATCCAAATCAATACCAGCGGTTAATAAATGAAATAAAAATTAATAAAGGATTTACGAAATTAAGTTTTAGAGAAAAGTTAGCTGAGGAAGCATTTATGGAGACTGCTTATTACGAGTCAAACATCTTCAAATATTTTAATGAAAAATCAAATAATATTTTTCCAAAAAAAAAAATATTTTCTAGTAAATTGGTAAGGCAAGTGAGATATGGGGAGAACCCACATCAAAAAGCAGCAATTTACTCTAAAGATTATGATCAAGATATTGTTCAGCTTAGTGGAAAGGACTTAAGCTATAATAATTATAATGATCTTTATTCTGCATTAAATGTTACAAAATTATTACCAAATAATAAAGGAGTAACTATAATAAAACATTCAAATCCTTGTGGAGTTTCAATTAATCAAAATAAAATAAAATCATTTATGGAAGCCCTAGAAAGTGATCCAATTAGTGCTTATGGTGGAATTGTTTCATGTAATTTTAAAATGAATATAAATTTAGCAAGAGAAATTAACAAAATTTTCTTTGAGATTATAATGGCAAAAGGTTTTGATAAAAAATCGATAAATCTTCTAAAAAAGAAAAAAAATTTAAGAATAATTGATACATCTAAATTTAAGTTTGAGGGTAAACTCAGTTTTGTTAGTAAATATAATTCGATTCTAATACAAAATTTAGATAATGATAGTTTATCAAAAAAAGACTTTAAAGTTGTGTCTAAACGGAAACCAAATAAAGAGACTTTAAATAAACTTATTTTTGCGTTTAATGTTTGCCGAAATGTTAAATCAAACGCAATAGTAATCACCAATGATTACAAAACTATTGGAATAGGATCAGGACAGCCAAGTAGGTTAGATAGTTGTCAAATTGCAATTAATAAAATGAAAAAATTTCAAAAATTAAAAAAAAATAAGGAACTTTTTGCAGCATCAGATGCTTTTTTTCCATTTGTTGACGGTATTGAAAAATTAGTTCAATCTGGAGTTTCTGCTGTCATTCAACCGTCAGGATCAAAAAATGATAAGGAAATAATTAAATTCGCCAATCTGACAAATACTATTTTAGTATTTTCTAAAACAAGGCATTTTAATCATTAATTAACTAATTTTATCTATCTTAGCTGCCAGAATGAAATCACTCTCAGCCAAACCTTTTATGGCATGTGTAAAAATTTTTATTCTTGCATAACCCCAGCCAAACCATAAATCTGGATGATGTCCCTCTGCTTCTGCAATCTTTCCTACACTATTTACAAATTTTTGACTTTGTAAAAAGTCATCAAATTTAAAATTTTTAATCAAGTGAAACCCATCGATTTTATCTTCAACAACTTCCCAGCCATCTACTTGTTTTAGATAATTGTGAATTTCCTCAAAATTAAATGGGGGAATATTTCCTTCACAAGGAATACATTTTTTATTTGCTAAATCGCTCATAGGTTTTTATCAAAAATATTATATATTTTTTCAACTGTTTTTTTCCAAGAAAAATTGTCTCTGATAAATTTAATGCTTTTTTCATTTCCGTATTTTCTTGGATTTTGAATTATTAATGAGGTATTTTCGACTAAAGACTCAATACTTGGCTCCAAATACTTGCGATTATTAGAATTTATAAATTTGCTTTTTATCTGAAGTCCAGAATCTTCATTAAAATAATCATCTGTCGAACCACCCTCGGTAACAATGATTGGTGTACCAGTTGCGGCTGCCTCTAATGGGCCCAAATTAAATCCCTCAGCTCTATAAGGAGACACATAACAATCAGATATATTATAAAGATCATTTAAGATTGATATAGTCATATTTTTTGATAAGAAAATTATATCATTTACAACATCTTCGTCCAACAAATGACCATTTATACCTTTTTTGGTTTTTAAGAAAATATCTCTTCCAGAAATTCCATATAAGTTACTTTGATCTTTCAAAATTAATTTTAAATGTTTATATCTTTTTTTTAGTATCGCAAAGGCAACAATAAGATAATCTATTCCTTTGTTACTTGACATATTGCCAACATTCGAAATAATGAAATCTTCTTTTTTAAGTTTTAATTTTTTTCTTATCTCATTTTTACGTTCTGAGGAAATAGGATAAAAAATATCACAATCTACACCTAGTGGAACAATCTTTATCTGATTTGATTTGAATCCAGACTCAATAAAACCAAGCCTTGACCATTTTGAAGGTGTTATAATTTTTAGATCGTCCCTATAAGAGAAATTTCCAGGTATTTCATTTATAAACATATCATTAATGTTTTGAAATTCTGAGGTTGCAAAAACAAATAGTTTTTTTGAATTACTTTTTTGAAAATTAAATGGATAACTTATACGATAAATTATATCAAAAAATTCATTTTTTTCAGGTGGTTTAATTGATAAAATTTTTTTTATATTTTTTTCTGAAAATCCATGAAAATTATTAGAATAATTCCATAGATTATTAGCATAGGAAGTTTCTTTAAATTTAAGATCTAAAGGTAATTTAATAAATTCTAAAAGTTTATTTACACATGATATAGAGAATGAATGATTTATTTTTGACCATCCTTCTAAACAAATTTTCATTAATGAATTATGTTAATTGGAGCGGGCAAAGGGGGTCGAACCCTCGACCTTCTCGTTGGCAACGAGACGCTCTACCACTGAGCTATGCCCGCACATGAGACAGTATATTAAGCTGTATTTTTTTATTCAAGCAATATTAACTGTGATATAAATAAAAATATGAAAAAAGAAAATTTACCAAAAAAAATTGCTGTTTTTCCACTCAGCAATTTCATAATTTTTCCTAATACTACGGTTCCTTTAAATATATTTGAACCAAGATATATAGAAATGGTAAATGATTGTATGAAATCTGATAAATTATTAGGCATGATACAACCTAAAATGCATAAGGTAGAAAGTCAAAATATACCTGAATTACATAAAATTGGTTGTTTGGGTAAAATTATGGATTTACAAAAAACTGATGATAATAGGTATCTAATCGAACTTAAAGGTTTAATAAGATTTGATATTATAAGTGAGATTAACTCAAAAAAAAATTATCGAGAATGTGATGTTAGCTTTGATAAATTTTATGATGATTTAGAAAAAAAAGAAGAAGATTTAAAATTTTCTGATTTAGAATTAATTTTTAGAGATTTAAGGAATCTTTTTGAGAAAAGAGGATTTATTATAAATTGGAAAGCTTTAGAAAATCAAAGTTTAGATGAGACAATTAATGCTTTAGCTATGGCATCTCCATTCACATTAGAGGAAAAACAAGTTTTATTAGAGACTAAAAACTTAGATGCAAGAAAATCTAAAATTGCAGATATCTTGAAAACATACACTTTCGATAATTACAACAATACAACTATCCAATAAATCTAAACCATAAAGCCATTATCAGCAACATTAGTTAATATTTTGTTTATTTTATTATTCTTACCCAAATATTTTACTGCTTTACTCAGGAAATTTTTTTTTACCTTGTTTTCAAAATTAAAGTACTCATAAATAAAATCAACACTATTAGAGAAAATTAAGTTTTTATGTCTCGTTTTTTTTTCAAAATCTATACAAATTGAATAATCTAGATCTAGCCCATTTTCTTTCTTTAACATAATAAGGTTAAGAATTTCCCTGGTATCTCTTAGGGACATATTAAAGCCTTGTCCGGCTAAAGGATGTATTTTATGTAACAGATCCCCAAAAGCTAAAACATTTTTGTTAAAGTATGACCGAAGATCTGACGATATTAATTTAAAACTTGAAATATCTCTGAATGATAAAATTTCATATCTATTATTATATTTTTTAACACATTTTTTAAAATCTATTTTTTCATTTCCTCTGAATGAATAAACAATCGATGTCTCTGTTTTTGAAACTGGGAGAAAAGCTAATGGGCCTTTAGAAGTAAAAATTTGGGTTGCTATATTATTTTTTAATTCTTTATGTTTTATAATTGAGGTATATGCGAAACTTTTATAATTTTTTCTAAACTGCCTATGAAAAAGTTTTTTTGTAAGTGGATTTGAGTAATCAGTGTTTATTATTAATTTATAATTTCTTCTTAATAAATTTTCTGAATTAATTGTCTTTTTAAAACTACATAAATAGTTTTTCTTTAATTCATGTATAAGTAAATTATATAATTGATAATTCTTAACAATTGAAAAAAGTTTTTCGTTTTGATCTTGGAAATTTAAAATTTTTTCATTGTTAAGATTTTCACTGTAAATTTCTATTTTGTTAATATCCCATAATAAATTTTTTATATTTAAAATATTTTTATTAAAAAAATTAACATTTGATCTCGAAATACCCAATGTTTGTGTTTTTTTGTAATTTATTGGATTTTTTATAGAAAAAATATCAACGTATATTCCTTGCTTAACTAATGTTTGTGCTAGTGTTAAGCTTATTAATCCATTTCCCAATATACAAACTTTCATAATTATTTTAATTTTAACAACAAAAATTAGATGATACAAAGTGATATATTTGATTCAGCTGATATGGATATTAATAAAATAAGCAATTCAATATTAAATTTTATAAAAAAAAGATTAATAGAAATCTTAGGTTTGATTATATCAACTTTAGGAATTCTACTTTTGTTATCTTTAATATCTTACTCGCCTGAAGACCCAAATTTTATATTTCCAGAAAATTACGAAATTAAAAATTTTTTAGGTTTTCGAGGAAGTTTTGTATCAGATCTTTTCTTTCAGTCTCTTGGTCTAATTACTTTTTTAATACCAATTTCTTTTATAGCAATAGGATTAAGCATTATTAGAATAAAAAAAATATTGTTTGCCATAGAAAATGTATTTTATATTGTTGTTTATTCAGCTTTAGGTGCATTTTTCTTTAATCATTACTATAAAGATGCTTTTAAACTTTATATTAATGGAAATGGTGGTTTTGTAGGTAAATATCTTAATGAAACTTTTTTAAGTTTAATTATTAAAGCTAATGAATCAATTTCTTTCTATATTTTAATCTTAGTTATATTGTTTTTTTTTTTATTAAGTGCAAATTTCAATATAAAAAGCTTTATTTTAATAGTTAAGAAAATTCATGGATTATTTAAAAAAGAAAATAAAAATTATACCAATGAAAATGAGGTCATTAAAGAATACATACCCCAAGATGAAATAAAAAACTTAATACAAGAGGATTTGCCGTTTATTAAGGCGGAAAATGTGTTTTCTAAAGCTAAAAACAAATTTAAATTACCTTCATTAGAATTATTGAAAATACCTCAAAAAAATGAGAGATCAAAATCTAGCAAGAATGATAATGTAGAACCTTCATTCCTTGAAAAAATACTTTTAGATTTTGGAGTAAATGGAAATATAAAAAAAATAAGCCATGGTCCAGTTGTAACTTTAAATGAGTTTGAACCCGCTGCGGGAATAAAAGTTTCAAAAATAATAAACTTATCAGATGATATAGCAAGAAATACTAGTTCAGAGTCAGCACGAATATCGACTATTCCTGGCAGTAATACTGTTGGGATAGAGTTACCAAATTTAACAAGAGAAAACGTTTATTTGAGTGAGATTCTCAATGACATAAATTTTAGAAAAAAAGATATAAAATTGCCTATTGCATTAGGAAAAAATATTTCTGGAGAACCAATAATTAGAGATTTAACTTCAATGCCTCATCTATTAATAGCAGGAACTACGGGCTCTGGAAAATCGGTTTGTATAAACACTATTATTCTCTCTCTTTTATATCGACACAATCCGGATAAATGCAAATTTATTTTGATCGATCCAAAAATGCTGGAGCTGTCTACATACGAGGGTGTTCCTCATTTACTTTGTCCCGTAATTACTGAAGCAAAAAAAGCTGCTTCAGTATTGGGGTGGGTTGTTAAAGAGATGGAGAGTAGATACAGATTAATGACAAAGGAAGGTGTAAGAAATATAGATGGTTATAATTCAAAACATAAACTTCCAATGCCTTACATAGTGGTAGTAGTTGATGAAATGTCAGATTTGATGTTAGTCGCGGGAAAAGAAATTGAAAATTATATTCAAAAATTATCTCAAATGGCTAGGGCTGCTGGAATTCATATAATAATGGCAACTCAAAGACCTAGCGTTGATGTAATAACTGGTACAATTAAAGCAAACTTTCCAACACGGATTTCATTCCAAGTTACATCAAAAATTGACAGTAGAACTATATTGGGTGAACAAGGTGCAGAGCAACTATTAGGAAAAGGAGACATGCTATATATGTCCTCAGCTAATAAAATTGTTAGAATACACGCTCCTTTTGTATCTGAAAATGAAATTGAAAAAATAAATAACTTTTTAAGATCACAAGCTAAACCAGATTATATTGATGAAATTCTAAACTTTGCTGACGAGAAAGAGATGAGTGAAAATTCAAAGAACTTTGGAGATAAAGATGAGTTATACGACACAGCTGTTGAAATTATTAGATCAGAGGGTAAAGCTTCAACTTCTTTTTTACAAAGAAAATTACAAATTGGATATAATCGTGCGGCAAGAATTATCGACATGATGGAAACTGATGGCATTGTAAGTAAAGCAAATCATGTCGGAAAAAGAGATGTGCTTTGATGAAAAAAATAATTTTACTCATTTCTATCTATTTTTTTATCAATGAAGTCCAAGCATCAACAAAATCTAATATTATAAATAATCTTAAAAATATAGATAATCTATCATTTAACTTTGAACAAAATATAAATGATAAATTAGAAAATGGAAATTGTATTGTTAACTATCCAAAAAAAATATTTTGTAAATATAATTCAAGTAACCAGAAAATATTAGTTTCAAATGGTCAATCATTGGTAGTTAAAACCACAAGTAGTTATTACTCCTATCCACTGGATAAAACACCTTTAAATTTAATTTTAGATAAAAAATTCTTAATTAATAATATCAGTAAGATGCGTAAAAAACACGAAGATTCAAAGTTTATAAGTTTTGAATTTAAACATGATGAGAATAAAGTGAATATTTTCTTTAATAAAAAAAATTATAATTTTATGGGTTGGCAAACTGTAGACATATATCAAAATCTAAGTATTACATACTTGACCTCAATGAGAACTAATTTAAAAATTGACAATGACATATTTAATTTGCCAAAGCAAAACAATTAAATAGTGACTGTCTCTCTTTTAAAAATTTTCATTCCTCTTGAAAGATAATTATTTAGAGCATTTTTGTGATCTAGAGAACATGTGTGTACCCAAACTCTCTCAGATTTGTCCTGAAAAGATTTTTTAATAGCAATTGATAATAAATATGAGCCCAATTTTTTATTGTGGAATTCTTTAAGTAGCCCAAAGTAAGCAATCTCAGTCTCTTTTTTTTGATTGTGAAAAATCAGCTCAAAATAACCTACGAGGTCATTATTTTTTTTCAAAATGTAAGTTTTTACATTTTCATTTGTAGTATAATCAATCCATTGTTTATCATTCCACACCAGACGATCAATCCAACGATGATCATTGCCTATATTCTTATAAAAAAATTTATTTAAGAGAAAATTTGGTGGATTAACAATCTCAATAAAAAATTCTTCTGAGGGTTTTTTAACTTCTGCTAAATCTTTTAATGAAAATATTTCAAGATAATTTCTGCTAATATTTTTTTTCACAGAACCATCTTACCTATTTTTTCACCTCCAAATAAATGGAAATGAAGGTGTGGCACCTCTTGTCCACCGTGCTCACTTATATTAGCTAACGCTCTGTAGCCTTTTCCAGTATCAACAGAAATATTTAATTTTTTTGCAACCTTATTTATACCTTTTACCAATCCTACAATTTCATCATCAGAAGCATTAACAGCAAAATCGTCTAAATTAATATATTTTCCTTTTGGTATAACAAGTGCATGAATTTTTTTTTGAGGGTTTATATCATAAAAAGATAATACAAACTCATCTTCGTAAATTTTTTTGCATGGAATTTCACCTCTTAAGATTTTTGCAAAAATATTTTCATTATCGTAGGTCATTGTAAAACCTCTAGTTCGTTGTTTATGCTAATAATTTTTCCACCTATTAAATTAGCATCAACTACTGCACATTCATAATATGCGAAAGATGTTTCCTCAGCTATTTGTTTCATTTCCAAACATTTTGATTTATTTTTTACCAATAAATGTTCATTTAGCTGTGGTGGATCACCTAAGTACATCATAAGAGCTATAACTTCTCCTTGTCTTTCAAAATCTGCTGCTTCCTCAAGTTCAACAATCCTGTCAGAAACTCCTATTTCAAAGTTTGTAAATGCTTTGTAACCTTTATAAAAAACAAAACCCAATATTAAAAAAAATATAATCTTAATTTTGCTCATTAGATTTTTTTCTTTTTTCTAACTCTTCTTCAACATCCTCAATCTGTATATTGTTTGCTTCCAAATACATTATTAAATGATAAAAAACATCTGCTGCTTCATGAACCTTGTTTGTATTTTTTTCAATAGCCTCTATTAGTTCATTAATCTCCTCTAAAACTTTTTCTTTACTTAAAGATTTATTTTCCAGTAATTTATTTGTATATGAATTACTTATGGGATTAGCTTTCCTATCTCTTGCAAGTTTAAATAAATTTTCAAGTGTTTTTAACATTGAATAACTCTAACAGTTACCTTTTATAACTTCAATCAGTTGATAAATGTTTCAATTAATGTAAAAATACCATTATGAGAGAAGCAGGATACGTAACAGCTCAAATATTCAATAAAGAGCAATTAAAACTTTTAAATGAAACAATTCAAAAAAATCTTGTAAAAGGGACAGATAATCCAAACCGAAAAGCTATAAAAACATCGCAGGTTAAATTTGTTAGATTACTGTCTATTCAGAAACTAATTTTACCATTAATGGATTTTATAATGACTACAAATTCTCATCATTACGGATTTGATTTATTCCAGTCAGCTCCCAGTAAAGTATTAAATTTCAATACTTATCAACCCAATGAAGAATATACTTGGCACATAGATGCCTCGATGCACTCTGCGGTAAGAGATATAAAACTTACTTGCCTGCTTAATTGCTCTGAGGAGGAATATCAAGGTGGAGATTTGTATTTGTTTAGAGATGGAGAGGTAAAAATTGAAAATTTCAATCCTGGTTCAGCTGTTATATTTCCATCTTTTACTAATCATAAAGTTGAAAAAATTACTTCTGGATCAAGGGCCACATTAGCACTTTGGATGGATGGACCAAAATTTAGATAATTTTTTAAATTCTTACTGGAACTCCTTTTGTCTTCAAATGTTTTTTTGCCTGGCTTATCGAATATTTTCCATAGTGAAATATAGAGGCAGCTAACACAGCACTTGCTTTTCCTAATTTAATACCATCAACCAAATGATCCAAATTGCCAACTCCACCAGATGCTATTGTAGGAATGTTAACTCCAGATGAAATTCTTGACATCAAATCAATATCGTATCCAACTTGTGTACCATCTCTATCCATTGATGTTACTAATAATTCACCTGCACCATTATTTTCCATTTCTTTAGCATATTCTATTGCATCAATTCCGCTATTATTTCTTCCTCCATGAGTAAATACTTCCCACTTGTCTCCATTCTTTTTTGCGTCTATTGCTACTACAATACATTGAGATCCAAATTTTTTTGAACTATCAACAACAACTTTTGAATTTTCAACTGCGGCAGTATTTATGGAAACTTTATCTGCGCCACAATTTAATAATTTATTAATATCATCGACACTTCTTATACCGCCACCAACTGTTAAAGGCACAAAACATTTTTTTGAAGTTTTTTCCACAACATCGTAAATAGTATCTCTATTTTCATTAGAGGCGGTAATATCTAAAAAACAAATTTCATCTGCTCCACCATCGCTATAAATTTTAGCTTGTTCTACAGGGTCTCCCGCGTCTTTGAGATCAACAAAGTTAATACCCTTAACAACTCGACCATTTTTAACATCTAAACAAGGTATTATTCTATTTTTAAGCATCTTCTTTCACTAGTTCCTCTAATTTAATATCCCCATCATAAATAGCTTTACCAACTATTATACCTTCAACATTTTTTAAATTCTTTGCTTTTTTAATGTCATTTATTGATGAAACCCCACCAGATATAATCACAGGACAATTTGAAATATCTGCAACTTTCATTGATTCATCAAAATTTGGACTTTGTTTCATACCATCCCTATTAATATCTGTATAAATCAATCTACTCACACCGTAGTCGTTAACTTCTTTTAAATAATCTAAAGTTAACTGATTAGAGTTTTCTTTCCATCCAGATACTGACAGATAACCATCTTTAGTATCCAAACCTAAAGCAATTTTATTAGAAAATTTTCTACATGCTTCTTTTAAAAAATTTTTATCTTTTATTGCAGCACTTCCTAAAATTACTTTCTCTACACCAGCATCAATATATTTTTTAATACTTTCAGAATTTCTAATGCCACCACCTACCTCAATCTTTAAATTAAATTTATCAACAATATCCTGAATAATATCTAAATTTACTGTTTCACCAGTTAAAGCTCCATCAAGGTCGACGATATGTAAATTTTTAAAACCATGATCTTTATATTTGCTAGCTTGTTCAATTGGGGACGGTTCATATTCAATTTTATTTCTGAAATCACCTTTTATTAGCCTCACACACTTTTTATCTTTAATGTCTATTGCTGGAAATATTTTCATTTAGTCAAATTTAAAGAATGAATTATTAAAAAAAACTTCATCTACCCCAATTCTATCAAAAAATGAAAAATTTTTTTTTTTAAAAAAAGAATTAAAATTGATTTCATCAGGTTTGTTATTTTCAACCGAGATCACTTTAATAGTATATTTGGTAAAATCAATTGTCTCTAAAATATCCATTTCATTACCCTCTATATCGATAGATAAATAATCTATAATTTTATTACTGGGAATAATCTTATCAAAAGTGGTAGTTTTTATTTTATATTTATTTACTTTACTCTTTGGATCTTTTTCAACAAATTTTTTTAAAGAATAATTCCTATCATTAATGCCGCTTCCTTGGGCCAACTCTCCTTCAACATCATAAAACTCTACTTCTTTCTCGGATGAGCTAATTGCAAAATTTAATACATGGCATTTTCTATTTTTTTTTAATTTACTAAAATGATTTTTTGAAGCTTCTACAGCAATTCCATCCCAAGCCTGCATATTTTCAAAATAATAACAATTACTCCCCTCTAATCCATCAAATGCTCCAATTTCAACAAAAAAACCTTTTTTCTTATTTTTAAAAAAATGGTTTTTAATAATTTTATCTTGGCCAGATTGTGAAAGGAATTTTTCATTCCAGAAAAAATTTCTTTCACATTTCCAAATTTTATGTCTTAATATTCCTCTTAATACATGTAAATTATCTTTGTCGTATAAAATAGGCGTTTGATCTAAAATTGTATTATAAATTTTATGTGCATGAATTTTACCCTCAAGATTTTCTTTAAATAATTCATCGGCTTTTTGTATCAAAACTGGAATTTTTTTTCCTTCAAAAAAGGATAAATCAATATTTTTCATTTATTACAAATCTAAAAAGTTTTTAATCAAATTTAAACCAGTTTTATCGCTCTTTTCGGGATGAAATTGAGTTCCAAAAATATTTTCTTTTTCAACAGAGCAAACAATTTTTGATGAATATTCTGTAATGGCTGAAATTACATTCTTATCATCTGGTATAAACTCATAACTATGTACAAAATACATATGTGAATTATTTTCTATTTTTTTGAAGATTTTACTTTTTTTTATAATATTTATTTGGTTCCAGCCAATATGAGGCAGTTTATATTTTCCATCTTGATTATCAATTTTTGAAACTTTGCCAGAAATCCAACCAAATCCTTTTGTTTCAGTTTCTTCATAACCAACATCAGCAAACATTTGAAGACCCACACATATTCCAAGAAGAGGTTTTTTTTTATTAATTACAAAGTCATTTAATGTATCTGTAAGACCATTAATTTTTTGTAAGGCATCTAAACAACTTTTGAATGAACCTTGTCCTGGTAAAACCAATTTATCACTTGATTTGATCTTACCTAAATCTGAAGTTACCTCGATATTTACTTTGTCTTTGGCGACTTCCAAAAATGAGTTTATCACCGAGCTTATATTGCCCGAATTATAATCAACTATTGTAACTTTCATTAAACTTATAAAGAACCTTTTGTAGAAGGAATTGTTTTTTTATTCCTCGGATCTATTTCTAATGCAGCTCGTAATGATCTTGCTAAACCTTTGAAGCAAGACTCTATTATGTGGTGACTGTTGTCACCATAAATATTCTCAACGTGTAAAGTAATTCCAGCAGCTTGTGAAAATGCCTGAAACCATTCTTTAAAAAGTTCAGTATCCATTTCACCAAGTTTTTCTACTTTAAGATTAACATTCCAAATCAAGTATGGTCTATTAGAAATATCAAGAGCTACACGTGATAAAGTCTCATCCATAGGTATCATTGCATGTGCATATCTTCTGATACCAACAGATTTTTTCAAAGCTTTCTTTAGAGCCTCACCTATCGCAATACCAGTATCTTCAGTAGTGTGGTGAAGATCTATATGAGTATCGCCTTTAGCTTTAATAATCATGTCAATAGAGGAATGTTTAGATAACTGTTCTAGCATGTGATTTAAAAAACCTATGCCCGTATCAATTTTATATTTACCTTTTCCATCAATATTCAAATCAACATTAATGCTGGTCTCTTTGGTTTTTCGACTAATTTTGCCTTTACGCTTCATAATTAAAAAGAGGTATACATATATTATTCAATTATGGCAATAATACTAACCGTGGGCTTGAAGTATCAAAATTAGTATCCATTTATAAGCTATGACAACAATTGTATTAGTAAGAAAAAACAAAGAAGTCGTAGTTGCAGGTGATGGACAGGTAAGTATGGGAAATACAGTCGTAAAAAGTACTGCCTCAAAAGTAAGAAAAATTGATAAAAGAGGTGTTGTAGCAGGATTTGCTGGATCTACAGCAGATGCTTTAACTTTATTTGAAAGACTTGAAGCAAAATTAGAAAAACACGCAGGAAATTTATCAAGAGCAGCAGTAGAGTTAGCAAAAGATTGGCGAACAGACAAATATTTAAGAAGACTTGAAGCATTGATGGCAATTGGTGATAAAGAAAACAGTTATATAATTTCTGGCACAGGAGATGTTTTAGAACCTGAAGGAGATGTTATTGGAATTGGTTCTGGTGGAAATTATGCGTTAGCAGCAGGAAAGGTTTTAATTGGAACTGAAATGAATGCTGAACAGGTTGCAAAAAAAGCAATTGAGGTTGCAGCAGAAATTTGTGTTTTTACCAACAATAATGTTAAAATTGAAAAAATATAATGGATAAATCAAACGTCACACAGTTACATCCAAAAGATAAAAAAGATTCAAACGAAGAGTTTTTAGGTAGTTCTCTTTCACCAAGAGAAATAGTATCCGAGTTGGATAGATTTGTTGTTGGACAGAATAAAGCAAAAAAAGCAGTTGCAGTTGCATTAAGAAATAGATGGAGAAGACAAGCGCTTAAGGGTGAGATGAAAAATGAAGTGCTACCAAAAAATATTTTAATGATTGGTCCAACTGGAGTTGGTAAAACAGAAATATCAAGACGATTATCAAAATTGGCTGAGGCACCATTTGTTAAAGTTGAAGCAACAAGATTCACAGAAGTTGGTTATGTTGGAAGAGATGTTGAACAGATCGTAAGAGATTTAGTGGAAATAGCTATTTCCATGGAAAAAATAAAAAAAAGACAGGAAGTCAAAGCCAAAGCACAAAAGCTTGCTGAGGAAAAAGTTTTGGACGCATTAGTTGGGAAAAAAGCCAGCGCTGCAACAAGAGAAAGTTTCAGACAAAGACTTAGAAATGGTGATTTAGATGATAATGAAATTGAAATTGCGGTTAGCGATACAGGAACTAACTCTACTTCCTTTGAAATTCCAGGAATGCCAGGTGCTAATGTAGGGATGATTAATATCGGTGAGATGCTTGGAAAGTCTATCGGTACTAAGGAAAAAAAGAAAAAAATGACTGTTAAAGAGTCTCATGAAATTTTAATAAATGATGAGTCTGATAAATTAATTGAACAAGATAAAATTATAAAAGCTGCAAAAATTTCTACAGAAAATAATGGCATAGTTTTTTTAGACGAGATAGATAAAATTTCTGGTAGAACGGACAGAGTTGGTGGTGATGTTTCAAGAGAGGGTGTACAGAGAGACTTGTTACCTTTAATAGAAGGAACCACTGTAAATACAAAATATGGTCCAATCAAAACAGATCACATTTTATTTATAGCCTCTGGTGCATTCCAACTTGCCAAACCATCAGATTTATTACCAGAGTTACAAGGTAGGTTGCCTATAAGAGTTGAATTAGAGGCATTAACAAGTGAGGATTTTAAAAGAATATTAAAAGAACCAGATTATAGTCTTATTAAACAATATATTGCACTTTTAAAAACTGAGAATGTTGATCTCGAATTCTCTGATGATGGAATAGATGCAATTGCAAATATTGCTTCGGAGGTTAACTCAACTGTTGAAAATATTGGCGCAAGAAGGCTGCATACAATTATTGAAAAAATTTTAGATGAAATCAGCTTTACAGCCACTGACCGCTCTGGTGAGAAGATTACAATAGATAAAGATTATATTAACAAAAATCTCGATAATCTTGTTAAAGATACAGATCTATCAAAATTTATTTTATAAAATTTATAAATAACTTAAATCTTGCATCTCTTGTTTGAAATTAATTTCTAATCTATCTTTCATATCTTTATCTAATAAATTTTGCCAATCGTTACTTGGTCCTAAATAAAAAAATTTATTATTATTTTTGGGAGCTTCTTTAAAACCCTTTGAATGCTCTTGTTTCTTCAATTTTTCAAAATTTGTATTTTCAACTGCCGTTAATATATTTTTTTCACTAAATTTAATTTTTGAAATTTTATTTATAAAAAAACAAATTTTGTTAAATTCATTTATAGGATCTTTTAATAAATCTTCATATTTTATCAAAATATACCTACTTTTTAGAGTAGTGAGATTTTTCCAGGAATTATAATGAGTCTTCCAAGATGATATTAATGTTGGGAGGTCCATTTCTTTTGTGGATCCTTTTATGCCAATAATATTTTTTTCATCTTCCATAAACTTAAGGGCCTTTTCATAATTTTCATAATTATAGTGGTTTTTAATTGAGGTAATCACATTTCTGGGATCTCTTACAATATGTATGATACCCATAGTATTTTTATCATCAGTGAAAGAATATTTTCCTGTTCTCCAAAAAGCATTGTGTGTCTTGAAGAATTTAATTTTGTTATCTAAATTTAATTTTGATTGAGCAACATTACAATACTGCATAAATTCTCTCATATCATCAATATCATTAGCGATACCCTTAAAATATTTTCTGCTTGGAAATTGCTCTATTTTAATATCGTTAATATTCACGTTCGAATCTTTAGTAAAAATTAATGAGTTTAAAAAGAGTCTTACCCAGGTATTTCCACTTTTAGGATATGAGGCCAACCAAATTATCATTGTTATAAATTATTTTTTTTTTTTTAAAAAAATATAGAACGCACCACTTCCTCCATCTTCGATGTCTGCATCTTTTATTTCATTTATAAATTTCATCAAATCTAAATTACTTTTTATATACTCTGGCATAGAGTATTTCAGAATACCAAGATCTTTTGATGAATATGGATTTTTTTCATTATCTGAATGAATTCCTTTACCTGTAACAATAACTAATTTTCTCACTCCATTTTCATAAGCATCTTTAATACACTTATTTATTGTTTCATTTGCCTCTGATAAAGAAAAACCGTGAAAATCATAATGCTTTGATTTAATTCTTTTTTTTTCTGCCTTGTCTAAATCCTTATTTGGCAAAGGATTATTCTCAGACAAAAAATTTTCCCAATCTTTTTTGTCTTTATTTGAAATCTTTTCAGTCAATTAAGTAAGAGTATCGACCAATTGCCAATTTGGATTGTTCGACTTTGTGTCTCTGGAGAAAACCCAGGTGTCATAAATCTTTTTAATTTTTTCAGGATGACCTGATACTATTTTTTTTTCTTTGTCTCTAATACACGTTATAACTTCGCCTACAAAGTCTACAGTTACCTTCAGGATAGTGCCCATTTTTATATGCTCCTTTATGCTTGCAGAATTAATTCCGATAAATGTTATTTCAGCGAAGTGCCCTCTTTTATTTCTTTCATTTAAAGCAGATTTAAATTGAGAATATATTTTTTCACTAAGCAAAGGTTTGCTATTAGTAATTTTATTATCTTGATCACTAAAATCAGTAATTATAGTTTCATAAGCAATTTTTGCACCTTTTAAAAATTCCTTTTGAGCATTTTCATCAAAATTTTCATTTTTTTTGATGTTATTATCTGCTTGAGTTTTTTTTAAAATATTCTCAAATTGAGGGTTTATTTTTCCTTCAAAACCAGTTCTCTTCCCTAGTATTCCCCTCAACCTAAGAAATATAAAACCAGCTATCATGGCTAGGAGAATAATATCTATATATTCAAAACTATAATTCATTAGTTAATAGTAATTACTATGTTGAATAATTTCAACTAACAATTAAATTAAAGACAAATGAACACAGTTCTAGTAGCTATAATTTTAATACCCGTTATTGAAATTTTCTTATTTATAAAAATTGGTGCCCAAATTGGAGCATTTAATACAATTTTTTTAATATTTATCACAGCAATCCTGGGTATTATTTATGCAAGATACGAAGGTTTAAATACCCTAAAATCTGGATTTACCCAATTAGTCAAAAACGAATTGCCTGCATATGAAATAATATCTGGGGCTGCTATAGCATTTGCTGCTTTATTATTAATTATACCAGGTTTTGCGACAGATATAATTGGGTTTACTTTAATAATACCCTTCACAAGAAAACTAATTTTTAAAAGTTTTTCATCAAAATTCAAGGTTAAGGAAAAGACGAATAGAAACTTTATTGATGGTGAATATGAAGATATAGAAAACGAAGATGACAAAAAATTATAAGATTTTAGCAAAATTCATCAAAGATATGTCTAGTGAAACACCTGATGCTGAAACATATATGTATGTTAAAG
>CACEXM010000003.1 GCA_902563555.1 uncultured Pelagibacteraceae bacterium | reverse complement strand
CAAGAGGTAAAACTTTAGGTGGAAGTTCGGCAATTAATGGTTTGTTATATATTAGGGGCCAAAGTAGAGACTATGATATTTGGCGTCAATTAGGTAATACTGGTTGGGGTTGGGATGATGTTCTTCCATATTTTATCAAAGCAGAAAATCAAGAGCGTGGAAAGGACAATTTTCATGGAGTTGGTGGCCCTTTATCTGTGTCTGATCAAAGAATACAATTACCATTACTAAATGAGTTTCAAAATGCTGCAGAAGAATTTGGTATACCTAAAACCAAAGACTTTAATACTGGTAATAATCATGGTTGTGGGTATTTCCAAGTTACTGAAAAAGATGGTTTTAGATGCAGCACTGCAGTTGGATATTTAAATCCTATAAAACACAGAACAAATTTAAAAATCGTTACCAAAGCTCATGTAAAAAAAATTAACTTTAAAAATAAAACAACAAAAAGTGTTGAATATTGGCAAGAGAACGAACTTAAAAAAGTTATGGTAAATAAAGAGGTTATCCTATCATCTGGATCCATTGGCTCTCCACAAATTTTACAAACTTCCGGAATAGGTAACTCTGATAAGCTTAAAAATTTAGGTATAGACATGGTTCATGATCTTAAAGGAGTAGGAGAAAATCTACAGGATCACCTAATGTTTAGACCGATTTATAAAATTCACGGGCTCAAGTCGTTAAATAAAAAAATTAATAGTTTGTTCGGTAAATTAATGATTGGACTAGAATATGTTTTTAATAGAAGTGGACCTATGACAATGGGTGCTAGTCAAATGTGTATGTTTGCTAAAAGTGATCCCTCTTTAGAGTTACCAGATCTTCAATGGCATGTTCAGCCAATGAGTATGGATACTTTAGGTGCAACAAAGAATCATGATTTCCATGCGTTTACTCCAACTGTATCAAATATTAGACCGACTAGCAGAGGTCATGTAAATATTACCAATAAAGATTCTAGAATTTATGCAAAAGTAAAACTTAATTATCTTTCAACAGAACATGATCGAATGATTGCTGCAAAGGGATTAAAACTTACAAGGAAAATTGTAATGGAGTCTGAAACTTTTAAAAAATATAACCCTGAAGAATATAGACCTGGAATAAATATTAGTGATGATGAAGAGCTGGTAAGAGCTGGTGCAGATTATGCTCAAACAATTTTTCATCCTGTTGGTACATGTAAAATGGGACAAGATGATATGGCAGTGGTTGATGAAACCCTTAAAGTTAAAGGTTTAAATAATTTAAGAGTTATTGATGCATCTATAATGCCCAATATAACTTCTGGAAATACAAATGCACCGACAATAATGATTGCAGAAAAAGGTGCTGATATGATACTTAGAAGTTAATGTTCGCTGATTTTGTTACACCAGAACAAATTACTATCTTAACACAAATAATCTTAATTGATCTAGTGCTTGCAGGAGATAATGCAATTATTATCGGAATGGTTGCCTCAAAATTTCCTTTAGAGCAAAGAAAAAAAATTATTTTTTGGGGTATTGGTGGCGCAGTTATTCTAAGAATAATCTTAACATTATTGACAGCTTATTTGTTGCAGATAACAGGTTTAAGATTAATTGGCGGGTTACTTTTACTTTATATTGTTTCTAAACTTTACGTCGATGTGGTGAAAGGTTCAAATCACGATAGTGACATTAAAGTAGATAATTCAAGTTTCTTAAAAGCAATTTGGACAATTTTGTTAGCTGATTTTACCATGAGTTTAGATAATGTTTTGGGTGTTGCTGGAGCAGCTGGAGATCATTACTATCTATTAGTTTTTGGACTAGTTTTATCAATTGTGTTAATGGCAACAGCTGCAACATTAATATCTAATTGGATAAAAAAGTATAAATGGATAGCTTGGGCTGGCTTAATAGCGATACTTATTGTTGCTATTGAGTTGATTTACACTGATATTAAAATATTATTTTTATAATGTTCTTAAAAAATTATAATTTTAAAAACAAAACTGCAGTCGTAACTGGTGCAGGCAAAGGAATTGGAAGAGCTTGTGCAATTGCTTTGGCTGAAGCTGGAGCAAATTTAATCATTATAAGTAGAACTTATAAAGATTTAAATGAAGTTTCTAAGAAAATAAAAAAATTTAAATCAAAATGTAAATCTTATGTTTGTGATATTACAAATTACGATGAAGTTAAAAAAATTATTAATAAACAGCCAAGGATAGATATCTTAATTAATAACGCAGGAAACAACAGACCTGCCCATTTTACCAAAGTTAAAAAGGAAGATATGGAATATATGGTTAAGATTAATACAATAGCGAGTTTTAACTTGGCCCATCTTTGTGCGTTAAAAATGATAAAGTCAAAAAATAGAAAAAAATTAGGAGGATCTATTGTAAACATGTCATCGCAAATGGGGCATGTAGGTGGACCTATAAGAAGTGTCTATAACATGAATAAATTTGGTTTAGAGGGTTTAACCAAAGGAATGTCAATAGATTTAGCAAAATATAACATTAGAGTTAATACTGTTTGCCCAACCTTTGTTGTAACTCCCATGACTAAAAAGTTTTTAAAAGATAAAAAATTTAAAAGAGATATGCTGAATAATATTCCCTTAGGAAGATTTGCAGAACTATCTGAAGTAGCTTCAGCTGTAGTATTTTTAGCTTCTGATGCAGCTTCGATGATTACAGGAACTTCATTATTGGTTGATGGTGGATGGACAGCAAAATAATATTTAGATTATTTTTTTTCATAATCTTTCTCATTCCTACTCACTCAAACGCTATTGAATTTAAAGGAAAATTTTTACAGGGTCATTTTATTGTTGGTATTACAAACCCTTCAGCAAAAATCATAATTGATAAAAAAGAAGTTAAAGTATCTAAGGATGGTTTTTTTGCTTTTGGAATTGATAGAGATAGAAAATTTGACCTAACCATAACTAAAATTCAAGATGGCAAAAAAGAGAAAATAGTAAAGAAAGTTTTAAAAAGAAAATATAATATCCAAAGAATAGATGGATTAGAAGAAAGTAAAGTCACTCCACCAGAGTCAGTTTATAAAAGAATTAAAGAGGAAAATAATAAAATAGGAAAAGCAAGAGCAATTAATTCTGACCTACCTTTTTTTAAAAATCAATTCATTATGCCAGTTAACGGAATTATAAGTGGAGTTTATGGAAGTCAAAGAATTTTAAACGGTAAACCTAAATGGCCACACTATGGAATTGATATTGCAGCTAAAAAAGGAACTATGATTAAATCATCAGGCACTGGGACAGTAACAATGGCAGAGGATGATTTATATTATACTGGCGGGACTATAATTATGGATCATGGACATGGTATATCAACAATATATTCTCATCTTGAAAGTGTAATGGTTTCAGTAGGTGATAAAATAAATCAAGGAGATATCATTGGAACGGTAGGATCAACTGGAAGATCTACAGGTCCACATTTAGATTTTAGAGTTAATTGGTTTCAGACTAGACTTGATCCCATGTCTGTAATAAATTAAATTATGCAAACATTAATCCTATTAGCTCTAGTAATTGTGATTGGTTGGATATTATTTAGACCGATCACTCAGAAAGAGTTGGATAAATATAACAATAAAGACTGGCCTGATTTAAATTTGCATTAAGAATTTAAAGAAGGTTGTTTTTTCATATCTTCTTTTTTAATACCAGCTACTCTAACAGGTTTTTTCATAGCATCTCTTCTAAAAGGTTCACCTAGTTCTTGATTTAATATCACCTCAATAAATGTTGTAATACCTTTCTTTTGATCTTCACATGATTTTTTTATAGCTGCAGTAGTCTCTTCCATAGTCTTCACTGTAACGCCTTTTAATCCGCAAGCATCTGCAACTTTTGCAAAACTTAATTCTGGATCTAGTTCTGTTCCTACAAAATTATTATCAAACCATAAAGTAGTATTTCTTTTTTCTGCACCCCATTGATAATTTCTAAAGATAACCATTGTAATTGCCGGCCACTCTTCTCTTGCACAAGAACTCATTTCATTCATGCTTATTCCAAACGCTCCATCTCCTGCAAAACCAATTACAGGTGTATCTGGGCATCCAATCTTTGCACCCAAAATTGATGGGAAACCATAACCGCAAGGTCCAAATAAACCTGGAGCTAAATATTTTCTTGGTTTTTCAAAAGTTGGGTATGCGTTTCCAATTGCGCAATTATTGCCTATGTCACTTGAAATAATAACATCTTCAGGCATACCAGCTTGAATCGCTCGCCAAGCTTGTCTTGGTGACATTCTATCTTTATCTCTTTCTCTTGCCTCTTTATTCCAAACAGTTCCTTCGTCGTCGTCCTCATGATCCAAACTAGCTAATTTTTGTAACCATGCAGATTTTGTTTGATGAATTAAGTCTTTTCTTTTTTGTCTATCGGTATCTCCAGCATTTGAAGATAATTTATCAATTATCTGTTGAGCAACTAATTTTGCATCACCACTTATCCCAACTGTTACTTTTTTTGTTAAACCAATTCTGTCAGGATTAATATCCACTTGAATGATGCTTGCATTTTTTGGCCAGTAATCAATACCATATCCAGGTAGTGTTGAAAAAGGATTTAATCTTGTACCTAGTGCTAGAACTACATCAGCTTTTGAAATTAATTCCATTGCTGCTTTTGATCCATTATATCCTAAAGGACCTACGGCTAAAGGATGCCTCCCTGGAAAACTATCATTATGTTGATAACCTGAACAAACAGGTGAATCTAATTTTTCTGCAAGTTTTTTTGTTTCGCTTATTGCATCACCAATAACAACTCCTGCACCAGATAAAATTACAGGAAATTTTGCATTTGATAAAAGTTTTGCAGCTTTATCGATTGCCTCTGCCCCACCACCTTGTCTTTCCAGTCTAACTATTGGAGGTAGTTCAATATCAATCACTTGAGTCCAATAATCTCTTGGAACATTAATTTGTGCAGGTGCTGAACCTCTGATTGCCTTTTCTATTACTCTATTTAAAACTTCTGCCATTCTAGATGGATCTCTAACTTCCTCTTGATAACAAACCATATCTTTGAACAAATTCATTTGTTCTACTTCTTGAAAACCCCCTTGACCCATCGTTTTGTTTGCAGCCTGAGGTGTTACCAACAATAATGGTGTGTGATTCCAATAAGCTGTTTTAATCGGGGTTACTAATCCAGTAATACCTGGTCCGTTTTGTGCGATAACCATTGACATTTTTCCAGTAGATCTTGTGTAACCATCAGCTATTAGTCCACCGTTTGTTTCATGAGCAACATCCCAAAAGGTAATTCCTGCATCAGGAAAAATATCTGAGATTGGCATGAATGCTGAACCAATTATACCAAAAGCATGTTCAATACCGTGCATTTGTAAAACTTTTACAAAAGCTTCTTCTGTTGTCATTTTTGTCATTAATAGAGCCTTTCTAAACCAATATATGTAATACTTTTTTTATAAAACTATTTCTTAATAGACGCGATTAATATATAAGATTTTTGGAAATTCAAATAAACATTTCGACACTATATATGGCTACAGATATCATAATTCACGACAAAAAAGATAACGTAGGTGTAGTAGTGATAGAGAAAATAACCCCAAAACAAGACTGTAAATGCTGGATTATGGAAAATGATAGCTCGGCGTCTATTCAATCAATAGATGAAATACCTCTAGGTCATAAAATTGCGATGGTCGATTTAAAAGAGGGTGATACTATTTTAAAATATGGTCATGATATTGGAAAAGTTGTTAAGGCAATTAAAAAAGGTGAACATGTTCACGTTCATAATGTAAAAACTAAAAAGTGGTAAATGATGGAAATTCCAAAAAGTTTTTTAGGTTATAAAAGAGAAAATGGCAGAGCAGGAACTAGAAATCATGTGATTATATTGCCTGTTGATGACATTTCTAATGCATGTGCAGAAGCAGTCGCTAACAATATAAAGGGAACGATTGCACTACCACATTCTTACGGAAGATTACAATTTGGAGCAGACTTAGATTTACACTTTAGAACAATGATTGGAACTGGCAGTAACCCGAATGTAGCTGCAGTTATTGTGATTGGTATTGAGCCTAAATGGACTAAAAAAATTGTTGATGGGATCGCTAAAACAGGAAAACCAGTTGAAGGTTTTCACATAGAGCGTACTGGGGATATTGGAACTGTCATGAAAGCTTCCAAAAAAGCGCAAGAATTTTCACAATGGGCATCTGAGAAACAAAGAGAAGAATGTCCAATGAGTGATTTATGGATTTCAGTAAAATGTGGAGAATCAGATACAACATCAGGATTAGCATCAAATCCAACTGTTGGAAATTTAATGGAAAAATTAGAACCATTAGGTGTCCATTTATGTTTTGGTGAAACATCTGAACTTACTGGGGCAGAAAATGTCTGTGCCGCAAGAGGAGCAACTAAAGAAGCTTCTAAAAAATTTATGAAAACCTGGAATGATTATAATGATTTTATATTGAAAGAAGCGACTAATGATCTTTCAGAAAGTCAACCAACCGCTGGAAATATTGCAGGTGGTTTAACCACGATTGAAGAAAAAGCATTTGGGAATTTTCAAAAAATAGGAAACTTAAAATTTATAGATGTACTTGAGCCTGCCGAAGAACCGGCAAAAGGTCCAGGACTTTACTTCATGGATACATCATCGGCGGCAGCAGAATGTATTACACTTCAAGCTGCAGGGGGATTTAACATTCATTTATTTCCAACAGGCCAAGGGAACATAGTTGGAAACCCAATTGAACCTGTTGTTAAATTAACTGCTAACCCATTAACAGCTAAAAGCATGAGTGAGCATGTTGATTGCGATGTATCAAAGATTCTCTCAAGAGAAATGAACTTGTCTGAAGCGGGAGATAAGCTTATTGAGACAACACTAAGAGTGGCTAATGGAAGATTAACCTGCGCAGAAGCTTTAGGTCATAAAGAATTCGTTATGACTAAACTTTATAGAAGCGCATAATCACTAAATTTAATAATGATTTTTAAAAATTACTTGGTGTTCATACCAGGCATAGTTCTTGCATTCGTTCTTTATTCTCTATCCCAAGGTTTTAATAACATTATCGGTATTGAGCTTTTAGGATATAGCAAAAGTCCAATCTCCACTGCGATGATAGCAATCCTGCTTGGTATTTTCTTTGGAAATTTTTTTAAAATTAGAGAAAGTTTTCAAAAAGGATTAGATTTTAGTAGAGATTATATCTTAAAACTTGGCATAATCTGTTTAGGTATACAATTAAAGCCTTTTGAGTTTTTAGAGTTTGGAAAAATTGCAATTCCATTGATATTGATTTGTATAATTAGCGTCTTAATCGTAATAAAGATTTTAATCAGAAAACTTCAAATACCAACTCGGATGGCTTATTTAATATCAATTGGAAGTAGCGTTTGCGGTACCACTGCTATCATGGCAACCGCGCCTGTAATAAAAGCAAATAAAAATGAAATTTCTTATGCAATCGCAAATATTACTTTATTCGGAATATTGTCCATGTTGTTTTATCCTTACTTCTCAAATTTCTATTTTGAAGGAAATTCATTATTTGCAGGTCTTTTTTTAGGGACTGCTATACACGAAACATCACAAGTTGCTGCAGCAGGATTAATATATGATCAACAGTATACTAGTCCCGAAACATTAAATATTGCAACTGTCACAAAGCTTTTAAGAAATACTTTTTTGATAGTGATGATTCCTCTATTTGCCTTTCTTTATAATAGGGGTCAGGTAAAAAAAAAGGGCTACTCAATTTTAAGTATATTTCCTTATTTTATTTTAGGTTTTGTTGGGATGATAATTTTAAGAAATGTTGGTGATGAAGTTTTCTCAAACAATAATAATTGGATTGAAATTATAGATTTTATTAAAGCAAGTTCTAAAATTTTCCTAACTATGGCTATGGCTGCTATAGGCTTATCAACAAACTTAAAAGATATTAGAAATATGGGTTATAAACCTTTTGTTGTTGGATTTACAGCAATGTTAACTGTAGGAGTTGTGAGTATTATAACTATAGAAACTTATATAAAATTTTTTATTTAGATTGTTTAACTGGTTTTTTAAAATATTTTTCTCTAAACTTTGAAATTGATCTTCTAATAAATGCAGCTGCAATTCCTAAAATAACAGCAAATAAAATAGAAAATAATCCATAAAAGAATGGCATATCCTCTGAAAACTCTTTAATAAATTTTGAGAAGAAATTTAAGTCTTTTGAGCTTATAGGTGTTGTGCCATTCAGTATTTCTTCTGCAAAAAAAGTATCATAAGCAATTACTATTCCTACAATTAATAGTAAAATTGCTAATAATGCTTTTAATCCAGAACTATCAATTTGCTCACCAAGTTTTTGGCCTACTTGTACTCCGACTATTGAGCCTACAACTAACATTAATACTAACATTAGATCTATTGAACCATAATTAATTGAATGAAGAAATGTAACTATAACACTAACAAAAATTGTTACAAATAAGGAAGTTCCAGGAACTAATTTTGTTGGCATCTTAATAATATAAATCATTGCAGGCACTAAGATAAATGCACCACCGATCCCCATTATAGCTGCTATAAACCCGACAACTAATCCAATTATGATGGGTGTGAATATACTTTCATATAGTTTTGATTTTGGAAACCTCATTCTAAAAGGAAGTCCATGTATCCAATAATGAACATGTAATTTTTTTTTCTCGACAATGTTCTTTTTGGCTTTATCAATTTCACCCAAACTTTCCACTAACATCAAAGTCCCAATTATTGCAAGAATGTACATATAGGCTAAAGAAATTACTGTATCTATTTTACCGATGTCTTTAAAATAAGTGAAAGTAAAAATACCCATTACAGTGCCTATAGTTCCACCAATTACAATCATTAATCCCATTTTGTAATCTAAAGTATTTTTTAACCAATAAGTGGTGGATCCAGAGACAGAAGTTGCCAAGATATTGTTGGCCTCATTAGCAACTGCATAAGCTGGGGGAACACCCATGAAGATTAAAAAAGGTGTCATTAAAAAACCACCTCCTACACCAAATAAACCAGAGAGAACTCCTACTATAGCACTTATTAAAAGTATTTCGACAGGGTTAATAAATACTTGGGCTATAGGTAAAAAAACATCCATCTAAAAAAACTTTAAATATAACTTAACTAAAAGTTATAAAAGTTCCAAATAAGATCACACACCAACAAATTGCAATCGCTGAAAAAATTCCAGTTTTAATTAATGTAGTTTTTTTTTCAGAAAGTATTTGAGGTATTTTTATATTTGGAAGGTGCATTTATATTTCTCTTACACCCGGTAAATAAATTGTCAAACTATTATTGAAAAATTAATTCATTTTTTAGTAGATAGTTGCACCAAAAACTTTGACTTCGCCATCCTCTACTCCGAGAACGAGTCTACCTAAAAATTCACCTTGGATTTCTTTGTTGGTCTGCTTTATTAACACTGTTATATGATCACCTCGTCTTAAAGTGCCAAATGGCTCATATGTTTCATTTAAGTTTACAATTAATTTGTTATTAGCCCACTGTTTACCTAATTCGACCTCATTAGCTCCGAAAAGCATTTGAGTGGAAAAATCTCTGGTAAAACCACCATAATCTTTCAAATTAGAGGATCTAACTAAGTTTTCCCAGAAAGGTTTACCAATTTCAAATATCTCCTCATCTGATTTAGATAATAGATCCATTGATTACTCTTTATAATATTAGATTAAGAAGCTTTTTTCTTCTCTTTTTCATCAACAATATGATAAACGGGTACCTTCTCAAGACTAAATTTACCAGTTTTAGGATCCCTTCTAGATACCGTCAAACAATGCCAGTTTTCATCATCTAACTTCATATGATCACCTCTATAATAATATCCTGGCCAACGAGTTTCTTCTCTAAATAATGTATGTTCAGTCACACACTGAGAAGTCAGCGCCCTATGCTTTAATTCCCAAGCTCTCATTAATTGATGATAATCTTCAGCTCCTACTTTTTCTAAATCCTCTTGAAGCCAGTCTAACAATTGTAGAGCTTTTTTTAATAAGTTTCCATTTGTCATATAGTTAGAGGTAATTCCTCCCACATATTCGTCCATAATTTTTTGAAGTCTTTGTAGACCTTGAATAGGTGAAATATAGCTCGGTGAAACTGTTCCCCCAGTTATTTCATTTTGAGCGACAGTATAAGTGTCTAGAGGTTTATAAACAGCTTTTTTGAAGTCATCACATTGTTTGTCCGAAACTTTAATTCCGTCTGCTTTTTTGTCCTGTATGTATTTCACTGCTGCTTTGGCTGCTAGTCTTCCTTCAGTAAATGAGCCTGATGAAAATTTATGAGCGCTTCCACCAACAGTGTCACCAGCTCCAAATAAGCCATCAATAGTTAACATTCGATTATAACCCCAAAAATATTCAGGTGGAGATAAATCTTCTGGTCCACTCACCCAAGCTCCAGAACATGTTGCATGTGATCCCATTACATAAGGCTCAGATGTTGTTAATTCAGGATTAGTATATTTTGGATCAATATTTTGCGAAGCCCAAACAACAGCTTGCCCAACTGTCATACCTAAAAAATTTTCCCAACCTACGGTCTCTAAATGAGGATCTTGAAAAGCCTCTTTAGTCACCATGTGGATTGGTCCACCTCCCGCAGCTACTTCTTGAATAAACGCATGATTTCTCAAACATGTTGGCGTTGGATGATGATCAATATATTCACCTACTAACTCTTTTGTTTGGTCATACCATTTCTTTTCATAGTTTTCACCATTAGCGTTTTGTGTATATGTTTTTAAATGTAAAAAGTATGCACCAACAGGTCCATAACCATCTTTAAATCTACATAAAACAATTCTGTTTTCCATTTGTGTCATCTTTGCACCAGCTGCTATGGGTAAAGCATATGCTGATCCATTACTCCACGGTGCGTACCAAGTTCTGCCCATACCCTCACCTACGGCTCTTGGTTTAAATATATGTGATGCTCCACCTGCAGAGACGATAACTGCTTTTGCTCTAAACACATGGAAGTCTCCAGTTCTCATATTAAAGCCAACTGCTCCACCAATTCTATTCTCTTGAGCTTCATCCATTAATAAATGTGTAACCATTATTCTATTATAAATTTTATCGGCAGATTTTTTTGCTGCTTCAGCTACAATTGGTTTATAACTCTCACCATGAATCATGATCTGCCACTTTCCTTCTCTTAAGTATCTTCCTGTTTTTTCATTTTTCATCATTGGAAGACCCCACTCATCAAACATGTGAACAGTTGAGTCTACATGTCGAGCCATGTCATATCCTAAGTCTTCTCTGACCATTCCCATTAAATCATTTCGTGCATATCTTACATGGTCTTCAGGCTGATTTTCATCCCACTGCATACCCATGTAACAATTGATGGCATATAATCCTTGAGCTACAGCTCCACTTCTATCGATGTTAGCTTTTTCAACACAAACAATCTTTAAATCTCTGCCCCAATGACGAGCTTCGAAAGTAGCTCCTGTTCCAGCCATTCCACCACCAACAACCAATACATCACACTCTTCATAATGGGTCTTATGTTTGGTCATTAATAATAAACTCCTTTTTTAAAGGACTCTTTTGGTACCGATGGTAATTCTTGATTAGTATTTAATCCCTCTGGCTCACTATATAACCTCTGTGAATTAATTTCTCCTTGATTGGGTGTGTCGCCTTCTGCGAGCTTAGGAATAAATTTCCCCCAAGGTTTAGTTGTTATAGGTGAGACGAAGTTTTTCTCTGTTCCGTTTCTAAATTTGATTTTCCAAGAGATAGTTCCTTTTTCTTCTTCTCTTCTAACTCTAACACTGTGACCCATTGGAGCAAAATCAGCATACCCTCTTACATCTATAGCGTGATTAGGACATGCTTTGACACACGAGTAACATTCCCAACAAAAGTTTGGTTCAATATTTTTTGCACGTCTAATATTTTCATCAATGTGCATGATGTCTGAAGGGCAAATATCTACGCAATGACCACAGCCATCACATCTCGTCATGTATACAAAAGTTGACATAATTTTAATTATCCTTTCTATGTAACATATTAATAGTGTTTTGGCTCTTCTCTTTTTATGCCCAAGCCAAATTGTTCAGGTGCATCAGCCGGTGGAGGTAAATTATCTCTTGATCCATCAGCTTCAGCTAAATTTTTTTGAATAGCAGCTCCAGGTTTATAAAACATGTGTGCGAATTTTGACCAATATACACCACCAAATAGAATTAAATTAGCTGCAATGAATAAAACTAAGAATAAATAAGACAGACCAATTTGCCCATTGAATTGAGTGAAAGACCAAGCCAACCCAAAAGTTGAACACGCAAGTAAAGCTAAGACAAACAAATCAGCTTTAATAATTCTATACCAAGGATGAGCTTCAGCCGAAACGTCAACTCTTAAAAAAAACCAAAACCAATATCCTCCTAAGCATGTGAGTATTGCTCCAACATGCCAAAGCATTGACCAAGTTTGAGAACTAGGTTTATCAGCACCTGTATAACAAAAAACTAAAATAGCCGATGATACCCAAAACAAAATTGTACCATACATTCCTAGAACATGAGCAAGTCTCCTCTTTCCAAAACCAAGTTCTGAAGTTGTTCCAATATCCACTACTGTTGTTTTAGCAATGACAGAGACTCTTTCTCCTACACCTAATTTTTTAGTTGCTGAAAGTTTTGCTTTTTTTGCATTATTAAAAAAATAAGTCAGATTTTTATGATGTATCATCTGAATAACTGTACCGATTACAATCAACAAAATCATAGCCACAATAAAAGATTGCATTGCCAACGGTGAGATCGTTTCTGATAAAATTGAAAAAGGATTATTACTTAACATTTCCACCTTTGTTAAATTTTTGAATTATATTAAATTTTTATATTTAGTGAATCAATAGTTCAATCTCAAAGTAAGGTCAATTTGTCTTTTTATACATGATTAATTATTTCTTTTATAATGTTGTTTGTTTGGAATAACTGATCTTACTCCACCCTGAGGATTATCAACATCTCCTTCTCTACGAGGAATCAAGTGAAAATGACAATGGAAAATAGATTGTCCAGATACTTTTCCAATATTTGTCCCTAAATTAAATCCTTTAACTGACTTATCTTTTCTTAATATTTCATTCTTAATTATTTTAATAAGGTCATTGCAGGCTAGCAATTCGTCATTAGATAGATCAAAAAAGTCTATCGTGTGTCTTTTAGGAATAATAAGACAATGGTACTCTGAAACTGGGTAAGAGTCATAACTAGCATATGCAAGATTATTATCATGAGCGTATCCTGTTTTTTTAGCATTACAAAATAAACAAGGTTCGTTTGGATCTTTCATTCTATTAAAATCTATATGAATTACATCTATTTACAGCTGCATTATAATGTTTTGAAAGAAACCTAAATTTATCTAAATTTTTTCTTTTCCATTTAATCTCATTTATTGTTTTAACTGATGTAACACCTTTACCAGAACCTAATAACAATATTTCATCATAATCATTTATCTCTTTAAGTAAAATATCTTTTTTGATTATCTTTTTTATTTTTGTTTTCAAAAATTTATAAGTATTACCCTCGTAATATCCTTTTTTAGGAGTAAAAAATTTTTGATCTTTCACAAATAATAAATTTGAGGTTCCAGTTTCCAATAATCTTTTATTAAATACCAATCCAATGTCTGATTGGGAATTATCCATCTTAGATAAATATGATAATATTTTTTTATATTTAAGGTTTTTATGTTCAGGTTTTTCTCGTTTTAATTTTACTAATTTCAAATTAAAATTTAATTTTGGTTTAGTTCTTTTTCGCAAAGATATTGAAATTATTTTTTTATTTAGGGCAATTCTTAATAGATGATTATATCTTTTCTTTTTGGATAAATTTTTTTTAATAATAACTAATATATCGGCTCGTAAAGATTTCTTGGTAATCTTATATTCTTTTAAAGATTTTATCAAATTATCTAAATGATTTTTAAAAAATAAAATTTTTCCTGGTTTACCAAAAATCCACATCGTTGTAAAAATTCCATGATCTCCCCAAAGGTCATTAAATTCTATTTCTTTTAAATTTTTAAGCTGATAAGATTTTTTTAATAAGTATGTTGCCATTGATAGTTAAAAAAGATTCTGGATGAAATTGAAATCCATATATTTTTTCCTTTTGATTTTCAAATGCCATAGCGACCTTTGAGTTTAAACATCTCATAGTTATCTCAAAATTATTAGATTTGAAAGGTTCTTGTAACTTTAAAGAATGATACCTTCCAACTTTAAATAATTTTCCTCTTTTAAATAAAGATTTATCACTAACTACTTTGATATTTGATTGAAAACCATGATATATCTTTTTCTGTTCAATAATCTTTCCACCTTCACAAAAAAGAATGTGTTGAAACCCTAGACAAATGCCAATCATCTTTTTCTTTCCCTTAAATCTTTTATAAATTTTAGAAGTTACTGGATAATCTTTTGGACTACCTGGTCCTGGTGAAAAAACTATTGTTGAAGCTTGTTGGATTTTTTTTTCACTAATCTCATTATAGTTATCACATTCAACTTTATCAAATAAAGCAAATTGGTGAACCACATTGTGAGTAAATGAGTCGTTATGATCTATCACATATATCATTTAAACAAATCAATTAGCGCTTTGGCTTTTAAAAAATTTTCATAAAATTCATGGTTGGCATTACTATCAACCACGACACCTGACGCGACAGATATCTCTGACATATTTTTAAAATTTAAAATTGATCTAATAATAATATTAAATCTCATATCACCATTAAATTTTATATAACCAAAGCTACCTGTATAAATATTTCTATTTTCTTTTTCTTGATTATTTAAAAGATTAAGGGTGTTTATCTTAGGACATCCAATAACTGAACCGCCCGGCATCATCGCTTTAATTATATTCACGTTATTGATATTTTTTCTTAATTTTCCTTTAATTAGACTTACGTAATGATATAAATCTTTATATTCCTCAACGATTTTTTGCTTTGATAGTCTTACAGTGCCAATCTCACAAATTCTTGACAGATCATTTCTTTCCATATCTACAATCATGTTATGTTCTTTGGTTTCTTTGAGGTTTTTTCTAAAATAATTTAGTGCTTTTGACTTATTAAGATTTTTAGTTTTTTTTACTGTTCCGGCAATTGGTTTTGTAGATATTTCTGAGCCTTTTTTTGTAATTAGATTTTCGGGTGAGCAACTAACTATTGAGTAGTTGTTGTCTTTAATCATGAAAGCTTCTGGAGCTAAATTTGTCTTAGACAACCTTGAAAAAAAATCTAATGGATCTATTTTAGATTTAGTTTTGTATTTGGTGCAAATTTTAATTTGATAGGTTTCACCTCTTTTAATTTTTTTTTTGAATTTATTGAATATTTTTGTATAGCTTTTTTTATTTATATTTATTTTAAAACTTCCAGACTCAAAATCTCTTTCAAAATAATTAAGGTTATTACTTAATTTAATTTTTTTTTCTGGTTTATAAAAAATACCTTTTGGAAAATTTAAATCTTTTTGTCTAGGTAATTTTATATTAATTAGATTATTTAAAAGTTCGTAGCCAAAAAAACCAATATAAAGATCAGTATTTTTTATTTTTTTTTTATTTTTCTTCCTCAAAAAACTTTGAATATTTTTCTCATTTAAAACAATTTTTTTTGAAAAATTTGTGTAAAGATCAAATCCCGTTTGAGACTTGTATATAATATAAGGTTTCCCCGATTGGTCTAGTTTTGTTAATTGATTTGATTTGCTCAATTTATTCTGTTTTTAATCTTAAAACTGGTTCTTCCTTAATTGGTAAATGTATTATTGCGGCAAATATGGATAAAGCAATTGCTAAATACCACGCGTAATCATATGACCCATATGTATCATGAAATAATCCACCTAGATAAGCTCCAAAAAAAGATCCGATTTGATGACTTAAAAATACAATGCCGTATAAAAGTCCCAAATATTTAGTACCAAATAAATGAGCTACTATTCCACTTGTAGCTGGAACTGTGGAAAGCCATAAGAAACCAAAACTTGCTCCAAATAAAAATGCATTAATGTTGCTTGCAGGAAGGAATATAAATAGTGTAATTGAAATACCTCTCAAAAAATAGATCGCACTTAGTATAATTTTTTTGCTAATCTTTGCTGAAAGATAACCACTTAATAATGAACCGAAAATATTAAAAACACCGATTAAGGATAATATTGCTGCGGCTGTCCAGTCCTCTAATCCTCTATCAACTACATACTTTGGAACATGAGTTCCAACTAAAGTTATATGAAAACCACAAACAAAAAATCCTGATACGAGTAAAATATAACTCTTATTTTTAAACGCTTCTGAAAGAGCTTCTTTAAATGATTGGTCAGAAGTTTTTTCAACTTTTTCTGAATCTGATGGAGATCTTACAAAATATGCCGCAACCAATCCTGATAATAAAAATAAACTGAAGAGATATAATGTATAATTCCATCCAAACTCATTTAATGAATAATTTGTAAAAATTGGTGAAAGAAAATAACCAAATGATCCTATTGCAGTTACAAAACTCATAGCAATTGTTCTTGTTGATAATGGAAAATGTTTTCCAACAATTGACATTGGAATACTGATTGCTGTACCACCAAGTCCAATTCCAATTAATAAACCCATATGAATTTGAAAAAATATTCCAGTGTTAGGCCCAGTGTATAAAAGATAAATACCTAATGTATAAAAAATGAATGCTGTAATTATAGCTATATGTCCGCCATATTTATCTGCAATTGCCCCAAAAATAGGACCTGTGATACCCCACATAAGCATTTGCATTCCTATGGCAAAACCAAACGCAGTATTACTGATTTTTAAACTTTCGTTAAAATCTATGAAAAATAGTCCGAAAGTTTGCCTTACTCCCAAAGAAATTAAGACAACGAAACAGGCAGCTATCAAAGTTATAATTGCAGTTTTAGATTGGAAAAATTTTTCAGAAATCATCTTAAATATCTTAACGCTTGTTTGATATCCTGAATTAAGTCTTCAGGGTCTTCTAGTCCTATATGTAATCGGACTAAGTGTTCATCTTTTGACAAATTCATATATTTTCTTTTTCCTGTTTCTCTAAATTCTTGATGTAATACCAAACTTTCAAATCCACCCCAGCTGTATCCATAACCAAATAATTTAAGAGAATTTACGAATTTTTTGACCGAGTTAGCACTACTTGATTTTATTTTTAAACCCATCAAACCAGACGCACCTGAATAATATTTTTTCCACATTCTATAATTTTGTGAATTTTTCTTAAATGGATAGAGTAAATGAATTTTTTTATTTTTTGATAAAAAAGCTGCTATTTTTTTTGCATTCTCACTATGTCTATCTAATCTCACATCAAGAGTTCTCAAACCTCTTGTAATTAGATAAGCATCATCTGGACCAAGTCTTAAACCTGTGATTTTTTCTGCTACTTTTACTTTATTAAAAACTTTTTTGTTTACTGCCAAACTGCCTCCCATCACATCAGAATGACCAGAATAATATTTAGTTGCAGAGACTATTGACATATCAAAACCTAATTTCATTGGTTTCAAGTAATATGGAGTTCCCCAGGTATTATCGATCGCAGTAAATATTTTATGTTTTTTTGCGATTGAAATGATTTTGCCTAAATCTTGAAAATCAAAAGTATTACTTCCTGGATTTTCTACAAAAATTAATTTTGTTTTTTTCGTTATATTGTTCTCTAATGTTTTCAAATCATGAGGATTATAAAAAACAGTCCTTACATTAAATTCTTTTAAATAGTTTTCTGTAAGAATTCTTGTAGGACTGTAAACAGGGTCTGCAACTAACATTTCATCTCCAGGCCTAACAACACTAAATATAGCTAAGAACACTGATCCAAAACCTGTTGGAGTTGTGAAGACATGATAGCTTTCCTCTAGCTTAGTCAATATTCTTTGTAATATATAAGTCGTAGATGTTCCTTGTCTCCCATAATCAAAGTGACCACCAGTAGGTTTTTTTTGGGCTTTAACTTGTGTCTTTCTTATATGTTGCATCGACTTAAAAATAATTGTCGATGCTCTGACTACTGGTGGATTTACTGATTGGTTGTGAAAATCTTTTGCGGTATGTTTTAAAAATGTCTTAAAAGATTTACCCATAAAAAAATTGATATGATTAAAGGACAATGCTATATCCATACCAGAAATTCAATAAATTAATGAAAAGGATTTGATGAGTTACCCAAAGAAACATAGAGGCCGAAGAAAAATGGGGTCAAAAAAAAGAAGAGCTAGAAAAAAAAATAAGAAAAAGTAGCTTATTCCTTTATCCAACCGCCACCTAACACTTTATAACCTAGAGCATCTCTATTATAGAAAACACATGCCTGGCCTGGTGATATCCCATCCTCAGGGTCTTTTAGATTTACATTCGCACCATTTTGATCGGTTAGATTAACTTTTGCTTCAAGCAATTTACCAGTAGATCTAACTTTTACAAAAATACTGGATTTAAATTCTTGTTCATTTGCTAATAAATTAACATTTTTTAATAAAATATCTTTCTTTCCTAAATATTCTTTTTGTCCAACAATTATTTCATTTTTTTCAGAATTAATTTTAATAACGTATAAAGCTTCTTTGTCAGAAACTTTTATTCCTTTTCTTTGACCAATGGTAAAATTTATAATACCATCGTGAACACCAATGACATTACCTTTGAGATCTTTTATGTTTCCTTTTTTAAATGAGTCTGGTCTGAATTTTTGAATTACTGATGCATAATCTCCACCAGGTACAAAACATATATCCTGGCTGTCTGGTTTATCTGCAACATTAAGATCTAGTTTTTTAGCAATTTCACGTGTTTCATTTTTATGAAGACCACCTAATGGAAATCTTAAATAATCAAGTTGTTCTCTAGTAGTATTGAAAAGAAAATAACTTTGATCTCTATTTTTGTCGATAGCTCTGTACATATTTGTATTATTATTTGAAGTAACACTTTTCACATAATGCCCAGTGATTAAAGCATCAGCATTTAAATCTTTAGAAACTTCAAATAAATCCTTAAATTTTACTGTTTGATTACATTGAACACAAGGTATTGGAGTTTCACCTTTTAAGTAACTATCAACAAAATTATCTATAACTCCTTGCTTAAACTTATTTTGATAATATAAAATTTTATGTTCTATATCTAATTTTTGAGCAACTCTTTTTGCATCCATAATATCTTGACCAGAACAACATTGCTTTGACTCTGCGACCTGCTTTGCATCGTCATAAAGCTTTAAAGTAATGCCAATAACGTCATATCCTCCTTTTTTCATCATGCCTGCGACAGTAGATGAATCTACACCCCCAGACATTGCAACAACTACTTTTGTGTCTGATGGTTTCTTGTTTAATCCTATTGAATTTAATTTTTTATTCATTTGATGGTATTTATACTTATTTCTAATATAAGTTAAATTAAATGATATTAGATTTTGAACCAGGAGACAAAGTTATAAATCCCTCTAATAAAAACTGGGGTATTGGTCAAGTTCAATCAATTATAAAAGAAAAAGTAACAGTTAATTTTGAAAATGTCGGAAAAAAAGTAATAAATACTAAAAATATAGAATTATTAAAGATCAATGAATAATTTAAATTTAAAAGAGATTGTCAAAAATTTAATCGATACATTTATTCACGCAGGAAAAATTTCTTTAGATTTAAGAAAACAAGGACTTATAAAAAAAATTAAAGCTGATAATACCCCTGTTAGTAATGGAGATTTAGAAGTTAATAAAATTGTTACTCAAAAAATTAAAGAATTAACACCTGAACTTCCCATCATTTCAGAAGAGAACTCTGATAATAAATCAATAAAAAATCTTGAAAACTTTTGGCTAATTGACCCTATAGATGGCACCTACGACTACATAAATAATCTAGAGGAATTTACAATTAATGCTGGATTAATAATTAACAAAAATCCAGCAGCTGGATTAATTTATGCCCCCTCAAAAAAAAGAATGTTTTATTCTTATGGTCCAAATAATGCCTATGAGTTTACAAATGGTGTAACCAAGAACTTAAATTGTTCTAAAAATTTTGATAAAAATGACGTAAAATTTGTATCTTATTCAAACAACATTAAACCTGAAATAGCAAAATTACATAAAAAATTTAATGTAAAAAAATATGTAAGAATGAAAAGTTCTCTTAAATTTTGTGTCATCGCCACTGGCGAATATGATGGATATGTGGCTGAGCCTAGAGCTTGTGAATGGGATATAGCGGCTGGTCATGCAATTTTACAACATGCTGGAGGAATAGTTTCAGATTTTGAAGGCAAAGAAATTAAATATGGAAAGAAAAATTTTAAAAATCCAAGTTTAATCTTAAAAAATAAAAGTATCTAGTATGGATGAACAATTAAGAATAATACTTATAATTATTGTATCGGTTTCTATTTGTGGCTTATTGGTATTTGTATATGTCAAAAATTATATAAGAAATAAAATCAATCGATTAGTTGAAGAAGAAAAGAAAAAAAAATCAAAGTAGTTTTATTATTTTTAAATAATCATCTTTTTTTAATTCCATAACTTTTTTTGATGTCTCAAAGTCGAAACCATTTCTTGCCAATAAAGAGATATCCTTTTTATAAAAAAGTGGTCTATTATCGTCAATTCTAGCTGGTCCAATTCTTTTCTTTTTACAAATTTTAATTGCTGAAAAAAAATCTTGATCTGAATTATCTTCATTAATTTTATTAACTGTATCCTTTATAAATTCACTATTAACACCCTTGCCAATTAAGTAATTTCTAATTTTGTTAATCGAACTTCCCCTTCGGATCATACTTTTGGCTTTACTTTCAGAATAAAATTTATCATTGATAAATTTATTTTTTTCTAGATCAGATAAAATAATATCAATTAACCTTGTCACATCTTGTTTTTTTACATTTGGAACAGATAATTTGAGATATTTTTTTAATAAATATGTTCTTAATTGTTGTTTAGATGGAGCATATTTTTCAACATATGTTAAAGCAAAATTTCTCATTTCATCTACAGTCACCTGTAATGTTTTTCTCTTATTTCTTATAGGAATCATTGTAAGATCTAATATAATATAATTTAAAATGATCGAACAAATTTATACCTACTTTACAATTGAAATTCTCTACTTCTGGGTGAATTTAGGAGTTTTACCTTTTTGGTTAGTATTAATATTTCTTCCACAATCAAACTTTAGAAAATATTTTGTTACATCTATTTTACCAATCATATTATTAGGAAGTGCTTACATATTTGTACTTTATAAAGCTTATTTAAGTGCTTATGATTTCGATAGTAATTTTGAATTGTATCTAAGTATTAATAATTTATCAGGTTTGTTTTCAAGTAATATTTTTTTAATGTTATTTTGGATACACTTTGTATCAATTAATTTATTTGTTGGTGGCTGGATTGTAAGAGACTCGCAAAAGTTTTTTATCAATAAGGTTCTTGTTGGTATCCCATTAATAATTACTTATTTAATTGGTCCTTTAGGCATCTTAATTTATTGGCTTATTAGAATATTTTACGCAAAAAGTATTAACCTATATGAGTAAAATAATCGATTTTTACTTCGATTTTATTAGTCCATATTCTTACATTGCCTATAAAAAAATTAAATCGATGCAAAATAAAAATGAGATCGATTTTAATTATAAACCTATTTTGCTGGGTGGTTTACACAAGTTAGGTAACATAACCGCTCCTGCTTTTAATGAACGAAAAATGAAAAATATGAGGAATGATTGCGAAATCATAGCTAACAAAAATAATATATCTTTTAAGTGGAATGAAAAATTTCCAATTAATACTCTTTATTTAATGAGAGGATTTATTACAATCGATGCAAATAAAAAAAGTGAATACTTCGATATTTGTTTTGATGCCTATTGGAAAAATAACATAGATATATCAATAGAAGCTAACGTAAATGAAATTTTAGATAATTGTAAAATTGATAAAAAAAAATTTTTTGAGGACATAAGCAATCAGAAAGTAAAAGATGAATTAAAAAGTTTAACTGACAAAGCTTTTCAAAATGATGTATTTGGTGCTCCAACTTTTATAGTCAACAACAAACTTTTTTGGGGACAAGACAGACTTGAATATGCTTTAGAAGAGTGTATTTCTTAAACAATCTTAAATTTACTATTTCTAATAGCTCCAAACCCACCATCAATGTGAGAAACTTTTTCAAACCCCATATCTTTAAGAGTTTTTGCAGCCAATGCTGATCTCATACCGCCAGCACAGAAAAGAACCATCTCTTTATTCAAATCTAATTTACCATCTTTAAAATATGGACTATCAGGATCTAACCAAAATTCTAACATTCCTCGTGGTATATGATTTGAATTTTCAACTCGCCCATCTCTTTCAAGTTCTCTTATATCTCTAATATCAATCAGATTACACTTATCTTCATTCATCATTGATAACGCTTCATCTGATGAAATTGTTTTAATTTCACTTAAAGCCTCTGTGACTAGGGTTTTTGACGATTTTATATTCATAAAACTAAATTTATTATATAGTTTTTTTTGAAATCACATAAATAAAAATGAATAAAATTTGTATCGTTTACACCCATCATAAATTAGGTGATTTAATCTGGCAATTACCCTACATAAAAGCTATCAGTCAACATCATCAAAGAAATATAGATTTAATTGTCAGAGAAAAAACTCAAGCCCAAAATATACTTAAAGACCTAAAACATATAAATCAAATTTTTTACAATGATTTTAGAAAGGGTATATTTTATTGGTTAGATGTTTTTAAACTAAAGAAAATATTTGATACAGAAAAATATGACTATGTATATATTTTAGATAAAGTAAACAAACCTGCAATTGCTGCAAAATTATCTGGTATTCAAAATATAATTGCCCCAGGCATAAAAAATCAGAAAAAATGGATTACTTCTAAAAATTATCTTAATGAAAATGATTGGAATTTAAGTTATTCAGAACAATCTCAAAAACTTCTAAAAATAAATTCAATAAAGCTGACTGATGTTTATCCAAAAATTGATGTTGACGATGAAAGACTTAAAACAGCTAATTCAGACTTACTTTTTCCTGGAAATAAAATTTCTTTTGGAGTGGACTCCTTTGAGAATTACAAAATGTGGTACGAAGAGGATTTTGTCGAACTTTCAGAGCTTTTGTATGAAAAAAAATTATTTGATTATATTTACCTAATTTGTGGACCAGATAAATCTCATATAGCTGAAAGAATAATTAATATTTCAAAAAAAGATTATTTTGTAAATTGTTCAAACAAAAATTTAGATGGAGTGATGCTTGCAATAAAAAATTCAAAGTTTTTTGTTGGTAACAATTCAGGTCCGCTAAATCTTTCAGCTGCACTGGGAGTAAAATCATTCGGCTTAATTGCAAATGATCCAATAAGTGAACTTAAATATAGTAACATTAACGCAATAATTCCAAAGAATTATAACTTTAAAAGAAATAGAGATAGAACGGGAATGAAAAACCTTAAACCAACCGAAGTTTTTAATCATATTCTCAAAAATTTGTGATCAAAAAAAAAGCCCCCGAGGGAGGGGGCTTTTATTTTTTTTAACTAACTAGAGAGAAAAGTTTTAAAGGAACTCTCCGATGAGTAATTTTTTACAGAGAGCGAAGAGTTCCTTAATATTGCAAGCAATTAGTCTCTAATTGAGTAAGCTATAACTCCAGTCTCTGACACGTCAGTTCCTTTTAGTTCAGCTTCTTTACTCAATCTGATACCCATTGTAGCTTTCATCAATGACCAAACTATAAACGCAGCAACAAATACAAATGCATTTATTGAAATTACGCCTAGTAACTGAGTACCAAAATTCGCACCTGAGTTTGTAGCTGGAACTATTAAAGTTCCCCAAATACCTGCAAACATGTGAGCAGGAATTGCTCCGACTACGTCATCGATTTTTAAAGCAAACAACATCTTCGTACCATAAACAACTATTATACCTCCTACTGCACCAATTAAAATTGAAGCAAACGGCGAAGGCATTAATGGCTCTGCAGTGATAGCAACTAGACCACCAATACATCCATTAAGCATTTGCACTACGTCTGTTTTACCAGATAATCTAGTGACAGCTGCAGCGGCCATTACACCACCTGCACCAGCTAATAGAGTGTTTATAAATATTTTTGACACAGCAATTGCATCAGGGGCAGTTCCAATTGCTAATTGTGAACCACCATTAAATCCAAACCAACCTAACCATAGGATGAATACACCTAGTGTAACTAATGGAATTGACGATGCTGCAAAAGGTTTAAGTGGTGCCGGAGCTCCAGACTTAGTAAATCTACCTAATCTAGGCCCAATAAGTATTGCACCGGCTAAAGCAGCTGCTCCACCTGTTGAGTGAACTAATGTTGAACCAGCAAAGTCTGAGAAACCAGCTTTAGCTAACCAGCCGCCTCCCCACTGCCAACCCATTACAATTGGATAAATAACACCAGCTAAAATTGCTGCAAACAAGAAGAATGGCCATAATTTAATTCTTTCAGCCATTGTTCCAGAAACAATTGAAACTGTTGTTACACAAAATACCATTTGGAAATACCAATCTGATCCATCTGCGTAACCAGTATCGATCTTACTAGCGTCGCTCCATGGAATGAATTTTCCAATGTATCCTCCTTCTGGGATACCATATGCTAGGTTATATCCAACCAACCAGAACATTATTGCTCCAATGGATACTAAACCTATATTTTTTGCACAGATTACAGATACACTTTTTGATGTAACCATACCTGACTCTAACATTGCAAATCCACAAGCCATAAAAAAGACCAGGAATCCACACATTAAAAATAGTAGAGTATTAAAAATAAACCCTACTTCTGCAGAAACAGTTGATTCTGCATATCCTGCACTACTCATGTTTAATAAAAAAATTAAACTAACAAGTGGCACACTTATTTTTTTTAATAATTTAGTCATTAAGACCTCCCTGTTAAGAGAGTTCTTATATTTTTAAAAATACGAAAAACTAACGTTGATTATGAGAATTTGATATGCAGAATTTGCATACAGTAACAGCCTTAACACACAATTATGTTAAGGCTGTAAAGACCTTTATTTATTGAAAACTTCTTTTAAAGCTTTTGCAGGTAAGAATTTGACCTTCTGTGATGCAGCAATTTGAATTTGCTCACCAGTTCTTGGGTTTCTTCCAACCCTAGCTTTTCTCTTAGCCACTTTATATGTACCAAATCCAGCAATTTTAACTGAATCGTCAGCTTTTAAAGCGTCCAAAATAGTGTTGGTAATTGTGTCAAAAGTTCTTTCAGCATCAGCTTTGCTCAAGTTTAAAGCCCCTGAAAGCTTGACCACTAATTGTTTTTTGTTCATTTTAGCTCCGGTTTATTAGGTTGTTTGCTATCTTTATCAAAAACCTAGATAAATCAAGACTTTTTTTAGTGTAAATAAAATACTTATACACAATATCTAGTATAGTAAAAAAACGTTGATTTTACTGGCTTTTTTAAAACTTAAACAAATTCTACTGTAATACGCCTAGATCCTTTAAATCATTAAATGTTGTGAAAAACATTAATGTTAAAAGTAAAAAAATTCCGATTCGAAAAAAACCCTCTTGAGTTTTTTGCGACAAAGGTCTTCCTAAAATTTTCTCAAATGTGTAAAACATCAAGTGACCTCCATCTAACATTGGTATTGGGAATAAATTTACTAGACCAAGACTTATAGATATATAGGCCATCATGCTTATAAAAGCCAAAACCCCAAATTCTGCAACTTGACCCGATATTTTTGCAATTCTTATTGGTCCGCCTAATTGTGACGTATCAGCTTTTCCAATTATCATGCTACCTATATATTTTAAAGATGCAGTGCTAACGTAAATAACCTCATTAGCTGCGTGATATAGAGCTTTAACAGGCCCTAACTTTACATGATTAATTTCATTGTTGTATGCACCTAATTTAATGCCAACCATTCTTTTTTGTATTTTATTGCCAAGATTATCTTCACCAAGAACGGTGTTTGGTTTTACTTTAAGTATGATTTCATCAGAAAATCTTTTGACCTTAAAATCTATAATATCAGCTGAGGACATTGTTATATATTTGGATACATCCATAATACTTTGAACCTCATTGCCATCAATTTCTAGAATAATGTCATCTTGTTTGAGACCACCAATCATTGCAGGGCTATCTTTTTGTACTTCATTAATAACAGCAGGGGTAAAATCTTTTCCGACAAAAGTATAAATTGAAAAAAAGATGACTAAAGCTAAAATAAAATTAGCTAATGGTCCCCCAAAAACTATCAATACTCTTTGATATAAAGGTTTTAAAACAAATAACTTCTCTCTATCAACATCATTATATTGTTTAATTAATTTTTCTTGATCTGCTTGTGAAAATACATTGCGATCTCCAAAAAATTTAACATAACCTCCAAGAGGTATCCAACATATTTTCCAACGTGTGCCAGATTTATCATTCCATCCAAATATTTCTTTACCAAATCCAATTGAAAAATCAGTGACACCCACTTTATACCTCTTTGCAAAATAATAATGTCCATACTCATGTATAAATACGACAATCATTATCAAAATTAAAAATGGAATAAGATAACCTGTGAGAAATGAAATCATTTTTTATAAACAGTATACTCAAAGTTTTGAGTTGTTTCATTAACTTGTAATAATTTTGCACCATTTCTTGTATGAAATTTTGTTGCCATTTCGGTCAAAGGCGACAATGTGACTAATCTGTTTAAATGATTAGATTTCTTAATCTTTTTAAAAACCTCTTTAACAATTAATTTTCCTCCACCCTTTTTCTTAGACCAAACGGTATATGCAATCGCAATCTGTCCAACATTTTGACCTCTTTGGGTACTTTGTAAAAAAGCATCGTGACTAAATTTATCTAACTGAACAACATCTTTGGGTACTTTGTTTGTAAAAGCAAAACACATTACAGCATGAATTTCATTTTTGTATTTCACTCCATAAATTTTTCTCCCATAACTTGTTCTAAAATCATTATCTAATTCAGGCCTTACCGGGTCTTCTTTTGTATTACATTGATCTAATTCAATTAATTCCGCCCCCTTGATCCAATCAAAAAAATTACTAAAATTTTTACTTAAGAGCTGTTTATTTTTTCTTAAGCGAGCTTTTATTCTTGGTTTAAATTTTTTATTATTTTTTGAGAAATTATTTTCCAAATACTTCGAGGCTAATTTATCCCTAACATTTTTAAACATTTCTCTCATAATTTAATATTATAATTTAAGTTTTTAAGTCCATTAAATTAAAAATATAATAAAGCTATTACAACAGTTAAAATTATTACAAAAATAACTACTACAATATAGTTTAATCTTATATTAAACCTCTCATAAAAAAATTCCTGTATTTTTTCCCAAAATAACACTACTAAAAAAACAATAACTGCTGGAATAATAAATTTTATCATTTTTAATCTTTTTTATCACTGACGTAAATAGAGACACCTCTTGCATTAATATCAACATCAAATTTTTTGTGTAATGGTGGAAAAGCTCTTTGAGAACAGTCTAATCTATCACAGGTTCTACATGACACACCAATAGGTATCTCTGTTGATTTATCACTCATATTTAAATTTTCTGTATAAATAAAGTCTTTTGCATATTTTGCTTCACATCCTAATCCTATTGATAAAATACTTTTAGTCCTACCAAATCGTCCAATACCCTTCTCGACTGTTCTAGCTATACAAACATACTTTTCTCCATTAGTCATTTTGCTTACAGCACTTTGGATAACCCCCGGTCTAGTAAATGCTGAATACACGTTCCATCTAGGACATGCCCCTCCATATCTTGGAATTTCAATACCTGATAATGAAAATCTTTTTGAAATATTTCCAGCCATGTCAACTCTCAAAAAATGAAATGGAATTCCAGGTAACTTTGGATCTTGTAAACAAGTTACTCTATGCGCAACTTGTTCAAAAGATGTTGCAAAGGTATTTTGGAGTAATTCTAAATCATATTTGAGTTTTTTACATTCAGAGTGAAAAAGTTTATACGGCATTAAGATTGCTGCTCCACAATAATTCAGTAATGCTACTTTGGAAAGCTTCTTAGACTCCTCAGAAGGAAAAGAAAATTTAGATAAATAATCTTCAATATATTTACTTGCACCCTCTTGCGCAATTTGAGCAGCAGCATGAAGTTTTTTTGTTTCTAACGAACTATAATCACTTAACAAAAGTTCTTTTTTATTTTTTTTAAAAATTTTAGAAAAAGGTTTTTCTTCCTCAGGAATTACGTCTTTAACTATAATTCCATATTCTGATTTTAAATAATCACAAAGAGCAACATATCTAGTTCTATTATTTTTTTGTACTTTCTCAAAAACTTGATTTGCAAAATCTTCTAATTTTGGAAAATAATTCTTATTTTCTTGTAAAAAATCTGAAATTACTTCACCTGGAAAAGAATTTTTTCTATTATCGACAATTTTACCAGAAATTTTTTCTATTTTATTAACTAATTCATGATCCTTTTTCTTCAGAATATCACCCAGCCGAACAATTGCTTTTCCAATTTTTGGATTTGTACTAACTAAATCTTTTACCTCGGGACCTAAAATATCTAGGTCTTCAAATAACTTATCATCTAAAATTTCTGATAAATTGTTCTCTAAATTTACATCAATTTTTGAAGTTAATTGTGAAAGTTCTATATTCAATTTATCACAAATCTTTAATAATAAATCTCCATCTATCTTTCTTTTGCCTCCTTCAATAAGATTTAAATAACTTGGTGAAATATTTAATTCCTCTGCAAGCTTATTGGCCTGTAAACCAAGCTGTCTTCTAAAAGCCTTTATTTTTGGGCCTATTTTTAAATTTAATTGACTCATATTTTCTATTTGTAAATTTTGTAAATTTATATTTACAATATTTTTCCATAATTTACAACCTTTTTAAGCTTTTTTGTAGATTTTGTAAATTTTGTAAATTATAAGATTTACATGGACGAAAAATTAAAAAACTACGAAAATGAGGCTCAAATCATTAGTCATGAGGACTTAGCTCAGCATAGTAGAAGAGGTACCTACATGAGAGACGATCATTGTGATTGGGGTTCAAGTGGAATGCAAGATTTAGTTGAGACTCCAAGAGAGTCAAACTAGTTTAATTTTTAAAATCTCATTTTCACGGTCTAATTTAGAAAGAGAGTAAATGAGTGCAGAGAATATATCATACGACCTAAAAAGATTTGCTGGAATAAAAAGGGATTATACACCTAAGGATGTAGAGAGGTTACGAGGTTCGATTAAAATTGAATATTCATTGTGTAAACAACAATCTGTTAAATTATGGAATCTTTTAAATTCAGAGCCATATGTTAACACTTTAGGATCTTTATCAGGAAATCATGCAGTTCAACATGCAAAAGCTGGACTTAAAGCAATCTATTTAAGTGGATGGCAGGTAGCAGCTGATGCAAATACTGCTGGTGAAATGTATCCAGATCAATCTTTATATCCTTATGACAGTGCACCAAAATTAGTTGAATCTATGAACAATGCTTTAATTAGAGCAGACCAAATTCAACATATGGAAATCAATGATGGTGATATGAAGAAAGAAAAAAGAACCGATTATATGCTTCCAATTATTGCTGATGGTGAGGCAGGTTTTGGTGGACCATTAAATGTATTTGAACTAGCAAAAAAATTTATCAAAGCTGGGGCTGCGGGTGTACATTTTGAGGATCAACTTGCCAGTGAAAAAAAATGTGGTCACATGGGTGGTAAAGTTCTTGTACCAACAGGTACAATGATTAAAAATTTAAAAGCCGCAAGGTTAGCTGCTGATATAGCAGATGTTCCATTAATAATTTTAGCTAGAACTGATGCTAATGCCGCAAAACTTATTACTAACGATTTTGACGACAATGATAAACCTTTCTTAACTGGAGAAAGATCACCAGAGGGCTTTTATTATGTAAAAGCGGGAATTGATCAAGCGATCTCTAGAGGATTGGCGTATGCACCTTATTCAGATTTAATATGGTGTGAAACTGCAACTCCTAACCTTAAAGAGGCGAAAAAATTTGCAGATGCTATCCATGAAAAATTTCCTGGAAAACTGTTAGCTTATAATTGTTCACCCTCTTTTAATTGGAAAAAACATTTATCAGATAGCGAGATAGCAACTTTTCAAACTGAAATAAGTAAAATGGGATATAAATTCCAGTTTATTACTCTAGCAGGATTTCATACTCAAAATATAGCTATATTTGAATTAGCAGAAAAATATAAAAAAGAAGGAATGACCGCTTATTCTAAAATTCAACAACAAGAATTCGCTCGTGAAAAAGATGGGTACACCAGTGTAAAACATCAAAGAGAAGTCGGTACTTCTTACTTTGACGCTGTATCAAATACAATTAGTAGCGGAAAAAGTGCTACTAATGCTATGGACGGCTCAACAGAGTCTGAGCAATTCTAATAAATAAATTCCTCTTATAAATTAGTTTTAACTGGCCCAGTGATGGGTCAGTTATGACTTAATGTTATAACCCTTCTTGAGTAATATTGAGACAGCAAACACACAAATTATTAGAAATAAAACCATCAATCCAACACTGATCAAAATATTAAAATCTGAAATACCGTAAAAGGAATATCTAAGACCATTTATTAAATAAACTACTGGATTAAAATAAGTAATCATTTGCCAAAATTCTGGCAGCATATCCAAAGAATAAAGACTTCCACCTAAAAACACCATAGGTGTTATCACTAATGATGGCACTATAGACATCTGTTCAAAATCTTTACTCAAAATTCCAATTAAAAATCCAAATAAGGCAAAAGTAAAAGAGACTAAAATTAGTAAAAAAACCATTAACAATGGGAATTGAACCTCAACATCAACAAAAAATGAAGAGGTCATGAATATTACAGTTCCAACTATTAAGGTTTTTGTGGCACCCGCACTTACAAAAGCTAACACGATTTCAAAAGTTGAAATTGGGGCAGCCAAAATTTCATAAATAGTTCCATTAAATTTAGGAAAAAAAATACCAAAAGAGGTATTACTTATTGATTGTGTCAATAGGGTTAACATTAAGAGTCCAGGTACAATATACGATCCATAACTAATTCCATCGATTTTTTGAACGTATCCTCCTATAACTGAACCAAATACAATGAAATATAATGAGGTAGATATAACAGGAGATAAAAGTGACTGACCTAGTGTTCGCCTAAAACGATCCATTTCATGAAAATAAATTGCTTTAAAGCCATAAAAATTAATTTTCATTATTTTCCCTTACCAATGTTACAAATATTTTTTCTAGATTGCTCTGCTCAGTCTTTAAATCTTTCAATTTCAAACCAGAATCCCTAATATCTTGTAAAAGATTAGTAATACCTGTTTGTTTTTCACTGAGATTATAAGTGTAGTCAAGAGACATTCTATTATTTCCAATTTCCAATCTATATTTCTTTAAGGAAACTGGAATATTTTTTATTTCCTCTTGTAATTCAACTGTTAATGTTTTTTGTCCCATTTTTTTTAATAATTCATTTTTTTCCTCTACAATTATAATTTCTCCTTGATTAATTACACCCACACGATCCGCAATCGCCTCAGCTTCCTCTATATAATGAGTTGTAAGAATTATAGTAACACCTGTCTCTCTTAAAGATTTAACGACTTTCCACATTTCTTGTCTTAACTCAACATCTACGCCTGCTGTTGGCTCATCTAAAAATAAAATTTGAGGTTCATGTGATAATGCTTTTGCAATTAAAACTCTTCTTTTCATTCCACCAGATAGCTGACGAAGTTTTAAATCTTTCTTGTCCCACAATGTTAATTGTCTTAAAACTTTTTCTATATGTTTTGGATCAGGTTTTTTTCCATATAAACCTCTTGAATATGAAACATTATTAAAAACTGTCTCGAATTGTTCTAGTGTTAGCTCCTGTGGAACTAATCCAATTCTTGATCTAGTTTCCCTATAGTCTTTAATTATATCAAAATTTTCGACAGTAATTTTTCCAGAAGTTGGTTTTACAATACCACAAATTATACTTATTAAAGATGTTTTGCCGGCTCCATTTGGGCCTAACATTGCAAAAATTTCTCCTTTATTAATTTGTAAATTAATATCATTTAAAGCCTTGAAGCCATTATCATAAACCTTGGAGAGATTTTTAATTTCGATTTGTTTTTCAAGCATTTGAAGTGTTATATAGCGATTAATTTAACTTATACAATCTTGTATTATCTAAACTTTGTTAACTTTAAAACTACTAGAGGTAAAAAGGTAGCTATCAGAAATGATACAAACAACAATGATTGATTAATAAAGGGTGTAAATAGCTCCTTTGATAAAAGAAAACCAACTAATAAACTTTTAGAAAAATCTGGTGATGGAAACAATAGTAAGCCACCAATTAGCCCTATTATAATTGAAAAATATGCTGTTTTTTCATTAATTCTCTTATCAAAAAAACTATTAAAGATTGTAAAAACAAATGCACAACAAAATAAATCTGCCAATAAAAAAAGATACAAAATATCAAATCCTTTAGATGCTATAAAAAAAGAGACCAAAGATAAAAGTAAAATTACGTATTTTGAAAATTTAAGATAGTCTATTTTCTTTCTCTTTTTAAACCCAATTACTGCTTTACCATCAACTACAATTAAGCTTGAGATTGCATTGACCAATGTATCAACCGTTGAAATCGTTAAAGCAAGCCCAAGAATTATTACTATTAAAGTTAACATGGTAGAGTTATTTTTAAGTAAAAGTGAAAAAAAACCAAGATCAGGTCTAGAAACTGGATCAATAGAAAAAGCAACCATTCCAACAAAACCCGTATAAAAAACTATTGGAATAATAAGAAAAAAAGAGAAGATTAAACTTTTCTTTAAAGTTACAAAATTCTTAGCGGCATAAACTCGTTGCCAATTACCTTGATGAAACAAATTTGTAGCAGCTACAGCAATAAAAAAAGTTAATCCTGCAGTATAACCTGGAATATAAGATGCGCTAATTAAATGAGGATTTTTTTCACCTATGAATTTAAATGAAAATTGATCCAAATTTAAATTTTTAATTATAAAAAAAGAAATAATTAAAAGAACTATAACTAAGATCATTTGAATATTGTCTGTAAAAAGTGAGGCTCTTAAACCACCATAAAGAGTATAGGTTAATGTTGCTAATAATACTATAGAGGCAGTCAACCATAATGGAGTTCCTGAAATATAATTTATTAAAACAGAAATAGCGGTTACTTCTGCGCATAAAAATATAAACATATAAAAAATCATCATTAACAAAATTAGTTTAAATAAACTCTGTCCAAATTTTTTTCTTAAAAATTCAACTAAAGTTGATCCTTTTGGAAATTCTTTTCTAATTTTTTTTCCCAAAAACATGAGAAAGAACATTGGAAATGCTGTTCCTAAAGAGTATCCTATAATTGATCCGATCCCTCCCCAGGTTGATGCAGATACTGGTCCAAACAAAATCCATGCTCCTAATGCAGATGCAGTCAAGCTTGTAGTAAGAGAAAATAATCCAACACTACGGTTTGCAGTTAAATAATTGCTCAAATCTTGGAATTTCCTCGAATAGTAAACTCCAAAAAAAGTGAAAAATAAGCAAGTGCAAATTACTAGAGCTAATGAAGTTGATTGGCTTATAAAATACTTATCCATTTTCCCTTTCTGAATTACCGGACAGGTTCTTAGGGTTTAATCTCAGTCTGTGTAGACACCCCTTAATTCAATTACAATATATACGAAATTAAAATTTTACAAAATTATATTATCAATTTGTTTTTCAGCATCCTTTATTGATTTTTCATAATTTAGAGCCATTTGATCAGCATTGATTGTCTCTATTTTATCAATACCAAAAAAATTTAATATAAATTTCAACCAAGGTGTTAAAAAATCCTCTTTACTATTTAATTTAGTTCCACCAGATGTAATAACTAAATAAGCTTTTTTATTTTTTAATAAACCCTCTCTTCTTCCATTTGGCTTAAATTTAAAAGTTTCACCAACTCTTGCAGCTAAATCTGACCACGCTTTTAATGTAGCTGGGGGTCCGTAATTATAAATTGGAGCTGAAATTATAATGATATCACTTTCTTTAAGCTCTTTAACCAGTTGATCTGATAACTCAAACATTTTTCTATGATGATCAGTTTGATCTTTTTTTTCAATATTCATCCCTGACTCTGTTAACCCTGAGACGAAAACCATTTCTTCATTTAAATCTCTATAAATTATCTCATCCTCTGGACTTTTAATTTTATCTAATAACTTTTTAGCTAGAGCTCTTGAAGTTGATCCCTCTTTTCTGGCGCTTGAGTCTATTTGATAAATTTTCATAACTTAATTATCCAAAATTTTGTAAAAAAGGAAATATTTTTAATAAATAATAACCAAAAGCTTGTAATTGATTTGTAATCATTAAAATACCAGTGATAAGTAGAATCGATCCACCTATTTTTGACACTTTATTAATATTTTTTTTAAAATTTTTTGAAAATATTAAAAATTTCTGTATCAAATATCCAGATAAAATGAACGGAACTGCCAATCCAATAGAATAAAAAGCCAAAAGTAAGATACCTTGTTTTAAACTTTCTTCTGTTGACGCTAAAACTAATATTGATCCAAGTATTGGACCAATACAAGGGGTCCATCCAAAAGCAAAAGCCATACCAATTAATATTGGACTAAAAAAATTTTTTTTTATATTAGTTTGTACTCTTTTTTCATAATTCAAGAATTTTATATTTATAATTCCAATTATGTGAAGCGATAGAATAATAATTATCACTCCTGCTATTATTCTTAACTCATAAGAATTTTGTAAAAGAACTTGTCCGAGTAATGTAGATGCTGCGCCAAAAAAGATAAATACGATTGAAAATCCAACTGTGAATAAAATAATAGGAAATAAATTTACATTTTTTTTTTCAATTAATTCATTAATTGAACTTCCAGATATGTAAGAAATATATCCAGGAATAAGTGGTAAAACGCATGGGGATAAAAAACTTATCAATCCAGCGCCTAAAGCAATAAATAGTTCCATTATTTAATTGTATTAATCTTTATAAGGAATGACTTTATGTTTTTGTTGACCTAGCTTGTCTATTCCCAAAACGACTTCTTCACCGCCTTTTAAGAAAACAGGTGGTTTCATATTTTCACCAACACCAGGTGGAGTTCCCGTGCAACAAATGTCACCAGGATGTAAGCTCATACATGAGCTCATGTAAGAAACTAAATTTTTGATATTAAAAATCATTTTACTTGTATTTCCGGTTTGCATCCTTTTCCCATTGACATCTAAAAACATATCTAAATTTTGATAGTCTGGTAATTCATCTTTAGTAACTACGAATGGGCCTATCGGACCAAATGTATCAAAACCTTTTCCTTTATCCCAAGTTAAACCTCTATTTTTTTGGAAATCTCTTTCACTCACATCATTTACAAGAAAAAAGCCTAGAACATGATCTAAGGCGTTTTCAACACTGACATTGATAGCTTTTTTTCCTATCACAAAACCAATTTCAACTTCCCAGTCAGTATGATTAGATCCTTTTGGTACAACTATTGGATCATTTGGTCCTGTGATACAACTTGTAAACTTTGAGAAAATAATTGGCTCTTTTGGAATTGGTAAATTTTGTTCTTCAGCATGATCTTTGAAATTCAAACCAATACCAATAAATTTTGATGGATTAGAGACGCATGCACCTATTCTAGAACTTGAATCAAGCTTTGGTAAACTTGAAATATCCGTTTTTTTTATTTTCTCCAATGTATCAAAATTCAATGTGTCAGGGTTAAAATCATTAATTATTGATGACAAATCTCGGTAATTGTTTTCACTATCTATGATTGCTGGTTTTTCTTCTCCAACACTACCTATTCTACACAATTTCATATTTCACTTCCTAGACTTTAATAATTAGCTCATTTGTAGTAAATGAATTTTCTTCACTAGTCAATAATTTGTGGTTCTTGCTAAACGTGCTGCACCCCTTACACCGCTTGCATCACCAAATTTAGGTTTTAAAAAAGTCCCCTCAAATTCACCCCCTGCAACAAATTTTTTCATTTTTTGTTTAATTTCATCTAAAAAATTTATTTCATTAGATACCCCACCCCCGAAAACAAACACATCTGGATCAATTATATTAACAACAGTGGCTAAAGACATTGCGAGTTGATCTTTATATTTATCAATTAATTTTTCTGCATCTAAATCAAGTTTTCTATGCATCTCAAATATCTTTTGGGCAGATAAATCCTTTTTAAACTCATTTTTGAACGCTTTAGAAATACCTATACCCGCAACAAAGTTTTCTATTTCCCCAGCTCTTAAATTCGTTTTTTTTATTTGAACACCTTCAATACAAGCGCTCGGTATTTGATTGTGCCCCCATTCTCCAGTAATCCCATTAGGTCCATTGACAATTCGTTTATCTATAACTAAACCACCTCCAACACCAGATCCAAGAATTACCCCAAAAACTATTTTATAATGTTTTCCAGAACCATCTATTGCTTCTGATAAAGCAAAACAGTTAGCATCATTTTCACAATAAATTTCTTTGCCAATCTCACTCCGTAAATCTCTTTGTAAAGGTTTGCCATTTATCCAAAAAGAATTGGGTGCATTTTTAACTAGTCCTGTTTGAATAGAATGAATCCCTGGATGACATACACCCACTGGTAATTCTTTTCCTGCTTTACGCTCAAGTTCGATAACTATTTTTTTTATTATTGATAATGTATCTTTGTAATTTTTTGGAACTTCGGTTCTTTCTCTATGATGCTCATTGCCAACATCATCTAATAACACATACTCTATTTTACTTGCCCCAAGATCAATACCAATCTGCATATTCTATCTCATTAATTTATTTATTTCTTTATTAATAAAAAGTTTTGGAATTTTGCATGTTGTACTAAGTCTAATTGGTTTATTTGTTTTAGCAGATTGCATAGTTGATTGTATCAAGTCAAGAACATGCAAAGATACTTCTCCATTGCATCTATGTATCTTTTTTTTATCAATACAATAAGCCATTTCTGCAAGACCAACTCCTCTGTAATTAGCATTAGTAGGTGACTCATTTGCTCTAGAACTTTGCGATCTAATATTAATTTTTCCTAGTGGCATTTTATTTGTTTTAAATTCTTTCCATGGGCTTCCTAATTTTTTACATACATAAACTGAACCACCGAACATATTAGGATCTGGTACAATCATTGAACCTTTGGTTCCATAAAGTTCAATATGATTTCTTTGATGAGCTATAACATCAAAAGATAAAGTGAGTCTGATTATGCTTCCATTTTCAAATATGATTGTTGTAAAATATGTCGTTGGACATTCTACCTTAATTCTTTTTCCCTTTTTAGGACCAATACCAATTGTTCTAAATCGTGAACCTTTCATTAAACTTGCTGCTTTTACCTCTTTTGCTGGACCCAATAAATTTACTAATGCTGTGAGGTAATAAGGTCCCATATCAATTACTGGACCACCTTCTTTTTTTGCAAACCATGGTTCTGGGTCAGGATGATAAGATTGAACCCCTGGAAAAGCAAAAATCGCATTACCTAAATTTACTTTACCGATACTTTTACCTTCTAATAATTCCTTCGATTTTTGATTGCCTCCTCCAAGAAAAGTATCTGGAGCATTTCCTAAGTATAATTTTTTTTTTTTTGAGAGCTTAAGTAATTCTTTTCCGTCTTTTAAATTTATTGCTAGTGGTTTTTCTGAGTATACATGTTTTCCATTTAACAAAGACTTTTTTGCAATTTGATAATGAACTTTTGGAGGGGTTAGATTTAATATTATTTCAACCTGTTTATCTTTGAGTAAGTTATTTACCGAAACTGATTTAATTTTATAAATTTTAGCACATTTCTTTGCTGCTTTTTCTTTAACATCTGCGCATTTAATGATTTTAAAATTTTTGAAATATTTGTGAGCTCTGAAATATGTTTCTGCGATATGACCACAACCAATTAAGCCAACTTTAAATACTTTACTCATTAGGGTTATACTCCCTGTCTTTGTTTTGCTTTACCTTCTTTGTGTAATTTTAGAGCTTTTTCGTTTTCTTTAGTTTTGGGAATTTCTAAAGTTGGACTTTCCCAATAAGCTGATCCTTCAAGCCATTGATACGAATGAGTTTTGATTGAAATAACGTAAGTCACTTTTGATTTCTTAGCTCTTTTGAAAGCTTCCTCTAATTCACTGATAGAGCTTACCTCTTCAGACTTTGCCCCCATACTTTCTGCATGTTTTGCAAAATTTACTTTTACCAAATTGGAAACATTTGAACTCTCAAACAAACAATTAAATTCTTTTCCACCTTTAAATAATTGAAGTCTATTAATGACAGCGTGACCACCATTATCACAAACAATTACAATTAGTTTATTATTAGTTATTACAGATGAATATATATCTGAATTATAAAGTAAATACGATCCATCACCTACAAATGTGATAACTTCTTTGTTTGGGTTGGCCATTTTAATTCCTAAAGCTCCAGAAATTTCATAACTCATACAACTAAAGCCCCACTCTGTTTCATGAGTATTAAGCTCTCTTGGTCTCCAAATTTGAACAACTTCACCTACCAAACCTCCGGCTGCGGTGACAGCGATATCACTTGGGTCAGAGTTTCTATAAATTGCACCAACTGCATGAGCATAACTTGGGAGTTTTTGATTAGTCGGTCCACTTTCTTTATCAACATATTCATTCCAAGATTTAAGTTCATCTCTAGATTTTTTATGCCATTCCTCGGATGCTTTCCAATCACCCAGAGCTTGTGATAGTTCATTTAGAGAAACTTTTGCATCTCCAATAATTGATTGTGCCATATGCTTACTAGCATCAAATCTTGCAACGTTAATTGATACTAATGAAAAATTTGGATTTTCAAAATTGGACCATGACCCAGTTGTAAAATCTCCTAACTTAGTTCCAATAGCAATCGCTAAATCAGTTTTCTTTGCAAAGTTGTTTGCTGCTTTTCCTCCTAAACCTCCAATAGGTCCTAAAAAATGAGAATGATCTCTTTTCATAGAAGAATAACCCATTACAGTTTGTGTTACAGGTATATTGTGTTTAACTGCAAAAGTAGAAAGTTCCTCCATTGCATCTGAGTAAAAAACACCTCCACCAGAAATTATGATTGGATTTTTTGATTTTTTGATTTTTTCAGCTGCCTCTTTAATTTGAAAATCATCAGGTCTTGGTCTTCGTATATTATGGATTTTTTCTTTAAAAAAATCCTCAGGATAATCAAAAATTTCTCCTTGTATATCCTGACATAAAGATATGCATACTGGACCACAATCAGCTGGATCTAATAAAACTTGTACAGCTTGAGGAAATGTTTGTAAAATTTGTTCTGGTCTGGTTATTCTATCAAAATATTTTGTAACTGGTTTAAAAGCATCATTTTGAGTAATTCCTGGATTATTAAAATGTTCTACTTGTTGTAAAACTGGATCAGGCATCCTGTTTGCGTAAGTATCACCTGGAAGAAATAAAATTGGCAGTCTATTACTCATCGCAACTGCTGCAGCTGTTACCATATTTGTAGAACCAGGGCCTACAGAACTTGTTGCTACAAATACTTGTTTTCTTCTTTTTGCTCTAGCGTAAGCAATTCCTGTTAAAGCCATGTTTTGCTCATGATGACCTCTATAAGTTGGAAGTTTATCTTTATTTTCCTCTAAAGCTTGTCCTAAACAAGCTACATTACCATGACCAAATATTCCAAAAGCACCAGCGAATAAAGGTTCTTTTTTACCATCGATAAGAATTTTTTGAGAAGTCAGGAACTTTACAATTGCATGAGCACATGTAAGCTTTATTTTTTTCATAATTGTAGATATATTCTCTTAAAATTTCGCTTAATTAACCATAAAATAAAAATTATGTATAGTAAATTTGGGCAGTTCATTGATGGTAAGTGGCAACAAGCGGAAAAAAAAGAAACTTACGATGTTATAAATCCTGCTACGGAAGAAATTATTGGCCAAGCGTCTAAAGCGTCTTCAGCAGATGTTCAAAAAGCTCTTAAATCTGCAGAGAAAGGTTTGGAAGTTTGGAAAAACACTTTACCTTGGCAGAGATCATATATTATTAGAAAAATTGCTGATCTTTTAAGAAAAAAACAAGATGTTTTAGCAAAATGGTTAACGATTGAAGTTGGAAAACCTTTAGCAGAGGGAATTGGCGAAACTGGTGGAGCTGCTGATATTTTTGAGTGGAATGCTGAAGAAACAAAAAGAATTTATGGACAAACAGTCGAAAGTCGATTTCCAGATACCAGAGTTCATGTTTATTATCAGCCAGTTGGAGTTGTAGCAGCTTTAGTGCCATGGAATTTTCCTTTAATTCTAGCAGCAAGAAAAATTTCAACAGCGTTAGCTGCTGGGTGTTCAGTAATTTGTAAGCCTGATGTAATTACTCCAGGAACAGTAATGGAGTTAGTAGATATTTGTAAAGAAGCGGGAGTCCCTCCTGGAGTTGTAAACTTATTATCAGGAGATCCTGAAAGTATTTCAAATGAGTTGTTAGAGTCTGATATTATTAAAAAGGTTTCAATTACTGGATCAACAAGAGTTGGTAAATTAATCTTAAAAAAGGCTGCTGACAAAGTTCAAAGAGTCACAATGGAGCTTAGTGGACACTCACCTTTTATAGTTTTTGATGATGTTGATATTAATAAAGTTGCAGATATGGCAATTACTGCAAAATTTAGAAATAATGGTCAAGTTTGTATTTCACCTAACAGATTTTATATCCAAGAAAATAAAAAAGACGAGTTCATTAATGCGTTTATTGAAAGAACAAAAAAATTAAAAATTGGAAATGGTTTAGATGAAGGAGTTCAATTAGGTCCTTTAACAACTGCAAAAAGATTAGGAGAAATCGAAGAATTAGTTGAAACAACTAAAAAGGAAGGAGCAAAAGTTTTATTGGGTGGAAAAAGACCTCAAGGTTTTAACAAAGGATATTTTTATGAGCCAACAGTTTTTGACAATGTAAAGGACAATTTTACAATAATGAAACAAGAACCATTTGGTCCATTGGTTCCAATGTTGTCATTTAAAACTTTTGATGAAGTGGTTGAGAGAGCTAATAATAATGATTTAGGATTATGTAGTTATATTTATACAAATTCTATGGATAAAGCACACAAGGCTTCAGAATTAATGGAAACTGGTACTGTTGCAGTAAATACTCCTGCAGTTGCAATAGCCGAGGCTCCTTTTGGAGGAATTAAACAAACTGGATATGGACGTGAAGGTGGTTCAATGGCTATTAAAGATTATCTAAATATAAAGTACACTCACCTTGGTTTAAAATCTTAAAATGAAACTAAATAAAATAAAAAAGATGATGAGAGAAGGTGAGCCAATAATTAATGGATGGCTACAAATTCCTAGTTCTTTTTCTGCAGAGGTAATGTCAAATCAGGGGTGGGACTCTATTACGATTGATATGCAACATGGTGTTATAGATTACCCTTCTGCATTACAGATGTTGCAAGCTATATCAACTACTGATGTAACCCCACTTGCAAGAGTGAATTGGAATGAACCTGGGCAGATCATGAAAATTCTAGATGCCGGATGCTATGGAGTAATTTGCCCAATGGTGAGTAATAAATCTGAAGCTGAAAGATTTGTTCAAGCATGCTTATATCCACCGAAAGGTTATAGAAGTTATGGCCCAATTAGAGGTTTAATATATGGTGGAAGTGATTATGGAGATCATGCGAATAATGAAATTTTAAAACTAGCAATGATAGAGACTAAAGAGGCAATAGATAAACTAGATGAGATTATGATAACACCGGGCTTAGATGGAATTTATATTGGACCTGCAGATTTAAGTTTAGCCTTGGGTGAAAAACCTTCATTTGATAAACCTGAAAATTCAGGGACATATAAAGAGATTTTGAATATCTTAGAACATGCAAAAAAAAACAACATCTTTGCAGGTATTCATAATGCGAGCCCAGAGTATGCTAAAAAAATGCTTAATTTAGGATTTAATTTAGTAACCATTGGATCCGATCAAAGGTATATGAGTGCGGGTGCAAAAGACGCTGTATCTAAATTAAAATCAATCAAATCAAAAGAAGACTCTAAAGCTTACTAAATTTAAGTGTCATATAAAAAAAAAATTTTGATAATTCAATCTATTCATAAAGCGGGGATAGATCTTATAAAGAATAACCCAAATTATGATTATGAGATTATTGAAAATATAGATGACAAAGATATTAAACAAAAAATTTTGGAGTGTGATGGTCTATCAATTAGAACAGCAAATTTATCTAACGAATTAATCAATATATCAAAAAAACTTAAGATTATATCTCGCCATGGCGTTGGGTATGACAATATTGATCTCAAGTCTTCTAAAGAAAAAAATATCACCTTGGCAATTACGGCTACAGCAAATGCTGTTGCGGTGGCAGAACATGTTATGTTTATGTTGCTCAATATATCAAAGAGAAAAAACATGTATGATGAGGCTGTTAAAACAGGAAATTTTTCTAATAGAAACAAACTTCCAAAAACAATTGAACTTTGGAAAAAAAATATTTTAATTGCTGGATTTGGTAGAATTGGTCAATCTTTAATTAGAAGATGCAAAGGATTTGAAATGAATGTTTTTGTTTATGATCCATTTGTTTCAAAAGAAATTATTGAGGAATTGGGTGGAAAAAAAGTTGAAGATCTTACAGAAGCAGTAAAATCAATGGATGCCATTTCTTTACATATGCCTCTTAATGAAAAAACGAAAAATATTATTAATTATGACTTAATTAAAACAATGAGGAAAAATTGTATAATTATTAATGCTGCAAGAGGTGGAATGATTAATGAGAATGACTTAGATAAAGCATTAAATGAAAGTCTTATATTTGGGGCAGGTTTAGATGTTTTTGAAACAGAACCGCCTAAAGAGGATAATCCTCTGCTAAAAAACAATAAAGTTTTTTTAAGTCCTCATACCGCTGCATTTACTGAGGAATGCATGATAAGAATGGGAAAAGAAACAATACAAAATATAATTGATTTTTTTGATAAAAAATTAGACAAATCAAAAATAATTAAACTTTAATTATGCAAATAAATTTCAAAAATTTTGGACTATTAGAAGCATTAGTATTGTTATCATTAGTATATGTGGTTGGGATGTTGATTTGGACCGCAAGTACAAGGCCCGCAGTTGAAGCAAAAGCTAACTTAGTCAAAGAAAATCATAAGAAAGTAGTCGATTTTATCAATGGAGAAATAAATAATTGCGGGAATAATGATGAAGGTAAATTGACTGTTTGGGGTGATCCATGCAATGGCGAATGGTCTTCATCTAAAGTTGTGAATTATATAAACAAAAATCTTAATATAGAGAATCCTTTTTCAGAGGATACTAAAGTAAAAACTGATCCTGATCCTAGAATTAAAGCAGAAGGTAAGGCGGGGCAATCAGTTGAGATGGGTGTTATATTTGTGATGTCATCAAATTTTTTACCTGATCCTGGATCTGAATGGGTTGTTGGTACTTGTTTTAAATCTCCATGTGTTGCTGCTGGAAATAATGAACTAACTTCACTCTATAGATAATCAGTTTTTATAAATTTCAATTTCAGATTTTTTCAATGTATCTGCAAGATAATCATAACCAATTTTCGCATACTCTAACGGATTTGCTTTTGCCGGATCCTGCTCTGCCTCAACCACCAACCATCCTGAATAATTATTATTTTTTAATACATTAAATAAAGGTTGATAATCAATACAACCATCTCCTGGTACTGTAAACGCACCCTCTAAAAAAGCACCTCTAAAACTTAAATCCTCTTTTAAAGATTTTTCAAGAACTTGTTTTCTTATATCTTTACAATGGACGTGCAAAATTCTTTCATGATAATTTTGTAATATGTAGTTTGAGTCCCCTTTTGCAAATAACATGTGTCCTGTATCTAATGTTAATTTTACACTTTCATGAGTATTTTCTATAAGTCTTTCAGTATCTTTTTGAGTTTCAATTACTGTTCCCATATGATGATGATATGCCAAAGGCATTCCTTCATCCTCTAAATATTTTCCTAGTTCAGAAATTTTTTCACAAAACTTCTGCCATTCGTCCCTTTCCATTTGAGGCCGAGTTGATAATTTTCTATTAGGATTTCCTTGAATAGAGCCAGAAACTTCTGCAAAAACTATACAAGGTGCATCACAATCTTTAAATAAATCTAGTTGTTCTTGAATGGATTTTTTTTCTTCCTCAACAGAATTTTTTCTTAGATTAGCACCATACCATCCTGAGCAAAGTTTAAGATTAAATTGATCTAATTTTGGAATTAATTCCGAAGATTTCTTTGGAAATTTTCCACCAGACTCTATGCCTATATAGCCTGCTTCATTGGCTTCTTTTAAACATTGTTCTAATGAGGTGTCACCACCTAACTCAGGCATGTCATCATTACTCCATGCAATGGGTGCAACTCCTAATTTTACTGACATAAGAAATTTTTTTAGTTAAGTTATTATTTTAATACAAATTTTAAATGATTGATATAGCTTTATTTGGACTTGGTAGAATTGGTATTATGCATGGAAAAAATTTAATGCGTAGTAAAGATTTTAATCTTAAATATATTTATGACATTGAACAAAAATTATCTAAAAAGTATTCAAAAACATTAAAAACAAAAGCTATAAACAATCCATCTTTGGCTTATACAGATAAGGATATAAAAGCTATTTTTATTGCCTCAACAACATCAACACATATTAAATTTATTTTAGATGGTGTTAAGAATAAAAAAATTATCTTTTGTGAAAAACCACTGGATTTAAGTATTAAGAAAATTGAGTCCTGCAAAAAAAAAATTAAAAGATTAAATCCAAAAATACAATTAGGTTTTAATAGACGTTATGATCCAACACACAATAATTTAAGAAAACAATTACTAAGTGGAAAAATAGGTAAATTAGAAAAAATTATTATCACTAGTCGTGATCCTGCCCCACCAACTATGAAATATCTAAAAGAATCTGGTGGTATTTTTAGAGATATGATGATCCATGATTTTGATCTTGTCAGATTCTACCTTGGTAATGATGAGCCTGCGAAAATAATAGCTTCTGGTAGCAACATATCAGACAAAAGATTTGATAAAATAAAAGATTTTGAATTAGCATCTACCATAATTAGATCTAAAGCTGGTGTTCAGTGCATAATAACTAATTCCAGACATTGTAGTTTCGGTTATGATCAAAGAATAGAATTATTTGGATCAAAAGGTATGTTAATTTCAGAAAATAAAAGACAAAACGAGACATCTTTATATTCTGCACAATCAACTTCGAACAAATCTCCTTTGCTTAATTTTTTTATTGAGAGGTATAAAGATGCTTATAAAAATCAACTAAAGGATTTTGCAAAATTTATAAGAAAGAAAATTCAACCTCTTGCAGGATTTGAAGAGGGAAGAAAAGCTCTGATAATTGCGAATGCAGCTCAAAAATCTTTACAATCAAAAAAGTTTGAAAAACTTAATCTTTAATTGAATCAACCATAAGTAGAATGCAACCTGTCTGCTTTACAACCAAATAATATTTTGATTAGATTTTATTTTTAAAAGTTAACTTTAATTAGAGGAAAATAATGAAAACAATAAAAAACTTTATATTAGCTTTAGCTGCATGGGCAATGATGTCTGTATCTGCTTTAGCTGTGGATATAATTGTGGTTTCTCATGGTCAAGCAAATGATCCTTTCTGGTCAGTTGCTAAAAATGGAGTTGATGCTGGATGTAAAGACATGGGAGTGTCTTGCAAATACACAGCACCAGCTACTTTCGACATGGTAGAAATGGCAAAATTAATTGATAATGCTGTATCACAAAAACCGAAAGGTATTGTGATAACATTACCAGATGCTGCTGCTTTAGGAAAATCAGTTAAAGCTGCGATTGCTGCTGGTATTCCTGTAATATCAATGAACTCTGGATCTGATGATTATGCATCTTTAGGAATTAGTGCACACGTTGGACAAACTGAGTTTGAAGCAGGTGTAGGTGGTGGACAAAAAATGAAAGCCGCTGGTGGAAAAAAAGCATTATGTGTTAACCATGAGGTAGGAAACGTTGCACTTGACAGAAGATGTGCTGGTTTCAAAAAAGGTTTTGGTGGATCTGTTGATATTTTAGGTACTTCAAATGACCCAACAGAAATTCAAAAAGCTGTTGCTGCAAAATTAGGTGGTGGCTATGACACTATTCTAACTTTAGGTGCTGGATTGTCTGGTGAAGCAGCATTGAAAGCACTTGAGTCAGCTGGAAAAGTTGGTTCTGTAAGATTAGGAACATTTGATATGTCTCCAAATATGTTAAAAGCTGCTGCTGCAGGAAAAGTAGAGTTTTTAATTGACCAACAGCAATATCTACAAGGATATTTACCAATAGCTATCTTTGGACAATATATGAGATGGGGAACAATGCCAGCAGGTGTAGTAATGACTGGACCTGGGTTTGTAACTCCTGACAATGCGTCTAAAGTAATTAAATGGGCAGCTCAAGGTTATAGATAAAAATATGAATTAAAGGCCTGACTAATGTTAGTCAGGCCTTTTTTTTAATCATCTTTAAATTATAATTTTTTTATGTCTGTAAAATCAGAGAGTATTCAATCTAAAAAAGATAGTGGACAAGATGAAAGACTTAAAAAAATTTCACCTCTTAGAGTTTTATTAAACAGACCAGAGCTTGGTGCTTTGGGTGGCTCAATTTTAGTTTTTATTTTTTTTGGAATAGTTGCTGGTGACACTGGAATGTTTAGCGCTTATGGGACATTAAATTTTTTAGATGTTTCGGCTAATTTAGGAATTATTGCTATTGCTGCTGCAATGTTAATGATCGGTGGAGAGTTTGATTTATCAATTGGATCAATGATTGGTTTTGCAGGAATCTGTATCGCTATACCTGCAATTTATTGGGGCTGGCCTTTATGGACGAGTATTATTTTTGCTTTTGCTATGGCAGTACTAATTGGTTATTTCAATGGTATAATGGTAGTAAAAACTGGTCTTCCATCCTTCATAGTAACTCTTGCAATGTTGTTCGTTTTAAGAGGGGCAACTTTGGCTATTACGAGATTAATTACAGGAAGAACTCAAGTACCCGGGTTAAGAGTTTTAATAGAGGATGATCCAATCGCTTGGTTGTTCGCAACAGATACTTTTCAATGGTTATTCAAATGGCTAGGATCGATGAAATTAATTGCACTGAGAACTGACGGTACACCATTAGCTACAGGTATTCCACCATCAGTAATATGGTTTATTGCCCTTACATTATTTGCGACTTGGATACTTATGAAAACTAGATATGGAAATTGGATATTTGCATCAGGTGGAGATAAAGTTGGTGCTACAAATGTTGGTGTACCTGTTGGAAGAGTAAAAATAAGTCTATTTATTGGAACAGCTGTAGCATCGACAATATTTGCTTGTATTCAAGTTTTAGATGCAGGTTCTGCAGATACTATGAGAGGAACTTTAAAAGAATTGGAAGCAATAGCAGCTGCCGTGGTTGGCGGTTGTCTTTTGACTGGAGGTTATGGCTCTGCCATCGGAGCAGCATTGGGCGCTATTATTTTTGGCACTGTATCAATGGGAATTTTTTATACAGATGTGGATACTGATTGGTTTAAGGTTTTTTTAGGCGCAATGATGTTAATTGCAGTAGTATTCAATAATTATATTAGAAAAAAAGTTACGGAGACTAAGTAATGTCTGAATATTTAGTTCAATTCAATAATATAAGTAAATTTTTTGGTAAAGTAATTGCTTTAAAAGACGTCACCATGAAACTTAAAAAAGGCGAAATAATGTGCTTACTTGGTGACAATGGAGCTGGAAAATCTACTTTGATAAAAACTTTAGCAGGCGTTCATAAGCCTGATGAAGGTGAAATTATTTTTGAAGATCAAAAAATAGTTTTTGACTCACCACGAGATGCTTTGGATATTGGGATAGGTACTGTTTATCAAGATTTAGCATTAGTTTCCCTTATGAGTGTAACTAGAAATTTTTTTATGGGCAGAGAGCCACAAAAAGGTTTACCTTTTTTAAAAACTTTTGATATTGAAAAAGCAAACACTATAGCTGCAGAAAGAATGGGACAAATAGGTATTGATGTGAGAGACCCATCACAAGCCGTCGGTACGATGTCTGGAGGTGAAAGACAATGTCTCGCTATTTCTAGAGCAATTTATTTTGGGGCAAAAGTTTTGGTATTAGATGAACCAACATCAGCATTAGGTGTACATCAAGCTTCAATGGTCCTGAAATATATTGTTAAAGCAGCATCACAAGGTTTAGCTGTAATTTTAATAACACACAACGTTCATCATGCTTATCCTGTTGGAAATAGTTTTACAGTTTTAAATCGAGGAAAAAGTATGGGGACATTTCAAAAAAAAGATATATCTAGAGAAAAACTTTTAAGCATGATGGCAGGTGGTGAGGAATTAGATAAGTTAGAAGTCGAACTTAAAGAAATGGACCGAATAGAAAATAATTAGACAAATATACCACTTCTACAGACATAAATTTTGCTGTAATATTTTTTAAATAAAGAAAGGGGTAAAATATGAAAGCATATATAATGGGTAATTACACTGAAAAAGCTTTTCAGGGTTTTTTAAAAGATCCAACAAGTGATAGAAAAGCTGTTGTAGAACAATTAACAAAAGCTATGGGTGGAACAATGCATAGCATGGATATCGTTAGAGGTTCTTATGATTTTGTAGTTGTTACTGACGTTCCAAGTTTTGATGATTTTGCAGCAATTAAATTGGTTGTTGAAGCATCTGGAGCTGTAAGAAATTTGACAATGCTTGAGGCAATTGATTTTACAAAAGCTACAACAAAAGCTAGTAAAATTGGTTACAAAGCCCCGGGTCAATAATCTTTTGGTATAACTTCCAGCTACGAGCTGGAAGTTATATTAATTTTTTTTTAATTTGGAAGAAAATTTAAGATTTTCGTTATTAAATTTTGAAGAATATTTTTGGATGTAATCATCCATAATTTTTACTTTTTCATCTTCAAATTCAGAAACTTTTCTACTATTTAAATCAACATATAAAGCGAGAACTTCTATTGTTGATGCGAGAAACTTTTTTTCTTTATGAACCATTTCCATTTTATATTGCAGTCTTTTTTTGTCGTGATCAAAATAAACTAAATTAACGTCAACCTCATCATCAACTTTAAGCTCTTGATTATAGGTAATATTTGACTCTACTATCATAGTGCTTTTGCCAGTTGTTTTTGCTGAGTGCTCTCCCATTTTGAAGATATTATTTAACGTATCTGCACCATATTTATCAAAAATCAAAAGATAGTAAGAAACATTCATGTGATTATTATAATCAATCCATTCTTTAATTATTTTTTGGGAACTAAGATAAATAGACATTTTAAAAAATTTTGAGATTATTTAATGATTTGGATTATCATTATCGACAACAAGACAAATTTCAGATTTTGTTAAGAATCTTCTTCCTGTGCCATTATCCAGTGAAAACATTCCACCAATACCTTTTACTGCATCTATTGTTAAATCGGTGTGTTTCCATTTTTCATATTGGTCTCCATTCATGTAAAACGGGACGCCTCCAATTTCACCTAATTTTATATCATTATCACCTAAAGGAAATTCACCTTCCTGAAAACACATAGGCGCACTTCCATCACAACATCCTCCAGATTGGTGAAACATCAATTTTTCACCATACTTTTCTTTTAATTCAGATAATAAGCTTAAAGCCGAACGTGTTGCAGATACTTTCATATTTTTTCTCTGGCCCATGATATCGAATCATGGGCCAGTATATATTAATTGTTTAAAAGAAGCCTAATTTTTTCTCAGCATAAGAAACGTGTAAGTTCTTATTCTGTCTGTAATGATTAAGCATCATTTTGTGAGTTTCTCTACCAACTCCAGATTGTTTGTAGCCACCAAATGGAGAATGAGCAGGATAAGCATGATAGCAATTAGTCCATACTATCCCTGCTTGTATCGCTCTTCCCATTCTATGAGCTATGTTTCCATTTCTGGTCCATACAGCTGCGCCTAAACCATAAAGAGTATCATTAGCAATTTTTAATGCCTCTGCTTCATCTTTAAATTTAATCACAGATACAACAGGTCCAAAGATTTCCTCTTGTGATATACGCATGTCGTTTTTAGCTTCAAAAACAGTAGGTTGGATATAGTTTCCTTTTTCCAATCCACTATTTAATTTAGCAACGCTACCACCAGTCAGAACTTTAGCACCCTCTTTTTTACCAAGCTCTAGATAAGATTTTATCTTCTCCATTTGCTCTACTGATGCTTGAGCTCCAATCATTGTTTCCATTTTTAAAGGATTATCTTGAACAACAGCTTTAGTTCTAGCAATAGCTCTTTCCATGAATTTGTCATAGATCGACTCTTGTATTAAAGCTCTGCTTGGACAAGTACAAACTTCACCTTGGTTAAGATTGAACATGACGAAACCTTCGATACATTTATCAAAGAAGTCATCATCTTTTTCCATAACATCTTCAAAGAAAATATTCGGAGATTTTCCTCCTAATTCCAAAGTAATTGGAATGATGTTTTGTGCAGCATACTGCATAATCAATCTTCCAGTTGTTGTTTCACCAGTAAATGCAACTTTAGCAACTCTTTTAGAGGACGCTAATGGTTTACCAGCTTCTAATCCAAAACCACTAACAATGTTAACTACTCCTGGAGGCAGTAAATCTCCAATTAGTTCCATCATTACCATAATTGATGCTGGAGTTTGTTCAGCTGGTTTTAAAACTGAACAGTTTCCTGCAGCAAGTGCTGGTGCTAACTTCCATGTTGCCATTAATAATGGGAAATTCCACGGAACTATCTGACCAACTACTCCTAATGGTTCATGAAAATTGTATGAGTATTGGTTATTAGCAATTTCAGCGATAGATCCTTCTTCCGCTCTAATTACCCCAGCAAAATATCTCCAATGATCAATAACCAAAGGTAAATCTGCCGCCATACATTCTCTGATAGGTTTTCCATTATCTAAACATTCAGCTACAGCTAATAAGTTTAGATTTTTTTCTAAAACATCAGCAATTTTATACAAGATGTTTGATCTTGTAGTGATGTCTGTCTTTCCCCACTCAGGGAAAGCTGCGTGAGCTGCATCTAATGCCGCTTCAACGTCTTGCTCATTTGAACGCGCAACTGAACAGATTTTCTCATTAGAAATCGGACTAACATTATCAAAATATTTGCCTGATTTAGGCTCCACAAATTTTCCATTTATGTAGTTTCCATATTTAGCCTTAAATGGAAATTTAACCTTTAAATGAGAGGTATCTAATACAGATGACACTTTCATCGCTTCTGCACTCATTTTTGCTCCTTTTTTTTTACGTTTATTTAATTTTGACTTAAGATTTTTTTTAGGTTTTTTTACTGAAGAAAGTTTCTTGTGTCGTCTTGATTTAAGTTTCTTTCTTTTTTTAATCGACTTTTTTGTTTTCTTTCTTTTTTTAGTTACAGCTTTTTTCCTTTTTTTCTTAGCCATTTTTATAAGTATAATTAAAGACCTTTTTGGCAATGTTGTAAATGGTTCAATAAGATTTACAACTTCAAATTGTGTTAATCAGCATTGATTTTACTGGAGTTATTATCTGCTTTTCTTACAAAATAAATTCCAACTGAAACTGCGATCAAGGAGATTAAAACTTTAAAAGTAATAAGCTCTTTTAAAAATATATAACTTAAAATTGTTCCAAAAATTGGGATTAAATAAGAAACTTGTGATTGGAAGATTAATCCATTTTTCACTAAAATTTTAAATCTTAATAGCCATGCTATTCCTGTCGAGACTAAACCTAAATACATTACTGATATTGTAGAGTCTAATCTAGGATTTATATTCCATGGTTGTTCTGCAAAACTTACAATTGGTATCAAAATTATCACAGCCCAAATTAATATTGAACCAGTCACATTTTCATTTTTTTTCTTACTAATTCTAAGAGTTAAAACGCCACCTATTACATAACAAGTTGAACCTAGGAGAATTAATAATGCAGATAGAATATTATTTTCATTAATCAAAATATTGTCAGAGAATAGATATAGTATTCCAGAAAAACCTATTAAAATGCCAATTGTTTTTACAAAATTAAATTTTTCATTTTTAGTATAAAAATGACCTAGCACTGTAGAGCTTAATGGTGTTGTTGACATTAATATTGCTGCTAAATTACTTTGAACAGACTGCACCCCATAAGCTATTAAATAAAAAGGTGCAACTAAATTTATAAAACCAATCATAGCAAACCAGTGCCAGTCTTTGGAAAATGCTTCTAATTTTATTTTTTTGTAATAACAAAGCATTAGAACAGGTATGGCTCCAAAAAAAACTCTCAAAAATGCAATTGTAATAGGTCCGAATGAATAAGTCGCGATTTTGATATTAAAAAAAGCAGATGCCCAAATTAGTGCTAAAAAAATTAGTAAAAGATAATCAAATAAACTTGGTTGTTTCATTCTATTATATCTTCAATTACACCCTTTGTAATTTTTTTTAAATCTAAAAAGCTTATTTTGAATATGCAATTAGGATGTCCAGCTGCAGCAAACAAAAAGTCGAATCTTTCCAATGAGTTATCAATGTAAATATCAACATTGTTTTTATGACATACTGGAGAAACACCTCCAATAGTATATCCGGTTATATTTTTTACTTCATCAGCAGAAGCCATTGAAACATCAGAAAATTTGATATTTTTTTTTATCTTTTTTAAAGAAGCCTTTTTATCTCCGGCTACCAAGAATAAAGCATACTTATTGTCTGTCTTGAAAAGTAAGCTTTTGACGATTGCTCCAACATCGCAATTTAAGGAAGTGGCTGCCTCTAAGGCTGTTCTTGCTGATGTTTTTAAGAGACTTACGTTTAAATTCTCGTCAAATTCCTTTATTATCCTCTCAACTCTTTTAACAGGCTCTTTATCCTTTGCAGTCATTTTCAACTTCTAATTGTTAGTTATTTATCTAATTTCATTATACACTTATGTTAAAAATGCATAGGTGTTATTAAGTAAAAGAGGATTATTTATCAATCTTTATTTGATATCACAACCCACAGAATTACGGAGGCTATAAATGAGTTCAAGCAATGTACTAAAAGTTATAAAAGACAAAGAAATTGAATACGTGGATTTAAGATTCACTGATCCAAGAGGAAAACTTCAACACGTGACCATGGATGCTAAGATGGTTGATGAGGATATGTTGAAAGATGGAATTTTTTTTGATGGTTCATCTATAGCAGGTTGGAAAGCAATTAATGAGTCTGACATGATCCTAAAACCAGATAATTCTAGAGCAATTGTTGATCCATTTACATCTCATAACACTTTAAACCTTTTTTGCGATGTTTTAGATGCAATTAAAAAAGATCCTTACGAAAGAGATCCGAGAGGAACAGCTAAAAAAGCTGAGGCATACCTAAAAAGTTCAGGAATTGGAGATAAAGCGTTTTTTGGTCCTGAAGCTGAATTTTTTGTATTCGACGATGTAAGATTTAAAAATGACATGAATGAAACTGGATTTAAAATAGATAGTAAGGAAGGTCCTTACAATTCAGGCAAAGAATACGAAAATGGAAACATGGGTCACAGACCAGGAATTAAAGGCGGTTATTTCCCAGTTCCTCCTGTTGATAGTGAACAGGATATGAGAAGTGAATATTTAAAAGCAATGAAAGAAATGGGGATTAAAGTTGAAAAACACCACCACGAAGTTGCACCTAGTCAACATGAACTTGGAATGTATTTTGGTACTCTTGTAGATCAAGCAGATAACTTACAACTTTACAAATATGCTGTTCACATGGTTTCTCACTCATTTGGTAAGACAGCTACGTTTATGCCAAAGCCTGTCAAAGGTGATAATGGATCAGGAATGCACGTTCACCAATCGATTTGGAAAGGTGATACTGCATTATTTTCTGGTGATAAATATGCTGGTTTATCGGATACAGCTTTACACTACATAGGTGGAATTTTAAAACATGCAAAAGCTATAAATGCTTTTTCAAATGCTACAACGAATAGTTACAAAAGACTAATTCCAGGATTTGAAGCTCCAGTTTTATTAGCTTATTCAGCAAGAAACAGATCAGCATCTTGCAGAATTCCTATCACTTTAAGTAAAAAAGCAGCTAGATGTGAAATTAGATTTGGTGATGCTGCTGGTAATCCATATTTAACATTCGCTTCAATGTTAATGGCTGGATTAGATGGAATTAAGAATAAAATTGATCCAGGTAAATCATTTGATAAAGATCTTTACGCTTTATCAGAAGATGAAGTTAAGAAAATTCCAACTGTTTGTGGATCTTTAAGAGAAGCAATGGAAAGTCTTGATAAAGATAGAGATTTCTTAAAACAAGGTAATGTATTTACTGATGATCAAATAGATGCTTACATTGCCTTAAAGTTTGAGGAAATACACAATTTTGAGCACACACCTCATCCTATAGAGTTTGAGATGTATTACAGTTGTTAATTTTATTGTCTAGTTTTAGCAATTTTGTTTTTGCCAGAACCTTTTTTAACAATGTAATCAAGTGTTCCATTTGCTCCAGTATCAACAGACTTTATAAGAGATCTTAAAAAAGTTTTTCTCTTTTCTTTTCTGTCCTCGCTGTTTTGCAAATTTCTGATTTCAAAAACGTTCATAGATAGATATTATCAATCTATGCATTTATTGCAACTCTGATATGTTTAAAATGGGACTATACTTTAAAAGACTCACCACAGCCACAACGTTCGGTTTCATTGGGATTATTGAAGACAAATGATGATGAGAAATCCTCTTTTTTATAATCCATCTCAGTGCCTAAAAGATACATAACTGCCGCCGAATCAACGTAAACTTTTACTCCTTTATCTTCAATCAACTCATCATTAGGATTCACCTCTCTTGAATATTCCATTACGTATGACATACCTGCACAACCACCTGATTTTACAGAAACTCTTACACCTATTGCATTTTTTTCAGCGTTAGACATTATTTCTTTAATCCTTAAAGCTGCATTATCACTTAATTTAATAATAGGGTTCATTATAGGTTTAACTCCAGTTTCGCTGCGTCTGACATCATATCTTTATTCCAAGGAGGATCCCAAACCAATTCAAGATTTACATCATCTATTCCCTCTACTTGCATCGCACCCTCTTTTACTTCTTTTGGTAAACTTTCTGCAACAGGACAATTAGGTGTAGTTAATGTCATCTTAATTTCAGCTTTACGACCATTTACTTGTATATCATAAATTAAACCAAGTTCATATATGTTCACTGGTAATTCAGGATCATAAATTTTTTTAATTTCCTCAATTATTTTATTTTTTACTTCCATAATTAATTTTCTGTGGTTATTTCTTTCCCATCATTTTCCATTGCAGATACCAAAGTGTGCCATGATAAGGTAGCACATTTAACTCTCATTGGATATTGTTTAACACCTGATAAACACATCAATTTTGTTTTGTCGTCCTCTTTTAAAATATTATTTTTAAGTTCAGGATTTTCTTTAATCATTCCTAAAAAATCCTCTATTATTTCTTTAGCTTCATTATCACTTTTACCTTTAATCAAATCAGTCATTATAGAAGCTGATGCCATTGATATTGCACATCCGCTTCCTTCGAAAGAAATATCCTCAACTTTTCTTTGGTCATTTAATTTAAGATATACATGTACATTATCTCCACATAATGGATTATTACCTTTTGCATCTTTATTAAAATTTTCCGTTTTTCTTAAATTTCGAGGGTTCTTTCCATGCTCTAAAATTATTTCTTGATATAATTCTTTTAAGTTCATTATAAATCAAAAATTTTTTTACAATTATTAATACCTTCATTTAGTTTATCTAAATCATCTTTGGTATTATAAACCCCTAATGATGCTCGCGCACTTGCGGGTATACCTAGTTTGTCATGAAGTATTTGACAACAATGGTGACCCGCTCTAATAGCAACTCCAGTTTCATCTAGAATAGTTGCAATGTCATGCGGATGCACCCCTTCTACAGTAAAAGATAGAACTCCACCTCGCTCTTTTGGATTTCCAATTAGCTTCACAGAATTATTTTTTTTTAAAATTTCTTGGCCGTATTCTATTAATTCTTTTTCATGTTTGATAACATTATCAATTCCAATACTTTCTAAAAATTTTATTGATTGATCAAACGCGATGACTTGAGCTGTAGCCATTGTTCCAGCTTCATACTTATTTGGAAGCTCACCATAAGAAATTCTATCTTTTTTAACTTCATTTATCATTCCTCCACCTCCTTGGTATGGTGGAAGTTGTTCTAACCATTTCTTTTTTCCATACAAAACTCCAAGTCCTGTTGGGCCATACATTTTATGACATGATATTGCGTAAAAATCGCAACCCAGGTCTTGCATATCTAATTTTAAATGAGGTCCTCCCTGACATCCATCTACTACAACAACTATGCCCTTTGAGTGTGCTAATTGAGTTATCTCTTTGATTGGTAGAACTGCACCAGTGACATTGGATAAATGAGTTATTGCTATTACTTTAGTTTTATCTGTAATTTCTTTTTCTATATTTTCAATCGGTATATCTCCGTCTTCATTTATTTCTGCAAACTTTATTTTTATATTTTTGGATTTTCTTAAAAAATGCCATGGAACATAATTTGAGTGATGTTCTAGCTCTGTAATTAAAATTTCGTCATTTGGCTCCAAGATCGCTTGACCTAAAGTATTGGCGACCAAATTTAAAGCTTCTGTAGCACCTTTAGTAAATACAATTTCATTTTTATCTTTGGCATTTATGTATTTTTGTACAGAAGTTCTTGTATTTTCATATAAATTAGTGGCTGCAACAGCTAAATAATGTATGCTTCTGCCCACATTTGAAAACTGTTTAGAATAGAAATCATTTATTCTATCTAGAACTACCTTAGGTTTTTGAGATGAGTTAGCGCTGTCTAGGTAAACTAAATCATTATTCTGAATTTTTTCATCAAAAATTGGAAACTCTTTTCTAATGTTATTTATGTTCATTGTTTTAATCCAATAATATTGGTAATTAAGTTTTTTATTTCTGCGTCTGTAATCTTTTCAACAACATCGATTAAAAAACCATTAATCAAAAGTTCTTTTGACTGTTGATAATTCAAACCACGAGACATTAAGTAAAAAATTGAATTTTCATCTAAGCTACCAGATGCTGATCCGTGAGAACATTTTACATCATCAGCATAAATTTCTAATTCTGGCTTTGCATTAAACTCTGATGTTTCATCGAGCAGTATTGCTTTACTCAATTGATATCCATCAGTTTTTTGAGCTTTTGAATTTACAAATATTCTTCCTTGATATGCAGATTTCGAATTTTTTCCAAGAACACTTTTTATAAGCTGATAACTTTTTGTGTTTTCTACTAAATGATTGATTGTAGTTCTAATTTCGTGTTGTTGATTTTCCTTTAAGGAAAAAATACCATTAATGAATGCTGATGAATACTCACCATTTAAATTACAATTAATCTCATTTTTAAAATAATCTGAACCAGCAGATAATATAAATGTTTCTGAAACACTGTTACTATCCTGTTCAATATTGTTAAAAGAGTATTTTAAATTATTATTTCTATATTTATCAATTTTATAGTTTTTTAGGATTGAGTCTTTTTCTAAATTGAAGTTATAAAAAATATTAATAAAGTTTTTCGCTGCGGTGTTAATAAAATAATCAATCAGTTTTAAACAACTATTTTCACCTAATTCAAAATCTAGTCTCAAATTGATATTAGTGGACTTTATTTTATCGTTTGTTAAATGATAAATTATCAAAGGTTTCTTTAGAGAATAATTTTTTTTAATTAAAATTTTAAAAATTTTATCGATAAATACACTATTCAAATCAATTAATGAATTTTCATATTCAAATGATATATCTTTTTTAGTTTCATCAATTATTTCAATTTTATTTTGGTCTTCAAAGTTAAAATCAATTTTTTCAATTTTTCCATTTATAAATATAATCTTGTTATGCTCCAAACCATCAACTAAAACAGATGGATCAATTTTATTTGATTGTGAATAATCATTGAAAAAACTTAAATCGCTAATATTCTTTTTAATAATCCGACTAATATCTAAAAACTTCCAATCTTCTTGCTTTCTATTTGGAAAACCTTTTTTAATAAAATTATTCAAAAAATTTTTTTTAATCTTAATTTCTTCACTAGAAAATTTTGAAGTTTTTACTAGTTTATCAAAATCTGACTGTAATTGCTCGCTCATTTAATTAAAACTTTCATAACCTTTTTTTTCAAGTTCTATTGCTAATTCTGGGCCACCAGATCTAATTATTTTTCCATTCATTAAGACATGAACAAAGTCAGGTTTTATGTAATCTAGTAACCTTTGATAGTGAGTAATTATTAAAAAAGAATTATTTTTGTTTCTTAAAGTATTAACTCCATCAGCTACTATTTTTAAAGCATCTATGTCTAAACCAGAGTCTGTCTCATCTAAAATAGATAATTTTGGAGCCAACATAGACATTTGTAAAATTTCATTTTTCTTTTTTTCTCCACCTGAAAATCCAACATTTAATTGTCTGTTAAGTTTTTCCTCATCAAATTTTAATTCTTTAGCTTTTTGTTTAACAAGCTTTAAAAATTCAATCGCATCTAATTCTTTTTCTCCACGTGCTTTTCTAATTGCGTTCAGTGATGTTTTTAAAAATATATTTGTATTTACTCCTGGAATTTCTAAAGGGTATTGAAAAGCTAAAAATATTCCTTTATGCGCTCTTTCTTCTGTCTCAAGATCAAACAAATTTTTATTTTCAAATAAAATTTCACCTGATACCTCGTACCCTTTTTTTCCTGATAGAATATTAGATAATGTGCTTTTTCCTGACCCGTTAGGACCCATAATTGCATGAACTTCGCCAGGATTTATATCTAAAGAAAACCCATTTAATATGGATTTATTCTCAACATTAGCATTTAAATTGTTTATTTTAAGCATCAACCAACACTCCCCTCTAAGCTAATACCTACAAGCTTCTGAGCTTCCACTGCAAACTCCATTGGTAATTGTTGTAGTACTTCCTTACAAAAACCATTAACAATTAATCCTACAGCTTCCTCAGGATTAAGACCTCTTTGTTGGCAATAATGTAATTGTTCTTCACTTATTTTTGATGTTGTAGCTTCGTGTGCAATATTAGAATCAAAATTTTTATTTTTAATATATGGGACTGTGTGTGCACCACATTTATTTCCCATTAATAAGGAGTCACACTGGGTATAATTGCTAGAGTTTTTGGCTTTTGAATTAATATCTACCAAACCCCTGTAAGTCATGTCAGAAAATCCAGCACTTATACCTTTTGAGATAATTTTACTCTTAGTATTTTTTCCTAAATGAATCATCTTTGTTCCAGTGTCTGCTTTCTGATGGTTATTTGTAATTGCTATAGAATAAAATTCACCAATTGAATTATCACCTTTTAATATACAGCTTGGATATTTCCAAGTTATAGCAGAACCTGTTTCAACTTGCGTCCAAGAAATCTTAGAATTTTTTCCCTTACATAATCCTCTTTTAGTGACAAAATTATAAATCCCTCCTTTACCATTTTCATCTCCAGGATACCAATTTTGAACAGTTGAATATTTTATTTCTGCATCATCTAAAGCAATCAATTCTACATTTGCTGCATGTAATTGATTTTCATCCCTCATTGGAGCGGTACATCCCTCAAGATAACTGACGTAACTACCTTTATCAGCAATGATTAATGTTCTTTCAAACTGTCCTGTCTCTGATGCATTAATTCTGAAATAAGTCGATAGTTCCATAGGGCACTTAACACCCTCAGGAATATAAACAAATGACCCATCTGTGAAAACAGCAGAATTTAGGGTAGCAAAGAAATGATCAGTAATTGGTATTACAGTACCTAAATATTTTTTTACTAGATCAGGATGTTTCTGAATTGCCTCTGACATTGAACAAAAAATTATTCCATGTTTAGTCAATTCACCTTTAAAAGTAGTAGCAACTGAGACAGAGTCAAATACAGCGTCTACAGCAATTCCATTTAGTCTTGCTTGCTCTTGAAGTGGAATTCCAAGTTTTTTATATGTTTCTAAAAGTTTAGGATCAAGCTCGTCTAAACTTTTTGGTTTATTCTTCATGCTTTTTGGTGCTGAGTAATAATATAAATCCTGATAATCAATTTTTGGATATTTTGGTTTTTGCCAATTAGGTTCTTTTAAATGCTTTAATCGCTCATAAGCTTTTAACCTAAAATCCAACATCCATTTTGGTTCTTTTTTAATGTTAGAAATAAACTTTATTACATCTTCATTCAAACCTTTTGGAGCTTTGATATTTTCAATATCAGTAGTAAAACCGTATTTATAATCTTTTAACTTTTCTATATCTTTTTCTCTAGTATCCATTTTAAACTCTTCTCTCAGTATTCTCTTTTATTAAATCTTCTAAACTTTTTTTCTCAAAAAATTCATTAATATGGTTTTCAAGTTCGTCCCACAAATTATGAGTTAAACATTTAATAGGTTTGCCGTTACAACCTTTTTTTGACTCTTTTTTACATTGAACAGTTTTTACTTTCTCGTCAACTGCATCAAAAATATTAGTGAGTTTTATTTCATTAGCTTTTTTGTTCAAAACATAGCCACCCTGATTTCCCCTTACACTTTGCACTATTTCTTTTTTCCTTAGTTTAGAAAAAATTTGCTCTAAGTAATCAAGGGAAATACCTTGTCTTAATGATATGTCTCTAAGAGAAACTGGATTAATATTATTAAATCTCGCTAGGTCCGCTAAAGCCATTACCGCATATCTGCCTTTGGATGTCAGTTTCATAAATCCTTATTTTCCAGGGATATATATAAACCTGACTAAATTAGTCAAGTATCTAGCTACAAAAAAAAATAACATTTTGTCACGCACATGTGATATGTCTAATTTTTTTTTGAGAATAGTTATCAATAACAATTATGGATAATAAAATTTTAGAAATTTTTATTCCTGGTCCAGCTGGAAGACTCGAGGCTAAATATTTTAAAAGTAAAAAAAGTACTTCACCTATAGCTCTAATATTACAACCACATCCTCAGTATGGAGGAACAATGAACAATAAAGTTGTTGTAGAAACATTTCACTCCTTTATGGATAATAATTTTTCAGTATGCCGAGTAAATTTTAGAGGTGTCGGAAAAAGTGATGGAGAATTTGACAACGGACAAGGAGAGCTTGCAGATGCAGCTGCAGCATTAGATTGGTTGGAAAGAGAAAATTTTGATAATTCACAATGTTGGATTTCTGGATTTTCTTTTGGATCATTAATTGCAATGCAACTCTTAATGAGACGTCCTGAGATTAATAGATTCATTGCAATATCACCTCAACCAAATGTTTATGATTTTTCTTTTCTTTCACCTTGTCCTACCTCTGGATTAATAGTTTACGGCAAAAAAGATGAATTAGTTCCAGCAGAATACTTAAATGATTTAAATAAAAGACTAAGTGATCAAAAAGGAATTAAAGTTGAGTTTCAAACTGTTCAAGATGCAAATCATTTTTTTTCAAAAAATGAGTCAAACCTTGTAAAAATTTTAGATAAGTATATTAAAAAAGAAACAGCTTTATATTAAAAGTTCTTAACCATTACTCCTCCAGTTACAGGATTTTTACATCTAGTTGTGCTAGGAAAAGAAATAGGTAAATTTAAAAATGACCTAATTGCAAGATAACCAAAAGCTTGAGACTCTACAAAGTCACCATCGATCCCATGCTCCTCAATAGGGCAGAAATTCGTTTTTTTCAAATCTTTAATAATATCAACTGATTTTGAAATTAAATTCATTAAATATTTATTTTTTCTACCTCCACCACAAACTAAAAATATTGTATTTTTCTCTGGGTCTTTAAAATAATTGAGAGCTTTTGAAATTTGTGATGACGTGAAATCTGCTAAAGTTGATGTTCCATCTTCTAAAGATAAACCCTTTACAAACGATACATCAAAGTCTTTAATATCCAATGAATCCTCATATGGTGGATCAATATTAAAATTTTCTAAAGCTTGATTTAAAATTAATTCGTCCGTTTTGCCAATGCCTGCAAGTAATCCATCAATATCATATTTCTTTTTTGATTTTTTTCTAACCCACTCATCTATTAAACAATTTCCTGGAGCTATATCACATGCTTTTATATAATTCTTTTTTTTATCTAATTCATCCCATTTAACCGTTTGTGTAATGTTTGAAATTCCTCCAATATTTAATACATTAATGGAGTAAGATTTATCCAATTTTTCTTTTAAATATTTATTTGCAATTAAGTTATGAAAAATCGGTGTTAACGGAGCACCTTGACCTCCATTTTTTAAATCATTTTGTCTAAAATTATAAATAACCTTTTTTTTTGTTAACTGAGACAGTAGTTTTCCATCTCCTAGTTGTTTGGAAATTCTTTCTTTACTATCGTGATATATCGTTTGTCCATGAAAGCCTAGTAAATCTACGTCTATTTTATTATTATTTAAAATTTCATTAACCACATTGGCATGAAAAATAGTAATTTCTCTTTCAATATCCTTAATTTCACCTTCATGCTCAATTAAGTGATCTGGAACTATAATTTTTGCCCTAATATTTATTATTTTTTGTCTTATATTGTCTCCATACTCAAAATATCTATCTAATACGGGTGAATATACCCTCTCACCATCAGACTTTATAACAGAGGCATCCACCCCATCCATTGAAGTTCCGCTCATTAATCCTAATGCTGTATATATCTTACCCATTCTTATTTTTTTTTAAAAAAATTTGTATATTGTAAGACTATAAGCTTATGAATAATTTTTTAAAAGAATTTAAAGAAAGAGGTTTTTTTTATCAATGCACCAATGAAAATGAGCTATCAGAATTATTAGATAAAAAAAAGATATCAGCATATATAGGTTTTGATTGCACTGCTGAAAGTCTTCACGTGGGCAGTTTACTCCAAATAATGTGTTTAAGACTTCTTCAAAAGCACGGCCATAGACCGATAGTGTTATTAGGAGGAGGCACCACAAGAATTGGGGACCCATCCGGAAAAGATAAAACTCGTAAATTGCTTTCTGAAAAAGAAATTTTAAAAAATTCAAAAAATATTAAAAAAATATTAGAAAAATTTTTAGATAAAAAAAACAAAAAAACAAAACCAATATTTTTAGATAATTACAAATGGTTAAAAAATCTCAACTATATCAATTTTTTAAGAAAAATCGGTAAACATTTCACTATAAATAAAATGTTATCTTTTGAGAGTGTAAAAACACGTTTGGAAAGAGAACAATCACTAAGTTACATGGAGTTTAACTATATGATACTTCAGGCATACGATTTTTTAGAATTAAACAATAAAGAAAACTGCTTATTGCAAATAGGTGGATCAGACCAATGGGGGAATATTATAAATGGTGTTGATTTAATCAAAAAACATTCTGATAAAGAGGCTTTTGGTTTAACCACGCCATTAATTACTTTAGCCAGTGGAGCTAAGATGGGAAAAACTGCTGATGGTGCAATTTGGCTTGATAAAAAATTTCTTTCATCATACGACTATTGGCAATTTTGGCGAAATACAGACGATCGAGATGTAAAAAAATTCTTAAAATTTTTCACCGATATTGAAAGTAAAGAATTTGAAAATTTAGATGACCAAAATATAAATCAGTTAAAAATTTTGCTTGCAAATAAAACAACTGAGATGCTTCATGGAAAAAATGAGGCATTAAAAGCTGAGAAAATTGCAAAAGAGACATTTTCAGATAATTCTTCAGGATCGAGTCTTCCATCAATTAGATTGAGTAAAACAAAATTATATAAAAATATGAACATTATTGATCTAGTTGTTTTGGCAAAATTTGAAAAATCTAAAAGTGAAGTAAGGAGATTGATTAAAGGAAAAGCAGTCAAAATAAACAATCAAATTATTGAAAATGAAAAATTTCAAATTACAGATAAAATTTTTAATGATAATTACCTTAAACTATCAATTGGAAAAAAAAGACATATAAGAATTCAATTAATCTAATTTTTTTTAATTTTCTCTAAAGTTCTTGTAATAAATCTAGGAGTTAACGTTTTTATAGGGTTTACTGTTGTCTCAAGTTTTTTTGGAGGACCTTTAATCTTAAAACTTACACCAAAAACTCCTTCCCCAGTTTTTTTTCCAACTAATATCTTCCCCACCAAAGGAATAGAGCCTATTACTTTATTTATTGTCGTAGCTGGAACTAAGGTACCTCTTAGACTTATCAATTTATCTTTTTCAACATATCCATCCATTAAAATAGAGATTGCTGGTCCAATTGCATAAACCTCTTTAATAGTCATTAATTTATTTTGTTTTTGAAAATTCATCTCAAATTCATCAAATCTTATTCCCTCACCAGATAGAATATCTGCAATACCTTGAAGAGAAGCTAAAGTAAGTAATTTCGTTAAAGTAGGCAATTCTTTTAAATTAAAGTCATAAATTTTAAGTGTAGAGTTAGAAATATCACCTTTTTTTGTGCTATAAAAATCTAAAACCCCACCATCAAAGCCTTTGATGAATTTGTACCTTTTAACTATAGGTTTAGCATAATCTATAAAAAATGTTGTTATTGATTCATTATCGGTGGTTTTTATTGTAAATTTTATTTTTTTTTGACTAGAGAAATGTCCAGTGAGGTTGGCTTCAAATACTTTTTGGTTTTTAAACTTTAAATTTCCGGATAGATTTTTTAGATTAAATTCATTATCTAACCGAACTTTATTAATATTTAAGATTAATTCAAAATTATCATTCGAAAGAATCTTTTCTTCATCACTCATCAAAATGTTTTCTATTAACCTGTCTGCATTAAAAATATCACCTGATAAAGTATAAATTTTTTTATCTCTTGATAAATTAAGTATATTTTTTTGACCTTGCCCATCTAAATAGTCTGCCTGAATGAAATCAAGGTGTCTAATTTTTAAATCATTATTAAGGTTTATATTTTTAGCTATAATTTTATTTTCACTTTCAACTAATTTAATATATTCTAAAGACCACCTGTCTTTTAAATCTTTTAATCCTTTAAATGATATTTTTGTTTTAGCATTTTGGTTCTTTTGGAAATTTAATAAATTTATAATAAAAGGGTTTTTGCCTATTTCTACTGATCCATTAAATCTAATTAATTGATCTTTCGTCATAATTTTATAAGAAATTCTGTCTTCATTCTTTTGTAATAAAATTTTTCCATCGCCGTCAATTTCCCAATTATTTTTTTCAAGTTTTATCTTAACATCGTTATTTTTAATTAAAATTTCATCATTTATTTCAGGAAAAATATCCTTAAGATTAAAATCATTTGGCAATCTAATTTCTTCAAACTGTAAATCTGATTGCAAATATTTCTTTTTAATTTTTAGACTTTTTCCAAGATTAAAAGAAAATTTGTTGCTAGAGCGAAATCTTATTTTACTAAGTTCTAAATTTGAAAAAAGATTTAATAATTTTAAGTTTCTACTACTTAGTTCAACTATCGAGTTGTTCAAAACTCCCTTTACAAAGTATTCCTCATCATTTTTTTTGATATCAATTTTTTTTGAAACAAAGTCGATTTCATTTAACGAAAACTTTATATCTTCTAATTTAAATTCTTTTTTTTCGATATTAAAAACAAAATTTAATTTATCTATTTCAAAGTCATCTAGAAAATTTAATTGTGTATTATTAACATAGCCTTTAGCACTATAATTATCTTTAACATTTCCATTTTTATCGAACTCGATCTTTAAATTTGCAATTAGAAATCCTTTTGTTTTTACTAACTTTTCAAGAATTGAAAACTTTGGGCTATTATAAAAATTTTTTGAAAATGAAACTAAATTTTTAATTTCAATTGATTTTGTAGAAATCACGAGTTTTTGAATTATAAACTGATCTTTCAAAAGTGAAATCAAAGAAATATCAGATTTGATACTTTCAATTTCTAATACTTGATTATTACTTATTATTCTTGATCCTAAAGTTTTTGCTTGAATTTTTAATTTGATTGGATTTAGCTTTATACTTATTTCATTTAATTCAATATCGAGATACTTGTTTATAGTATTTAACTTATTCTTTACTTGATCATTAAATCTTTCAGTTTTTATCCCTACCAAACTTAAATAAGCAATAAAAAAAATGAAAAATATTAAAAATATAAATGTAGATCTAAAAATTATTTTCATTAATTTCGATACAAAGATTGCTCTAGAAATTCATCTATTTCACCATCTAATACTTTGTCTGGATTTGAACTTTCGTGATTTGATCTATTATCTTTAACAAGTCTGTAAGGTTGTAAAATATAAGATCTAATTTGATGGCCCCAACCAATTTCTGATTTAGAGGATTCAAAATTTTGACTTTCTTTCTCTTTTTTTTTCATTTCGAAGTCATAAAGCCTTGCTCTTAACATATTCATACAGGTCTCTTTATTTTTATGTTGTGATCTCTCATTTTGACATTGAACAACAATTTTTGTTGGTAAATGAGTGATTCTTACCGCACTATCAGTGGTATTAACATGTTGGCCTCCAGCTCCACTTGAGCGATAAGTATCAATTCTCAAATCTTTATCTATAATTTCAATTTTAATATTCTCATCAACCACCGGATAAACCCAAACACTTGCAAAACTAGTATGTCTTCTTGCACTAGAGTCAAATGGTGATATGCGCACTAATCTATGAATTCCTGACTCTTTTTTTAACCATCCAAAAGAATATTCACCCTCTATTTTTATAGTAGATGATTTAATCCCTGCTTCATCACCTTTGTGCTCACTAATCAAATTTGATTTAAATTTTTTTTGAGCTGACCACTTTAAATACATTCTTCTTAGCATCTCAGCCCAATCTTGACTTTCAGTTCCACCAGCACCTGCATGAATCTCAATATAACAATTTAAAGAATCAGCTTCATTAGATAAAAAACACTTAATCTCATTTTTTTTTACAACTTCTCTCAGATCTTTAATATTTTTTAATACCTCATCTTGAATATTTATATTTCCTTCCTCAATAGCAAGATTGTTTAATTCCTCAAAATCTTTTAGATTTTTAATAGACTCTTCATGAGAATGAATCAAATCCTCATATAATTTTTTTTCGCTTATAATTTTTTGAGAATTTGACTTATCTTGCCAAAAATCTGCATTAATTATTTTTTTGTTATGATTTTCTAATTTTAAATAAATATCATTTTTTTCAAAGATACTCCTTAACTCTTTGATTAATTTTTTCTATCTCTTTTTTAAAATCTAAATATTTAGGATCCATTAGTAAAATCTTAATATATTATTAATTCCATATCTATCATTATTTGAGTATAAAATTTTACCCTCAACAACATTTTTACTTTTGTACGCCTCTAAGATTGTTTTTGTCGATGAAAATTTAGCTTTTTGACCGGTTAAAGGATCAATTACCATCATAGTGATTCCTTTGGATACTTTAAAAGGTCTTGCATCAGATTTTTTTACTGCCTCTCTAACAAATTTTTTGAATATCGGTAATGCAGTTTTTGAGCCCGTCTCAAACTTACCTAATGGCTGAGGATTATCCATGCCAACATAAACTCCAATTACCAAATTTGATGTGAAACCAATAAACCAAGTATCTGTATTTTCATTAGTTGTACCAGTCTTACCTGCTAAATTTAAATTTAAATCTTTTAGTTTTTTTCCTGTTCCTCTTTTAATAACACCCTCTAATAAAGAGGTAACTTGATAAGCTGTTTGAGATGAAAAAACTTGCTTATAAGGATTATTAATATTTGGATATTCACTTCCTGTAAATGAAATCTTTTGACAGTTACTACATTTTCTTTTTTCATTATTTAAAATTGTATTTCCTTCGCTATCTTGGATACGATCGATCAAAATAGGACTAACTAATTTACCTCCATTAATAAAAGCGGAATAAGCAGAAGTTAATTTTAATAATGTTGTTTCTGCAGAACCAAGTGAAATAGATATCAATTCATCTGGATTATCATAAATACCAAGATCCTTAGAAAATTTAGTCAAATTTTTTACACCTAATTTTTGAGCAATTCTAACTGTCATTAAGTTTCTAGATTTCTCTAATCCAACCCTTAGAGTTGATGGTCCGTAAAATTTTTTTCCATAATTTTCTGGCTTCCACATTTTTAAATCTGAGCCTTGCTCTAAAACTAATGGCGCATCTAAAACTAATGATGATGGGGTATAATTATTCTCTAAGGCGAGAGCGTAAACAAAAGGTTTAAATGCAGACCCAGGTTGCCTTAACGCTTGTGAAGCTCTATTAAACTCACTACTTTTAAAACTAAAACCTCCAGATATGGCCATAACTCTACCTGTGAAGGGATCCATCACTACAATACCTCCGTTTATTTTCGGAATTTGCTGCAAACTAAAATTTTTGTTTGAAATTTGTTTTACATAAATGATGTCACCTATTTTAAATAGATTATCGAATTCTTTTTTTGTCCAAGTTATATCTTTATAATTAATTACACCTTTTTTTTTATCTCTAGTTTCTATCTCTACAGAAAATTTATCTATTTTTTTCACTATAGCTATTTTCCAGTTTATGGATTTTTCTATTTCGTACTCATCGAGATTTTCGGACCATTTATTATTTAATTTTTTATTATTTATCGGTCCTCTCCAGCCTTTTCTTCTGTCATAATCAATTAAACCTTCTCTTAAAGATTTAGTTGCAATTTTTTGAAGCTTTAAGTTTATAGGTGTATTTATGTTAAATCCCTGCTTATACACTTTTTCATATGAAAGTGTCTCAATTACTTTTTTTCTTACATCCTCGATATAATATTGTGCATCCTCCAAAAAAACTTTTTTAGGTTTATTCAACTCAATTTTTTGAGACTTAAAATCTTTATATTCAGTGAAATTAATAAAGTTATTCTCAAATAAATTTTTTAACACTAAATCTCGTCTAAATTTAGCTAATTCAGTATTTCGGTAAGGGTTATATTTGCTTGGTGCTTTAGGTAATGCCGCGAGCATAGCCGCTTCAATATAATTCAATTCTTTAATTGATTTATCGAAGTATTCCAAACTTGCTGCGGCAACTCCATATGCGCCGCTTCCTAAATAAATTTGGTTTAAATATAATTCAAGTATTCTTTCTTTGGAAAGTGCTCTTTCAATTCTAAAAGCTAAAATTGCTTCCTTAATTTTTCTATTTATACTTACTTCATTGGTTAATAAAAAATTTTTTGCTACTTGTTGAGTAATTGTTGATGCACCTTCGAGTCTCTTTGATGTCATAATATTGTTAATATTATTAAAAATTGCTCTTAGAACACCCTTTGCATCTACCCCTGGGTGAGAAAAAAAATTTTTATCCTCAGCTGATAAAAAAGCATTAATAACATTTTGCGGGATTGAGCTATATGGAACAAATATTCTTTTTTCCTTTGAAAAATCTGAAACTAGTTCTCCGTCTCCTGAATATACTTTGCTAGAAACAGGTGGTTTATAATTCTTTAAAAACTTATAATCAGGAATATTGTTTGAGAAATTCCACAAAACGCTAATAATAAATATAAATAAAATTAAAGAAATTCCAATAATTCCAATAAATATCTTTTTTAAAACTCTACTCATTTTGATTCCATTATATAGAGGAATTTGTTAAAGATATGGCATAAAAATACACAAAATTTACAATGAATAATTTAATCAAAAAATCAAAACAAAAAATATGGATAAAAATTTATACATTGATGCCTCGCATCCAAATGAAACTAGAGTTGTACTCAAATCAAACGACAACATTGAAGAATACGAATACGAAGGTTTAAAAAACAATTTAATAAAAAACAACATCTATTTGGGAAAGGTGAGTAGAATTGAGCCATCCTTACAAGCTGCCTTTATAGATTTTGGACGAGAGAGACACGGTTTTTTATCGTTCAACGATATTCAATCAGATTACTATCAAATTCCAAAAAGCGATCTTGAATTAATAAAATTAGAGGAAGAGAGAGTACGTGAGGAATTATCAAAAAAAGTAGAAGAGAAGGAAGAAGAAAGTATCGCAGAGGGAAATTTAGAACTGGATGATCCAATTGAGGTAAAAAATCAAGATGAAAAACAAAATCCTGAAAATTCAAAAGATAAAATAAATAACAAATTAAAATTTAAAAAATATAAAATTCAAGAAGTTATTAAACCTAATCAAGTTATACTTGTTCAAGTTATTAAAGATGAAAGAGGTCAAAAAGGAGCTGCATTAAGTACTTTCATATCTATAGCTGGTAAATATATTGTTTTAATGCCTAACACACCGAAAGGTGGTGGTATCTCAAGAAAAATATTTAATCCAGCAGACAGAAAAAAAATTAGATCAATTCTCAATGAAATAGAAATTCCAAAAGAAATGGGTCTGATTGTAAGAACCGCTGGAAGTAATAAAACGAAAAATGAAATAGATCATGACCTAATGACATTAATTAACACTTGGAATCAAATTAAAGAAAATGCAATAAATTCAATTGCCCCATCTTTAATTCATCAGGAAAGTGAAATTATTAAGAGAACTTTAAGAGATATGTATGATGAAAATACCAAAAATATTTTTGTTGAGGGGAATGACGGATATAAAAAAGCCCAAAATTTTATGAAAATGATGATGCCTTCACATGTAAAAAAAATAAAGAAATACAGAGGTAAAAATCCTCTATTTATTGAGGAAGGAATAGAACAAAAATTAAATCAAATATTTGAAACAGAAATCAAACTAAAATCTGGAGGATATTTAGTTATAAATCCTACAGAGGCGTTAGTTTCAATTGATATAAATTCTGGAAGCTCAATAAGACAAAAAAATGTAGAAAGTACGGCTTTGGATACCAATCTTGAAGCGGCAGAAGAAATTGCTAGACAAATCAAAATAAGGGATTTGTCAGGTCTAATAATAATAGATTTTATAGATATGCTCAGCTATGGAAATAGAAAATTAGTAGAAAGAAGATTAAAAGAAAAGTGCAGAGCTGATAGAGCAAGAATTCAGATAGGAAGAATAAGTAATTTTGGATTATTAGAAATGTCTAGACAAAGATTAAGAGAAAGTGCGGTCAAGTGGAAAATTAGTTTAACTGATGAGTCTTTTGCCCTAAAAATTTTAAAATTAGTAGAATTAAAAACTGTATTGAATAAAGCAAAATATGTAGATCTAAAAGTTTGTGAAAAAATTTCTAACTTTTTAAAAGAAAATTTTATTGATGACCTTAAATATTTTGAGAAAAAAAATAAAATGAAAATAGATATTATAACTGATAATAATTTGATAATACCAGAGTATATAATAGACTTTAAAAATAAATCAAAAAAAACTTTGGAATTAATAGAACATCATGAAAATTTAAAAAATCTAGATGTTAAAAAACTAAATGAAAATGTAATCCAATTAAAAAATAAAAGAATTTATAAAAAAAAACCTTACAAAAAAAAAAGATTCTATAAAAAAGCTAAATGATTCCCTTTTTAGGAGATGATGCTGAGCCCATTAAATTTTTTTGAATTCTGCCAGATAAATATGATTGTCTTCCAGCTATTACAGCATTTTTAAATGCTAACGCCATATCTAGGGGTTTTTTTGCTTTTGCAATTGCTGTATTTACTAAAACACCATCACAACCAAGCTCCATTGCAATTGTTGCGTCAGATGCTTGTCCTAGTCCTGCATCAATTATTAAAGGTAATTTTGTTTGCTTTCTAATTATTCTAATATTTGTCTTGTTCTGAATTCCAAGACCAGAGCCAATCGGCGCAGCTAAAGGCATAATTGCGCATGCCCCAGAATCTTCAAGTCTCTTAGCCATTAATGGATCATCATTACAATAAACCATAACTTTAAATCCCTCTTTTGATAAAACTTCAGTGGACTTAAGTGTCTCAATCATTTCAGGAAACAAATTTTTTTTATCACCTAAAACTTCAAGCTTTACTAATTTCCAACCTCCAATCTCCCTCGCTAATCTTAATGTTCTTAAAGCGTCTTTTGAATTAAAACAGCCAGCAGTATTTGGTAAATAAGTAATTTTTTTTGGGTCAATATAATCCATCAATAAAGCTTTTTTTTTATCTGTTATATTAACCCTTCTAACAGCTACAGTTACGATACTTGCCCCAGATATTTTTACAGCTCTAGCACATTCTGTCATACTTTTGTATTTACCAGTGCCAACAATCAATCTTGATTTAAAATTTTTATTTGCAATTATGAGTTTATCTTTTTTCAATCTTAACCACCTCCAATAAAATGAACAATCTCAATTTTATCACCTTTTTTTAAAATTTTCTTGTTTAGTTTTTTTTTATCAATAATTTCTTGATTTAATTCAATTGCAACTTTTTTAAATGGTATTTTTAAACTTTTTAAGAGATTTAATAAATTAATATTGCTGTTAATTAATCTAAAATTTCCATTTATCTTTATTTTTATTTTTTTTATTTTTTTCATCGTATATAAAAGCTAAATGAATAATAAAATTATTATAATTAATGGTCCAAATCTTAATCTATTAGGTGAAAGAGAACAATCACAATATGGCTCAATAACTTTCGATGGATTAAAAGAAATTTGTATCAAAAAATCTAATGAATTAGGTTTAGATATGAAATTTGTTCATTCTAATATTGAGGGAGAATTAGTAAATATAATACAGCAATCTATAAATAAATTTGATGGAATTATAATAAATGCTGCTGCTTTTACTCATACTTCTATTGCTATTAGAGATGCTTTGGATGTTTTTAAAAAACCAATTATAGAAGTACATATTTCGAATATTTATAAGAGAGAGGAATTTAGACAAAAATCTTTAATAAGTGATATAGTTACCGGTGGAATTTTTGGTTTAGGTGCAAATGGATATATTTTAGCCATAATTTCTATGCAAAAACTTTTAAAAAATGAAAATTGATAAAAAAATAATTAAAGAGTTAACTGAGTATTTAGATGAATTTAATCTTACAGAGCTAGAATATACTAATAAAGATACAAAAATAAAAGTATCAAAAAATAATAATACTTTAAATAATCGAGCTCTGAAAAACTTGAGTATCGATAACTTATCAAACACAGATAATAAAGTTACAGCTAATACAATTTCCGGCATTGAAGTTAAATCTCCAATAATTGGAACTGCATATCATGCACCTGAACCTGGAGCAAAAAAATTTGTTGAAGTTGGAAAAAAAATTAAAAAAGGCGATACGGTAATGATTGTTGAAGCAATGAAAACAATGAATCACGTACCATCCACCTCTAGTGGAATTGTAAAAGAAATTTTAGTAGCAGATGGTCAACCAGTAGAATTTGGTCAAGTTTTAATCACACTAGAATAATGTTTAAAAAAATTTTAATAGCAAACCGAGGGGAAATTGCGGTTAGAGTGATAAGGGCCTGTAAAGAATGGGGGATATCAACTGTTGCAGTTCATTCAGACGTTGACAGAAATAGTATGCATGTAAAATTGGCTGATGAAAGTGTATGTATAGGATCACATCAACCATCAAATAGTTATTTAAATATTCCAGCTTTGCTCTCTGCTATAGAGTTGACAAACTCTGAGGCTGTTCATCCTGGATATGGTTTTTTGTCAGAAAATGCAAACTTTGCTAAAATATTGGAAGAAAATAAAATAAAGTTTATAGGCGCATCATCAAAAATTATAAAAATGATGGGTGATAAAATTCAAGCAAAAAAAATTGCGAAAGAAAATGGCTTACCAGTTATTGAGGGTTCAGAAGGTGGTGTTAAAGATATGATAGAGGCAAAAATACTATCTAAAAAAATTGGTTTTCCAGTTTTAATTAAAGCTTCAGGCGGTGGTGGTGGTAAAGGAATGAAAATTGTTCGCAAAGAAGAAGATTTTGATACATTATTTTCCACTGCGAGATCAGAGGCAAAAAAATATTTTGGTAATGATGAAGTATATATTGAAAAATTTTTTCAAAATCCCAGGCATATTGAAGTTCAAATATTAGCTGGGAAAAATAGAACTGTTCATTTACATGAACGAGATTGTTCTGTTCAAAGAAGACATCAAAAATTAATAGAAGAAACACCAAGTCCAGTTTTAAATGATAAAATTAGAAATGATCTTTTTGAAAAAACAGTAAAAATGGTAAGTAAAATTGGCTATGAGGGTGCTGGAACAGTTGAATTTATATACGAGAATGGAAAATTTTACTTTTTAGAAATGAATACAAGAGTACAAGTTGAACATCCTGTCACTGAAATGGTAACTGGTATAGATATAATTAAGGAACAAATCTGGATAGCTTACACAGGGGAAACCGCACTAAAACAGTCTGACATAGTTCCAAGAGGCCATGCAATAGAATGTAGAATTAATGCAGAGGATCCAAGTAATAATTTTCAGCCATCACCAGGTACTATTGGTATGTGTAATCAGCCATCAGGATTTAGAACTAGAGTTGATGGTGCAATATTTCAGGGCTATAAAGTTACTCCCTACTATGACAGTTTAATTTGTAAATTAATTTGTCATGGAAGAAACAGGATAGAAGCAATACAAAGAATGAATAGATCTCTTGATGAATTTGTAATTGATGGAATTACTACTACAATACCCTTACATAAAAAACTTCTTAATCATGAAAAATTTATCAACTCAAATTTTAATGTTAGTTGGCTTGATAATGAAAAAATTGTTTAGTAACATCTTACAAGCCAAATATCATAAACAGGATGATCAAATGGAGCTATTGATGGACTTGAGGAAAACATCCATCCATTGAAAACATACACATCATTCTTGTTTTTATTGCTCATATCCTTAACTTGAATATATGCTGTTACCTCTGGATTATCATCAAACTCTGAATTTTTACACTTCATGCTTTTTATAGCTAGATCTTTATGTTGAATTTCTATTCCATTTTCAAGTTTAACTAGCTTGTTTTTTGAACTGATTTTATCCAATACTTTAATCTCAGTAAAATTACCCTCTAGCTCTGTTGCAGAATTTAAACTAAAATAAAAGTTTAATGATAAAAAAAGAGTTAAAAATAAAAGTTTAAATTTAATTTTTCCAACTCTTATATTTTTTTTCAACAGCATTTTTATTTTTATTTGGGTAATATGCAGAGTCAGTTCCAGTTAAATTAGGTTGATGAGGTTTTTGCCATTTATATTTCTCCAAATCATGAGTTTTTTCAATTTTATTTGGTGTAAAATGCATCCAAGAATACCACTCTACAGGAATTTTGGAGGCATCAATCTCATCTGAATAAATGACCCACCGTTTACCATCTTTGCCTTCATAATATTTATTTCCAAAACTGTCTTTTCCAATTAATTTTCCAAAAAAAATAGTTTTTAATCTTGTTCCGAAAGTATCACGATTCCACCAAGTAAAAATTTTTTTAAAAAGTGTCAACATAAAAAATAAAATTATTTCAATTTAAAATTGTATAAATTAAATTAGACTATATTATGAATTTGTATATAAATATTTTGTATCGTTAATCAAATAATTTTTTAATTTAAGGAATTATGTCAAAATATTTAGTTGAAACATATTATACATGCACATTTAAAGTAAATCACCGTTTAGATAATATAAGCGAAGCAGATCTAAAGAGTCTGGAAAAAAGAGATGATGGAGAGTTTGAAATATTAGATGTCAAACTTGATAATAGAAAGACAAAAAGTTTAGATCCCAATAACAAGAAAATTATAGAAAAAAATGAGATTAAAATTACTGCAAACAGTAAAGAATTAGGTCAGAAAAAAATAGAAAATATTATAAAAAAAACAGCTAATAACTCAGATAATAATAGCAAAAGATTTAGTATGCCAGATAGAAGAAAAGGTTATATTCAAAAAGCTACCATCGGTGATCATAAAGTGTATTTACATACTGGTGAATATGAAGATGGTAAAATCGGAGAAATTTTCATAGATACAAGTAAAGAAGGTGAGCTAGTGAAAGCCTTAATGAATAACTTTGCCATAGCTATTTCTTTAGGTCTTCAATATGGTGTGCCGCTAGACGAATTTATTAGTGCATTCGTTGGAACGAAATTTGAACCGTCTGGTAAAGTTTATGGGAATGACAGAATTTTAAGTGCTTCTTCTATTTTAGATTACATATTTAGAGAATTAGCTATATCATATCAAAATAGAGAAGATTTAGCTCACACTCCATCAATTGGAAATAACGAAAATTCTAATATAGATGAGAAAAATCCCGATGAACAAAATCAACTTTTAAAAATCGTTAAAGATATGACGAGTAAAGGCTTTGTAAGAAATAACTATAAAAAAAATCTCGTAGATATATCTGATGTAAAAATAAGTCTCAAAGGTAAAAAATAATTATTTTTTTGGTTTTAAATAGATATTTAACTCTTTTAGTTGATTTTCATTTACATTTGATGGAGCATTCATCATTAAATCTTGAGCATTTTGGTTCATTGGGAACATTGTAACTTCTCTTATATTTTTCTCATTAGCCAAAAGCATCACTATTCTATCAATACCAGGAGCAATTCCTCCATGAGGTGGAGCGCCATAATTAAGTGCATTTATCATTCCACTAAATTTTTCATCAACATGATCTTTATCATATCCAGCTATTGAAAATAATTTATACATTAGTTCCGGGATATGATTTCTAATAGCACCTGATGAAAGTTCTATACCATTGCAAACTATATCATACTGATAAGCTAAAATTTCTAAAGGGTTATCAAAATTTAGATTATCTACATCTCCTTGGGGCATTGAAAATGGATTATGACTGAACTTAATTTTTTTCGTTTCAATATCCTTTTCATACATTGGGTAGTCTACAATCCAACAAAATGCAAAAATATTCTCATCTATTAAATTTAGATCACGAGCAATTTTATTTCTAGCAAGAGCAGTAATATTTTCTAAATCTTTCTCTTTGCCGCATGCTAAGAAAATACTATCTCCTATTTTAGCACCTGTTTTTTTCATTATTTCATTTAGAGAGTCTTTAGAAAAAAATTTCCCTACAGGGCCTTTACCCGTAATTTCTTTATTCATTTCAAAAGTAAAATATGCCAAACCAGAAGCACCTTGATCTTTTGCCCATCTATCAATTCCATCAAAAAAACTTCTTGGCTTATCTTTTGTATTTTTTGTAATAATACATCTAACTTTAGAACCTGATTTTACAAGTTTTTTAAAAATATCAAATTTAACATCGTCTCTTAAAAAAATTTCCGTTATATCATTTATAACTAATGGATTTCTCAAATCTGGTTTGTCAGTTCCATACCTAACCATAGAATCTTTAAAAGATATTCTTGGAAATTTTTCTTTTAATAATTTTTTTTTTGAAAAATTTTTAAAGGTATTGACTAATAGAGTTTCTACTATATTGAAGACATCCTCTTGTTCAACAAATGACATCTCCAAATCTAATTGGTAAAACTCACCAGGACTTCTGTCAGCTCTAGCGTCTTCGTCTCTAAAACATGGCGCAATTTGAAAATATTTATCAAAACCGGATATCATTATTAATTGTTTAAATTGCTGCGGTGCTTGTGGTAGTGCATAAAATTTACCTGGGTTTAATCTACTTGGAACTAGAAAATCTCTAGCTCCCTCTGGACTTGATGATGTTAAAATTGGTGTTTGATATTCAAGAAAGCCCAGTTTATTCATTTCATTTCTTATAAATGAGATAACTTTGGATCTTAAAACAATATTTTCATGAATTTTTTTTCTTCTTAAATCCAAAAATCTATATCTCAATCTTATCTCCTCTGAATATTCTTGATCACTGAAAATTGGCATTGGCAATTCTTTACAAGTTCCTAGAACATTCAAACTTTTTATAACTACCTCCACTTCACCTGTATTTATTTCCTTATTAATTGTTTCTTTTGATCTACTTACTACTTCTCCATCAATTTTAATGACAGTTTCAAGCTGCATTTTTTCAAGAGTTGAAAAGTTTGCATTTTCTT
>CACEXM010000002.1:40000-98229 GCA_902563555.1 uncultured Pelagibacteraceae bacterium | reverse complement strand
AGAGTTTATAATTACGTGATAATAAATCGGATCAGTGGACCAGTTTTAGATGAAAATAGGGGGTGGCATGTTATGAAAGATCTTGATTTGAAATTAATGAGAAGAAGTGCAAAAAAATTAATAGGAACTATGGATTTTAGTACTTTTAGAAAATCTAGTTGTAGAGCTAAAAGTCCAATAAAGACCATGAAACTGGTAAAAATCAAATCTAAAAAAAATAAGATAGAAATAGAATTTAGATCAAAATCTTTTTTACAACAGCAGGTCCGGTCCATGGTTGGTTGTTTAAAATATGTTGGGGAAAAAAAATGGACATTAAAAAAATTTGTTAATGTATTAAATTCTAAAAAAAGATCATTATGTGCCCCACCTGCACCATCACAAGGCCTTTATTTAACAAGAGTTATTTATTAATTTTTTTTTATTACTCATCGCAAATTTAGGATGAATTCTCCAACGACTTTCCTCACGAATTATAAAACCACAACAATTCTTTGATTTACATTTACAAGGAAATTGTTTGTAATCTTCTTTATCGAAACTAAAACCATAATCACAAGTTATCTCTTCATCTTTCTTAATATCTCTATCAGCTGTAATCCAAATCTTTAAACCCTTACCATCATAACGTGCGTTTGCATCGCAACTATGGTTAACTAATCCAGCAATATTAAATGAGAAATCACCATCCAAAGTATATTTTTTATTTAAAGTAAAAAGGTAGATAGGTTTTTTATTGTCATATTTTTCTGACATTTCCACCTCTTTATTTGTGATTATTTTTCCTAAGTAATTAATAATTTTTGTACCTTCTTTGATATCTTTAGTAGCATAGAGTCCACGACCCTTGTTATCAATTTTAGATTTTTTTATTTTGTATAATTTCATAAGTGTGATTTATAAAAGAGAAGATATTTATCAATTGAATTCAACTAATGCATTAACATGTTCGTTAGCACTTTCTGCTAAGGCATTTAAATCATATCCACCCTCGAGTATAGAAACAACTTTACCTGCAGTAAACTTATTGGTAGCTGTCAATGTTCTTTTAGTAATCTCATAAAAATCTTTTGAATTTAGTTGAAATTGAGCCAGTGGATCATCTTTATGTGCATCAAAACCTGCTGAAAATAAAAGAAAATCTGGTTTATATTGAACTAACCTTTCTAATACCCTATCAAATGCATTAAAGTATTCTTCTGAGTTTGTACCAGCAGGCAAAGGGATATTTAATGAATTATTAAAATCTCCTTTATCTTTATCTGTACCACCTCCAGGATAAAAAGGATACTGGTGCGTAGAAATATATAATGAATTTTTATTATTACGCATAACGTCATAATTTCCGTTACCCCAGTGTACATCGAAATCTATACAGGCAATTCTTTTGTATTTATATTTAGTAACTAGATAGTTTGTTGCTACTCCTGCGTTTGATATACAACAAAATCCCATGGCTTTGTTTTTTTCAGCATGGTGTCCAGGTGGTCTAGCTAAACAGAATGCATTTTTAAATTGATTGCTCTCTATCCCATCTATTGCTCTTATTGTTGAACCTGCAGCATCAAAAATTGCCTTTTTACTTTCGGGTGATACAACTGTATCACCATCTAGAAACTTAAGACCTTTTTGAGGAAAAGAATTTTTTAAATTATTTATATAGTCCTTCGTATGTGTCATAGACAAAATATCTTCAGGAACATTATCTGGCTTATCCCAGATTAGGTCTTTTCTTTTTTTTAACTTTTCTTTTATAGCAATTACTCTTTTAGGCTGCTCGGGATGACCATCGCCAGTGTTATGTTTTTCATAGGAGTCAGAATTTATGATCGCTGTTTTCATTTAAAATAATTTATCAAAATGTTTTCATAAATTTTCTTAAGATTTTTTAAATCTTTTAAAGATACGGCTTCATCAACTTTATGCATTGTTTTTCCAACAAGCCCAAATTCTAATCCAGGTGATATTTTTCTTATGAATCTTAAATCTGAGGTTCCACCTGTAGTAGATAGCTTTGGTTTAATTTTGGTCACTTTTTTTATGATATTTTGTATCATGTGTGTTGTTTCATTTGGCTTTGTTAGAAATGCCTCACCTGAAACTCTATAATCAATTTTAAATTTTGATTTATTTTTCTTGGTTATTTTTTTAAAAATTTTATTAAGTCTATTTTTAATAGAATTTGACGAATGTTTATTATTAAACCTTATATTAAATGTTGCCTCAGCCATAGCCGGGATAACATTATCAGCGTTATTATTTATATTTATTTTTGTAACCTCTAAGTTTGTAGGTTGGAAGTTTTTTGACCCTCTATCAAATTTAATATCTTTTAATTCTTTTAAAATTTTTACAATTATAGTTGAGGGATTATTAGCCCTATGAGGATATGCAACATGGCCTTGCTGACCAAAAATATTTAATTTACCAGTTAAACTACCCCTACGTCCAATCTTTATCATTTCACCTAATTTATTTGGATTTGTTGGTTCACCAACAAGACAAAAGTTAATTTTCTCTTTCCTTTTTTTTAAATAATCTACAACTTTTTTGGTGCCATTTACTGCATCACCTTCTTCATCTCCAGTAATAAGTAAACTTATTGATCCGTTGAATTTTCTATTTTTTGATAAAAAAGTGCTTACAGCAGACACAAAAGCTGCAACAGAGCTTTTCATATCATTTGCACCTCTCCCAATTAAATGGCCTTTTTTGATAGATGGTTTAAATGGATTTACTGTCCAATCCTTAATGTTTCCTGGAGGGACAATATCAACATGTCCTGCAAACATAAAATTAGGTTTCTTAGATCCTAATCTTGCATACATGTTTTTTACAGGCTGAAATCCTCTTTCTTTAAATTCCAATATTTTTGTTTTAAAACCTAATTTTTTTAATTTTTTTTCTAAAAATTTCATTACTCCAGCATCAACTGGGGTGATAGAAGGAAATGTGATTAGCTCTTTAGCTAATTTTAACTCATTTAAAGTTTTCATTTTTAGTCTCTTAAGAGGTCGTTAATAGAAGTTTTAGATCTTGTTTTTTCATCAACTTGTTTAATTATTACTGCACAATACAAGGACGGTGCAGAAGAATTATCTTTATCAGGCAACGAGCCTGGAACTACAACTGAATAAGGTGGTATTTTACCATAAGTAATTTTCCCAGTTTTCCTTTCAACTATTTTAGTTGATTGGCCAATATACATACCCATACTTAAAACTGAACCTTCTCCAACAATTACGCCTTCAACTACCTCTGACATCGCTCCAAGAAATACATTATCCTCTATGATTGTTGGTAAAGCTTGCGCGGGCTCTAGAACTCCACCAACACCCGAACCTGCAGAAATATGGCAATTCTTACCTATCTGACAACAACTACCAGCTCTTGCAAAAGTATCTATCATCGTTCCTTCGTCAATATATGCTCCAATGTTTACATAACATGGCATAAGAACAGCGTTTTTTCCGACAAATGAACCTTTTCTTACTGGTGAGTTCGGAACCATTCTAAAACCTGCTTTTTCATGATCAGCTTTGGTCCATCCTGCAGTTTTACCTTTTAATAAATGTGATTTATCATACCAACTACTATAAGGACCATTTAAATTTTCCATTGGGTAAATTCTAAAACTTAACATTATAGCTTTCTTAAGGTGCTGATGAGTTACCCATTCTCCATTTATTTTCTCAGCAACTCTTGATTTACCACTATCTAAATCAGCAATAACTTGGTTAATAGCATCTTTTAAATTTTGATCGGAATTTTGGTTTACCTGATCTTTATTTTCCCAAGCATCATTGATTATTTTTTCTAAAGACATATTAATTACTTTTTAATAGCCTTATTTCTTTTAGAAATAAAGACAGATTTTCAATTTTGTGTGAAATAAAATCTTTGTCTGCATCCATTTTTCCAAAATGCTCATCATTAATTAACCAAACGGTTGTACAACCTCGTTCGTGACCTATACTTAAATTTTTAGCTATATCTTCAATGTAAATAGTCTCTTTTGGATTTATACCAAATTTTTTTACCATTAAGTCGAAGGTTTCTGCTTCTGGTTTAGGTACATAACCAGCGTCTTTAATATCAAAAACCTTATCTCTTCCAAACAAATCATACACACCCAAGTGAGTTAAAATATTAGCAGCATGTTCAGCACTACCATTGGTGAAGATAAATTTTTCCATATCTAATTGTTTAAGCTCATTTCTCATAATTTTATCTTCTTTCATAAATGATAAATCAATTTCATGGACGTAAGATAAAAATTCATCTGGTGATATTCCATTATGGACCATTAATCCTCTTAGTGATGTATTATATTTATAGAAATAATTTGTTTGTAATTCTTTAGCTTTATCTTTATCAATTTTAAGTTTTTCAGATATAAATTGAGTCATCCTCTTTGAAACTTGACCAAATACACGCTCTAAAGAATAGTTATTATGCTTTCCATAACAAACACCATCAAGATCAAGTAGCAAATATTTTTTTTCTTTTAAGTTCATTTTCTTATTAATGTACCTGATCCCTTGTCTGAGAAAATTTCCCATAAACAAGAATGCTGTTTTGTACCATTAATTATACCTGCTGCTGTAACTCCATTATTAACAGCATCTAGACAAGCATTTATTTTGGGTATCATTCCTTCAGTGATTGTCTCATCTTTTACCATCTCTAATATTTCGGATGAGGATATTTCATCTATAAGTTTTTTTTCTTTATTTAAAACACCATCAACATTTGTCATCAATAGTAATCTCCTTGATTTGACAGATTTGGCTACAGCCATTGCCGCAGTATCACCATTAATATTATGTGTTTGATTGTTCTTATCTAAGCCTAGCGGTGAAATAATCGGTATTTTATTTTGTCGAATTATATCCAATAAAATATCGTTATTAATCTTATTTGGTAGACCAACAAAACCTAGTTCTTTTGCCTCTGGTACGACCTCAATAATATTATCTTTTTTAGTGTGGATGGAGACCGCTTTTGTATTTTTTTTGTTCAAAGAGCTTACAATATCATTGTTAAAATCTATTAAGACTGACTCAACAATGTTTATAATTTTTTCATCAGTAACTCTTAACCCTCTTATAAATTCTGAATGAATATTAGATTTATCTAATTCTCTCTTGATTCTTGGACCTCCACCATGAACTACAATAACTGAAAGACCTAATTTATTTAAGATACTCAAATCAGTAATAAAATTATCAAAGATATTTCTATCAATTAAAACATTTCCTCCATATTTAATGACAATCAAGTCATTTTTATATTTTTCTATGTATTTATTAACCTCGTTTATTGGAGGTCCGTTTTCAGGAAGAATTTTTTTTAAGTCCATTAATTTATTTTAAATTAAAATTTAGTTTGTCGTTTTGACTGTTGTTCTTCTCATAATAAATACTTGCTGAGCCATTGTTAAAATATTATTAACGGTCCAGTAAATAACTAACCCACTTGGAAATGGTGCGAGTATTACAGTTAAGAAAAGCGGGAAGAAAGCAAAAATTTTAGCCTGCATTGGATCAGTAGGTGCGGGATTTAATTTTTGTTGCACCCACATCGAAACTCCCATTGCTACTGGCCAAGCTCCAATAACCAAGAAACTTGGGACGTCGTAGGGTAATAACCCAAAAATATTAAATATACTTGTAGGATCTCTCTCACTTAAATCATGAATCCATCCATAGAATGGCATTTGTCTCATTTCAATAGTGACAAACAAAACTTTATATAATGCAAAAAATACAGGTATTTGAACAAGAATTGGCAAACAACCTGACATTGGGTTTACTTTTTCCTTTTTGTAAAGAGCCATCATTTCTTGTTGAAGTTTCATTTTATCATTTTTGTGCAGCTCTTTTAAACGAACCATTTCTGGTTGGAGCACTTTCATTTTTGCCATACTTTTAAACGAAAAGTTGGCCAATGGGAAAAAAACTAAACGAATACAAATAGTGATAGCTATGATTGCTAAACCGTAGTTTCCAAGTAGTTTAAAAAAATAATCAATTCCGTAAAATAAAGGCTTAGTTATGAAGTATAAAAAACCCCAATCAATTACTAAATCAAATTTATCAATATTCAAAGACTGAGCATAACCATCAATAACATCTACTCTTTTTGCAGCAACAATAATTTGTAATTCCTCTTCGATCGAGCTTTTTTCATTTAATGCCAAAGGGTCTGTTGAAATAAAATTTGCTCTAAATTTATTTTTATAGTCAAAAGTTGTTTTAAACTCTTTGTTTTTTGGCGGTATTAATGAAGTAATCCAATATTTATCACTTATTCCTAGCCACCCTTTAGTTGCCACTTTAGTAAATTTCTTTTCCTGAATATCATCATAATCCTCTTCTATTAGCTCTCCATCCAAAGTTGCAATGAGACCCTCATGAAGAATCAGAAAATCAATAATTTCTGGAATTTCATTTCTTATTATTTGTCCGTAGGAATAAAAGTCATATTTATTATTACTCTCATTTATTACCTTTTGTTTAATTGTAAAAAGATATTTATCATCTAACGATATCATTTTCTCAAACTTTAAACCCTGATCGTTGGTCCATGAAAGTTTTATTGGAGAATTGTCTGTGAGTTTGTTATTACCCTCTATTGACCAAATTGTATCTGAATTAGGTACATCAATATTTTTATCAGAAGTAACAAATCCGCTATCTATAAGATATCCCTCTTTTATATTTCTTGGTCCTAATAAATTTATTTTCTGCTCACTATCAAGGGATACTTTATAATTCTTAAAAGTTAAATCATCTATTGATGCACCTTTTAATGATATTGAACCTATAATATTATTATTTTCAAACTCAATTCTCTCACTTTGTTTTAATGCATCTTCTCGCGAAATTGTAATTTGAGTTTCCTTTTGTTCTAAACTTGGTGCATCACCGCTTTGTTCAATTTTTTCTTTTTCAATTAAATTTTGTTGTGTATTTTTTTTTTCTGGTACAAAAAATAAAGAATATAGAACTATCACCGCAGAGGATAACGCTATCGCAGCTATGACATTTTTTGAATCCATTATTTTTTAACTTTTACTTTTTTTGTTACAGGATCAAATCCACCTTCTTTAAAAGGGTGGCATGAAAGAATTCTTTTCAAACTTAAATATCCACCCTTTAAAAGACCATAAGTTTTTAATGCTTCAATGCTATAATCAGAACAGGATGGAAAGTATCTACACGAGTTACCAAGTAATGGACTTACTAAGTGTTTATAACCTTGAATTAATTTTATGAATATTATTGTAAAAATGTTCATTATTTAATCTTTTTAAATTCTTGAAATAAGTTTTCTTTTATAATTTTAAAATCATTACTTAGCATAGTTGACTTAGCAATAACAAGATATGAATAATCATATCTTAAAGATATCTTTTTTACAGCATCATTCATAATATTTCTAAGCATTCTCTTTATTTTGTTTCTCTTTACGGCATTTCCAATTTTTTTCTTAGTTACAAACGAAATATTTAATTTTTTATTATCTTTTTTTATTAAGTGACCAAAAAAGATAGTGACAAACTTATTAGATATTTTTTTCTCTTTTAGTAATGATCTGAATTCTTCATTTTTTGAAAGAGCAACTATTTTGCTTTTCATTGAACAAGTTTTATTTTCTTTTTCTTTTCACAGTAGAGGATACTGTTAAATTTTTCCTGCCTCTAGCTCTTCTTCTTTTTAAGAGCTTCCTTCCACCTTTAGTTTTCATTTTTGAACGAAACCCGTGTTTACGACTTCTTTTTATTCGAGAGGGTTGATATGTTCTTTTCATAAAAGTAGTTAAATAAATATAAAATTCTGATCTTTATAATAATTAAATATATAAATAGCAAATAGAAGATTTATAGATACGATAAACAACAATGGAAAAAGCTAAAAAAACTAAAATAATTATAGGTTTATGTTATCTAATTTTATTATTTGTTTTCTTATTAATATTTTTTTCAAAATTTAGTGTTCAAGAAATAACTTCTTATGATTTTATCAAAGAGAATAAAATGTATTTCCAAAAACTTAAAAATTCTAATTTATTTTTATTATCAATAGCTTTTTTAATTTTCACAATATTATGGGTATTTCCATTTTTAGGATTTGGTTCACCGATAGCTTTACTTGGTGGATTTTTGTTTGGGAAGTGGTTGGGGACTATTTTAGTTGTAATAGGCTTAAGCTTAGGAGCAACATTTCTTTATGTTTTTGGAAATTATTTTCTTAAAGATTTAATTAGAGAAAAATTTTTAAACAAATATGAAAACCTTGAAAAAAAATTTAAAAACTCAGAATTTTATTATTTGTTAATTTATAGATTTATTGGAGGTATACCTTGGCAGCTTAGCTGTGTTTTGCCTACAATTTTTAATGTAAAAATAACAAATTTTTTCTTTGCATCCCTTATAGGTATTGTACCTCAAATTTTTTTAGCAGTTTCTATAGGTAGTGGTTTAGAAAAAATAATAGACCAGAATTCAGAATTACCTAAAATTACAGAAATAATTTTTTCACCAGAAATATATATTCCCATATTAGCCTTCTTTGGTTTAGTTTTAACAACAATTTTTTTAAGAAAATCGTTTTATAAAAATTAGTGGTGCTCCCACCAAGAATCGAACTTGAAATTTATCCTTACCATGGACACGTTATACCATTTAACTATAGGAGCAATTAAATCAAATCTAATTACATTGATATTAAAGCATTTTTTTCAAATTATTGCCTTAATTTTTTGATTAATATGATTTATATCTTATCAGGGAAATTTTATGGGAATTCATTACGATTATAAATCAACAAAAAGTGCTAAGCTTATGGAAAAGCAAGCTAAAAGAGAGAAAAAACTTGCTGAAAAAAAAGCAAAAAGATTAGCGAAGGAAGGTCCTAAAAAAAATAACAATGAAGACAAAGTATTGGATGCATCAAAACCAATAACTTTAGATTTCCTCACAAATCCAAATAAAGAATGATTACAAAAAATAAAGATGAGCGCTTAAGTTTGGCGCTTAGAAAAAATTTAAAAAAAAGAAAAATTTTTCAAAAAAAGAATAAAAAGAAAACAAAATAATGTCTATACAGCCGGATACTTGGATAAAAAAAATGTGTGAAGAGCATAATATGATTGAGCCATTTTTGGATCATCAAGTATCTCAAGGAAAAATATCCTATGGACTTAGTAGCATGGGCTATGATGTTAGAATATCTGATGAATATAGGATATTCACAAATGTAAATAGCTCTTTAGTTGATCCAAAAAACTTTTCTGACGATAATTTTATAGAGAGAAAAGGGTCATATTGTATTATTCCACCAAATTCATTTGTTTTAGCAAAAACTATAGAATATTTTAGAATACCAAAAGATGTACTTTGTATTTGTGTTGGTAAAAGTACATATGCTCGAACAGGAATTATATGTAATGTTACACCAATTGAAAATGAGTTTGAGGGTAATATTGTTATTGAGCTAAGTAATACAACTCCTAACCCTGCAAAAATTTATTCAAATGAAGGTATAGCTCAATTTTTATTTTTTAAATCTGACACACAACCAGAAACAACCTATAAATCAAAAAACGGTAAATATCAGGGACAAACTACTATACAGGTTGCTAAAATAAAAAAATAATTTATGGACAAATTTCTGATTAAAGGCCCTTGTAAAGTGAAGGGCAAAGTCTCAATTTCAGGATCAAAAAATGCATCTCTACCAATTCTTGCAGCGACCCTACTCTTTGATAAGCCAGTAATTATTAAAAATTTACCACGAGTAAGAGATATAAAGACTATGCTTAATTTATTAAAATCTCTTGGATCAAGAATAATTTTATCTAAAGACAAAAAAACCGTAAAAATTATTAATAAAAAAAAAATGAAAACTTTTGCAAGTTATTCACTTGTGAAAACGATGAGAGGATCAATTTTAGTTTTAGGTCCTTTAATTTCAAAATTTCGTAAATCTAAAATTTCTTTACCTGGAGGATGTTTAATAGGTGCTAGACCAGTGAACTATCATCTATTGGCATTAAAAAAACTTGGTATGGATTATAAAATTAAAGATGGGTACATTTACGCTAAATCAAGCGGAAGACTTAAAGGAAATATTATAAAGTTCCCCAAAATAAGCGTTGGTGCTACAGAAAATTCGATTATTGCAGCATGTTTAGCAAAAGGTAAAACGGTTTTAAAGAATTGTGCTATAGAGCCCGAGATTAAAGATCTTACAAATTTTTTAAACTCAGCAGGTGCAAAAATTAGGTGGTTTGGAAGAACATGTAAAATTCTTGGTACCAATTCATTAAATCAGACTGAGTATACAGTTATGGCAGACAGAATAGAGGCAGGTACTTTTTGTGTAGCTGCAACTCTAACCAAGGGAAATCTTGAAATTAAAGATTTTAACTTTAATATAATTAGAACAGAGCTTGAGCTATTAAAAAAAGCTGGAGCAAAAATTAAAATTGACAACAATAAGATCAAAATAATTGGACCTGAAAAAATAAAATCTATAAAAAATATAAAAACGAAAGAATGGCCAGGTGTAGCAACTGACATGCAATCACAATTAATGGTTTTAATGTGTAGGGCAGATGGCACAAGTTCAATTACTGAAAATATTTTTGAAAATAGATTTCTTCACGTTGGGGAGCTTCAAAGACTAGGTGCAAATATCCAAATTAAAAAGAATAAAGCCCTAATTAAAGGAAATACAAAATTTATTGGTGCTGAATTGATGTCTAGTGATTTAAGGGCGTCAGTCGCACTTGTTTTAGCAGCAATGATCTCAGATGGTAAATCCTCTATTAATAGAATTTATCATTTAGATAGAGGATATGAAAATTTAGAGAGAAAATTGAAAAAAATTGGTGTTAAAATAAGAAGACTAAAAAAGTGAATAAATATCTAGCAAAAATAATTGCAAATGATCAGGAAGGTCTACAAATGATTTCTGCTTGTAGCTCAGGGGCAAAAGTAAAAATTTCTGATATTAAGTACCTTTCCTCAAATAAGGTTTTTTTGCTGTCAATAGAGAGAAATCTAATCGAAAGGGGTCAAGATCAAAAAAAAATCAATAGTATCTGCAGGTTTGATTTTGTTGATAAAGTGAAATCAAAAAATATCAATCAATCAAAGAAAGATTTAGTCTTAGAATTAATTGGAATTGACTATTTGAAAAATAAGGATGATTATGAAATAAATCTTATTTTTAATAATAATTCTTACATTGTTTTGACTACTGAAACAATTGAAGTACGACTTGAAGATCAAAATGAAATTAATTAATTATGAAAGTACTTATTAGTAAAAATAAAAATTTTGATAAAACTCTAGATAGCTTACTTTTTAAAAGAAAGAAAAAAATAATATCTGACAAAGTATCTGTAACTAAGATAATTAAGGATGTAAAAAATAATGGTGATAAAGCTTTAATTAAATATGAAAAAAGATTTAATAAAAATAATAAAATTATCCCAAGTCCTAACCAAATTAATAGATTAATAAAATCTTTGGACTCCAAAGTTAAGAAAGCAATTGATACAGCTTATAACCGAATTTATAAATTTCATTCTTTACAAAAATTCAAGAATATTTCATATACAGATAAATTTAAAAACAAACTCAACTATAAGTATTTACCAATAGAGTCAGTTGCTATTTATGTGCCGGGTTCAACTGCCTCTTATCCCTCAAGTGTTTTGATGAACGCCATTCCAGCTATAGTTGCAGGTGTTAAAAGACTTGTTATGATCAACCCTGGTTATAAAGGTAGTCAAAATCCTGCTGTGTTATATGCAGCAAAAAAATGTAGGATAAAAGAGATTTATTCGATTGGAGGTCCATCAGCAATTGCAGCAGTTTCTTATGGTACAAAAAAAGTTAAAAAAGTTGATAAAATTGTTGGACCAGGAAATTCGTATGTTGCAGCTGCAAAGAAAGAGGTTTTTGGAGATGTTGGAATAGAAGGAATGACTGCTGGACCATCTGAAATAACAATTGTTTGTGATAAATATTCCAATCCAGAATGGGTGGCTAGTGATTTAATTGGTCAAGCAGAACATGACCCTCTTGCGCAATGTATTTTAATTTCAAAAGATAAAAGTTTAATAAATAAGGTCAAGATAGAAATTATAAAACAATTAAAATGTATTCCAAGAGGATCTATTGCAAGAAAAAGTTTAAAAAGTAACGGAATTTTAATGTATGTATCTAAGGATGATAAAATAGTTGATATTGTAAACAAAATTGCACCCGAACATTTAGAACTCAATATTAAGAATTACAAATCCTTAGTTTCGAAAGTAAAAAATTCTGGATCAATATGTTTAGGAAAATATGCTGTTATGGCGATGACAGATTATAACGTTGGATCAAATCATATACTACCAACTAATGGTTCAGCGAAATATTCAAGTGGAATAAGTGTAAATGAATTTTACAAAAGAATTTCTTACATAAACTTATCAAAAAAGGGTATTGAAAGTCTTGGGCCATCAGTTATAACTCTTGCAAACTATGAGGGATTGAAAGGTCATGCTCAATCGATCATAAAAAGAATTAAAAATAGGGAGTAAATAAATTTGTCAAAACAGGATCTACTTGAATTCAAAGGCAAGGTTACAGATTTATTGCCTAATGCAATGTTTAGAGTGCAACTAGAAAATGGTCATACTGTTACAGCTCACACCGCTGGAAAACTAAGAAAAAACAGAATTAGAGTTTTGCAAGGTGATAGTGTTACAGTTGAAATGACACCTTATGATCTCACTAAAGGTAGAATAATCTTTAGAGGATAACTTTAAGGCTGAGTAGCTCAGGAGTAGAGCAGAGCCCTGAAAAGGCTTGTGTCGGAGGTGCGAATCCTTCCTCAGCCACCACCACAAGATTTCATCTTGAAATTACCTTAAAACAAATTAGTTTCTAATTATAAAAATTAACAAAAGGACCAAGAAATAAGATGAGTACAATACAAGGTAAAGTAAAGTGGTTTAATGGTAAAAAAGGTTATGGTTTTATCGAAAGAGATGACAAAGAAAAAGATGCTTTCGTTCATGCATCAGCAGTAAAAGCAGCTGGAATGCGATTTTTGAATGAAGGTGATAAAATAGAATTTACATTAGAGGATGGACCAAAAGGTCCTTCAGCAGTAAATCTTAAAAAATTAGATTAATCCTTGAATTTACATAAAGGACGTTTTTCTCTAAACGAGAATTTACGTCCTTTTTCTTTTTAAGGTTGCATAATAAAATTTTTTGTTTAAAAAACATTTAATGAAAAATTGTGAGTTAATAAAATGGTTCAACAACGGTACTTTGAGAATAGCTCTTAAAGGAAACGAAATAGTTGTGCATACTCATATCCATGCTGGCTAAAGCTAGCTTTTTACCATTTAATTATAATTTTAAATCCACAAAAAATAAGATAAAAACAAATAGGATATGCCTTGATGGTGAAATAGTATCACGTCGGTTTGTGGATCCGAAGTCGTAGGAGCGTAACCTACTCAAGGTACCAAAAAATGAGTGAAAAAAATAAATTAATTCCTGGATTACCTTCAGGTTTTGAAGATAGATGGAATAAAACATTAATTCTCAAAAAAAGACTATTAAAAGTCATTGAGAATAATTTTATTAAATATGGTTTTGATCCTTTAGAAACCCCATCATTTGAAATTGCAGAAAATATAGGATCCTTTCTTGCAGAGGATGATAGTAATCCTATGTCTGATGTTTTTTCTTTTAATGACGGTGAAAAGAATATTACTCTTCGATACGATCTTTCCAGTCCTTTAGCAAGATTTGTTGCCCAAAATAATCAGGAACTTCCATCAATTTATAAAAGATATGCCATTCAAAATGTATTTAGAAATGAAAAGTCTGGTAATGCACGTTTCAGAGAATTTACTCAAGCCGATTGCGATATAGTAGGCAACGTAAATCCAGCACAAGCAAATGCTGAATTATGTAATCTGGTTGCAAGCACTCTAATTGAATGCGGTTTAAAAAAAGATCAATTTACAATTAATGTGAGTAATAGAAAGATTATTCAAGGTTTAATTCAAGATCTGAAAATTCCTGCAAATAAAGAGATCAAGGTGATGAGAGCAATTGATAAATTAGACAAACCAGATTTTGGAATAAAAGGAGTTGAAGATCTACTAAAAAAAGAGAGAAAAGATAAAAGCGGTGCGATAACTAAAGGAGCTGATCTAAATGATGATCAAGTTTCAAAAATTTTAAACTTTTTAAAAATTAAAGATTTAAAAAAACTCAAACAAAATTTTAAAAATACTCTTACACAAGAAGGGATTAAAGAGATTGAGGATTTATTTGAGGTGCTAGATTTTGGAAATTATTCTGAGTTAATCAAACCAAATTTCACAATAGTTAGGGGATTAGCGTATTATGATGGTTTTTGTATTGAGACTAATCTAAATTTTAAAACAACAAATAGCAAAGGTAAAGAAATTGATATTGGCAGCGTATGCTCTGGTGGGCAATATAATAAGTTAATTTCAAGATTTAAAGGTGTCGATATACCTGGAACAGGTGTTAGCATTGGGGTTGATAGACTTTTGTTTGCTATGTCTCAAATAAATCAAGTCCAATTAGATGATCAAAAACCAGTCATTGTTTGCGTAATGGATGAAAAATATTTAAAAAATTATTACGAAATTTTAGATATCTTGAGAAAAAATAATATTAATTCAGAAATTTTTTTAGATAGTAAGAAAAATCTTGGGAAACAACTGACATATGCAAATAAAAGAGGGTGCCCGATTGCAGTTATTTGTGGAGAAAATGAATTTAAAGATAACAAAATTACACTTAAGAACCTCCTAGGTGTTAAGGGAGTTGATAATCAAATCACCTTTTTAAAAGAAAATTTAGTAAATGAAATCAAAAAATTTATCTGACAGCATACTTAAAACTGTTAAATCAAATGGTTTTAAATATATTGAATTACCCTCAGTAATTGAAGCTAACCATATTGTACAAAGGTCTGGTGAAAGTTTTCGAAAATTTATTTTCTCATTTACTGACCAAGGAGGAAATGAACTATGTTTAAGGCCAGATCTGACAATTGTATCTTGTCTTAGATACTTAGAAAATAATCTAAAGGGCAGGGAGAAGATATTTTATAATGGTCAAGCATATCGTAAATCAGAAAACAAAAAGGACTCTATTGTAAGAAATCAAGTTGGTTTTGAAATTATAGGGTCACGCAATGAGAAAGATGATGATAAGGAAATTATAAATACATCATTAAAATCTTTGAAAAATTTTAATTATTCATCAGGTGAGATCACAATAGGGAATGTAGAAATATTCAATCTTCTTATATCTAAATTAGATATCCCTAAAAGATGGAAATTAAGACTTTCAAGACATTTTTGGAGAGAAGATTATTTTAATGATCTTCTTAAAAGATTAGAAACTAATTCAGATGTTGATCCAACAATAGTTGAGATCGATAAAAAAAGATATTTTAGAATGTTAAAAGATGATCAATCAACCATTATTGCAAATAGGACAATTAACGAAATTTTAAGTAGGTTTGATAAAAAGATTAAAGATCCAAGGAGACCTAGTAAAGGAAGAAATATTTCAAAAATTATTAAGGAGTTTTTGAAAATTAAATGTCCAATAAATAATGCAGCCAAGGTATTAAATAAGTTTTTCAAGAAATATAAAATTAATTTATTAGTAGATCAGAGATATTTTCCAATCTCAAAAAATAAAATTAATAAATTAAATGTGACTTTTTCAGCTGCTTTTGGCAGACAGCTTGAGTATTACACGGGTATGGTTTTTAAAATAGATATTAAGTCCAAATCAAAAATTATTAATTGTTGCAATGGCGGCCGATATGACAAATTGATTTCCGACCTTGGTTCAAAAAAACAAACTCCAGCAGTTGGTGCTGCTTTAAATTTATTTTATTAAAATGGATAATTTAATCAATATAGGTATTCCAAGCAAAGGTCGACTTCGAGCAGATGTTTTAAAAATCTTTAAGAAAAAAAAATTGAAAATTATATCTGAAAGGGGAGAAAGAGATTTAATTGGATCAATTAAAAATAAACCATATGTTAAGATTTTATATCTACATGCCAGAGAAATTATTGAAAGACTAGGGGATAGCTCTTTAGATATTGGTTTTTCTGGTTTTGATTTGTTGAAAGAGAGCGGAGCAAGTGTCCAAAATAAAATAAATGTTGCCAAAAAACTTAATTTTGGAAGAGCAAATTTAGTGGTAGCAATTCCAGATCCTTGGATTGATGTTCAAACTATTGCTGATCTTGAGGAAATTGCTTTTGAATTCAGAGATATTAAAAAAAAAAGAATTAGGGTTGCAACTAAATATCCAAATTTAACACAAGATTTTTTGTTTTCAAAGGGTGTTACACAATTTAAGTTAGTTGAGAGTTTAGGAGCTACTGAGGCTTACCCTTTTACTGGATCTGCTGAGTTGATTACTGACATTACATCCACAGGTGAAACTCTCAAAGCAAACAATTTACGTATTTTGAAGGACGGTGAAATTTTAAGGTCTCAAGCTTGTATTTTATCCTCAAAAAAAAATATCAAGAAAACAAAATTGAATAATTTAATTAGATTACTTTCCAATTAATTTATCTTTAAAGTAAATTAAAATAATCTTGATTATATCTAAATTTCTAATTATCCCATATAGAGCGATCATTACTCCAACAATAAATAATATTTTTAAAATCAAAAAAAAATCCATATTTATTAATTATTTTTTAAAGATATACGTTGAAATTCTAATAATCAATTTTGAATTATATTTGATATTTGAATAATCACGTATATCTTTGATGTTATGGATATGATTCTTTTAATTATTTTAGTTTTATTGCTTAGTGCAACATTAAGTATTCTATATTTAAATTTAAAGTCAAAACTCAAAGATGAAAATGAGAATAAAGAGGCTGAAGAAATAGCTAATTTAAAGACTGAAATAGTCACATTAAAAGATACATTAAATAATACTATCAACACTTCACTTGGAACTATGTCGAATTCCTTTAACGCTCTTTCAACAGGAGTTACAAAGGATATGACTGAAGCCCTTACTAAAGTTGATGAGAAGGTTGGTAACTTTAATCAACAAGTACAACTATTAAATCAAAGCCAAGAGGGGATTACTAAAATTTTAGCAGGGGTTAAAAAGTATGGAACGCTCGCAGAGTATTCTTTAGATGCCTTAATTAAAGATTTATTACCTGCGTCTCAATATATGACTAATGTCAAAATGAAAGAAGATTCCAGTGAAAATGTGGAATTTGCAATCAAGCTTCAAGGAGATGTTTTGGTTTCGGTAGATTCTCATTTTCCAGTAGAAAAATTTAAGGCGATTACTGATGCACACGAGGCAGATGATAAGAAAGCAGTTGCTGATGCTAGAACAAAATTAGCAAGTGCTTTTAAAGCTAAAGCAAAAAGTGTCATGGAGAAATATATCGTTCCTCCAAAAACGTCAAATTTTGCAATAGTATATGCTCCTACTGAAAGTCTTTATAAAGAGTTAACTGAGTACCAAGACCCAAGCACTAAAGAGTTATTAACTCAAGAATTAATGAAAAAATATAAAATAGTAATTTGTGGCCCTAATACTTTATCAGCATATTTACAATCTTTACATATGGGCTTTCAGTCTCTTAAAATTTCAAAACACGCCACAGAGATTTATGATCACTTAAAAACTATAAGCACGAGATTTTCTAGTCATTTTGATAATATTTATAAATTAAGAAAAAAACTTGAAGAGGCTATGACAGTTGTTGATAGTTTTGGTAAAGACGCAAGATCAATTACAAGAACTTTAGAAAACATAAAAGATCCCGAGCAAGTTGAAAAAGCTGTGTTGACAGAGAACGTTGAGAAATTTGTTGAAAGAAATAAACAGCTCAAAAAATAATTTCTTTTTTCACATATTACCGACTATAAGAAATCACATGCGTTGGAACAAAAAATACAATTATCCATCAAGCTCAAGGGCTACTGAAGATGGAATAAGAAGATATGTCTTAGGAGAAGCAAAATTACCAAGTGTGACGTCAATACTTGATGCGACAAAATCTGAGGAAGATAAAGCGGCACTAGCAAATTGGCGAGAAAGAACTGGCTATAAAGAAGCAGAGGCAATTACTAAAGCGGCTAGTAGCAGAGGATCTCAAATGCATAGTTATTTAGAGTCTTATCTATTAGGAAGAGAAAATTTGAGTTTTTTTGAGGATAATGAACAGTATAAAAAAATGGCAAAAGAAATTATTGATAGAGGATTAACAGACAGGTTAGAGGAAATCTATGGGGTTGAGTGCACCATGCATTACCCTGAAAAGTATGCGGGCACCGCAGACTGTGTTGGACTATATGAGGGAAAGGAAACCATAATTGACTTTAAACAATCTAATAAACCCAAAAAAGTAGAGTATATAGATTCTTGGCTACTACAAACCGCAGCCTACTCATTAGCTCATAATGTAGTTTATAATTCAAATATCAACGCTTGTGTTATACTTGTTTGTACAGTGGATAATTTGTTTCAAGAATTTAAAATTCAAGGAACTGAATTAATTACCTATCAAAATTTGTTTTTAGGGAGATTGAAAAAATTTCATGAACTTTCAAACTCAAATTAATTTTAAAAATGGATAAAATAGTAATTTACGATACAGAAACAACTAATAGCACAATTTGGGGTTCAATAATTGAGGTTGGGGCAGTCGTAGTTGATAAAAATTTAAAAGAAATTGGAAAACTTAATATTAGAGGCAGAATGCCAGAAGGAGAGGTGCCAAGTGCAAAGGCATTACTCGTTAATTCAACAAGTATTGATCTACTAACTAAAGGCAATTATTCACATTATGAATTTTTAGGTGCAGTAGAAAATTTTTTTTCAAAGGCTGGTCCTGCGATGTTTATGGGTTGGTCAAACTTAAATTTTGATAGAAGGATGTTTCATTTTAATTTCTTTAAAGGGAATAGATATCCTTATCTTACTCACTCTTCACCAAATCAAGAACACGATGGTTTGCATATAGCAAGGGCAGCACAAACTTTAAAGCCAGAAACCTTAAAAACAGAATTGACTGAAGCTGGAAATCCAAGTCTAGCCTTAGAAGCATTAGCTAGAATGCAAGGATTTGATACATCTCAACAACACACGGCTTTTCACGATGCGTATACTTCATTAAAAGTTCTTAGAATTATAAGAGATAAACATAAAGATAATTGGGATACTTTTTTAAAAACCGCAACAAAAGCAAGTGTGGAGACATTACTTACAAATGATGGTGTATATTCAATCTTTGAAAATGTTAAAGGCAGAAATATGATGTACCTTGCTTGCACATTACACCCAAAGCATTGTTTTCACCCCTCATACGCATCATGGGGATATCTTTGGGATCTAAGAAGAGATCCTGAACCATTTTTAGATTTATCCGTCAATCAATTAAGAGATATTTTAAAGAAATTTAGTCCCAAAGCACTTAGGGTTCTAAAAACAAATAAAGCTCCAGTGGTTATGAGTAAAGAGTATGCCTTAAAACAAAAGCCCTATTTAGATTTAGATTTAGCAATAATTCAAAAAAGAGCTAAACTTGTTAGAGAAAATGAGAATTTTTGTAAAAATATTCAGATTATTCACAGAGAAGCAGCTGAAGAAAAAGCACAAACCAAAACTCAAGAAGATTTATTACCAGAAGAAACTCTATACGAAAAATTTATTCCAAATAAAGATACTGCTTTATTTAAAACATGGCACAGCTCCTCATGGGAAGATAAACTGAGACTTCTAGATAAGTTTCAAGACAAGAGATGTAGTTGGTTTGGTCAAAAGATAATTTATCAAGAAGCTCCTCAAGTTTTACCTCCTGACTTGTACAAAAATATTAAAAGTGAAATTGCGAGAAGAATTTTAAGTAAAAATAAAGAAAAATGGCAAACAGTTAACATGGCTTATACTGAAATTGATTATTTAAGAGATCAAGCATCTAATAGAGATGATGAGGTTGAATTAAAAAAATTAGACGAAATTAACCAATTTATTATGTCAATTGAAAAGAAGTATGAATTTACATAGTTGACTTTATGATTATTATTAATAAACCCCTACTATGCTTATAGATTTTAAAGATGAAGATTTTGAAAGTAAAATTAAAAGTGAAGATGTATCTGTAATTCAATTTTCAGCTGCCTGGTGTGGTCCTTGTAAGACATTGAAACCAATAATGGATAAGTTAGCAGTTGAGTATAAGGATAAAGCTGGTTTTTATTATGCTGATATTGAGGACGGAGGCATAAATACAGGAAGTGCTGCAGGAATAAGAGGCGTCCCAACGGTTATAATTTATAAAAAAGGTGTTGAGGTCGATAGAAAAGTTGGTGGAGTTCCAGAGAGTAATATGAAAGAATTTTTGGAAAAAAATATTTAATTAATTTTTAAAAATTCACCACTTAAATACAATGAACCAGTAATTAAAAGCAAATCGTTCTCTTTTAATTTTACCGATTGAATAGCTTTTTGAATACTTTCTTTATAAATAACATTAGGTATATTATTAAATTTTTCTTTTAATTTTTTTCCACTTATCGCATTAAGTTGATTTGGTATATCAACTGTTGTTAAGGATGAAATATCTTTAAAATAACTTATGTATTCTTCGTGATTTTTATTAGCCATCATCCCTATAATAACATGTTTGTTACAATCTAAAGTCTGAAGATATTCATTAAGAACTTTTGCTCCACCAGGATTATGTGAAGAGTCAAGAATTAGTCTATTATTTTTTACTAAGTTTTTAAGTTTACCAGATTTTATTTCCTCAAGTCTACCAATGTTAGATGCTTTTTGAACTCCATCTATTATGTGTTGATCCTTAATTTTTATATCCTCTAGAATTCTTAATGTTGCGATTGCTGTAGAAGCATTCTCAAGTTGAAATTGTCCATTTAAGTTGGGTTTTGGAATTTTTAAACCACCATACTTATCCTCATAATAAAAAAAATTATTTTCCTTTAAAACAAAATTGTAATTTTCATTAAAATAATATTTATTGGCTCTATTGTTAGAGATATTCTTTTTAATACATTCTACAATTTCATCAGAACTTTGTTTAGCAACGACTATATTTGAATTTAGTAAAGAGGAGGTTTTTTCAAAAATAATCCTTTCAATAGTTCGATCATTTTTTGGTAGCCAGTCTAAGTGATCTTCACTACAAGAAGTAACTATATTACAAAGATTCTTTTTTAAAATATTTACTGCATCTCCCCTTCCAAAAAGGCCAAATTCCGTAATCACAAGATTCTCTTTATATTTTTTGCATCCATAAAAAAATGCAGCTGTTAAAGCTTCGAAGTATGTTAAAGGTTGATTATTGTTAACTTCTACAATCTTAGACAATAAATCTGCTAGATCGTTATCATTAATCATTTCATCATTATAAACAAATCTTTCATTAATCCTTATTACATGAGGAGAGGTGTATAAATTACATTTAATATTAGCTTCTTTAAGTATAGATCTTAGAAAGGAAATTGTGCTACCTTTTCCGTTAGTTCCACAGACCTGTATACATTTTATTTCATCCTGTGGATTTCCTAATTTTTCACAAAGATTTTTTATACGATCTAGGCTAAGATCGATCTCTTTAGGATGCAGCTTTTGTAAGTGATTGACTATCTTCTGAAGTTTCATTTTCTTCAGAATTTATAACAGAATTTTTCTTTAACAATATTGATAATAAAGTTCCAATTTTTTCAGAAAGATCTTTTCTTTCAACAATCATGTCTACAAAACCAGTTTTTTCAACATATTCGCTTTTTTGAAAACCCTCAGGTAGTTCTTCTTTAACTGTTCCTTGAATCACTCTTGCACCAGCAAATGCAATTAAAGCACCTGGTTCTGCTATATGAATATCACCTAGCATCGCGTACGATGCAGTAATGCCACCCGCTGTTGGATCAGTAATACAAACAATATATGGAAGATTGTTCTTTTTTAGTTCATTAATAGCTAAAGTTGATCTTGTCATTTGGGATAAAGAAATTAAACTTTCCATCATTCTCATTCCTCCACCAGCACTAACACATAAAAAAGGTGTTTTATTCTCAATTGCATGCTGAATACCATATAGAAATGCCTCGCCTTCAGCAGCAGCCATTGATGCGCCTAAAAAATCAAAGTCAGATGCTACAGCTGTTATTTTGATATTATTGATTGTTCCACAGACAACCATCATTCCACAATCCATACCAGTTTTTTTTCTAGCACTCTTTAACCTATCTTTATAAGATTTTGTATCAGTCCAATTCAGCGGATCATCTTTAGGAATTGGAGTCTTAAAAATTTCATAATTCTTTTCACCAAAAAGAATATCAAACCTTTGTTTCGGTGTAATTCTATGATGTTTATTGCATTCAGGTTCGGGACATACCCATAAGTTTTTCTTAAGATCTTTTTTTAAGATAGGGCCTTTACAACATGACGTCCAGTCGCTATTAGCTATGTCCTCTTTTGTAGCTCTTTTATGAAGAGCGGATTTAATCTTTTCACCAGCCTTAATTATTTTAGTAATCCAGTTCATAAAATTTTATATTTAAGCTTTTTCACTAAATTAGCAACATTTGTGACAGGATTTTGTCTTTTTTGAATTGAAACAGATATTTCCTTACAAATTGCGCTTCCTACCACTAATCCATCGGCTTTTTTTAATGATTTTATTGATTTTTCTGTAATCCCAAAGCCTATCACAACATTTTTTTTTGGATTTATTTTCTTAATTTTAGAGTAATTTGTCATAATCTTTTTAGGAGATACTTTTAATTTACCACCCGTAGTAGATAGCATTGATATGAAATAGTTCATAGCATGAGAATCTTTAATTATTTTATTAAGTCTTTCCTTTGAAGTAGTAGGTGATAAAAGTTGAACTAGATAAATTGATTTTTTCTCACATTTTTTTGTAAAAGATTTATTTTCCGGCCAAGGTAAATCGACAACTATTAATCCGTTAACACCAACTTTTTTACATTTTTCTAAAAATTTTTTTTCTCCATACTGAAATATCATATTATAGTAACCCATTAAAATAATAGGTTTAGAATTTTTTTTTTTCTTATATTTTTTTACTATCCAAAAAATATCTTCTATCTTAATTCCATTTTTTATAGCTCTGTATGCACTAGTTTGTATTTGGCTTCCATCCGCAACTGGTGTGTTGTGCGGAACTCCTAATTCCAAAATATCTGCGTATTTTGATATAGCATTCAGTATTAATAAAGATTGGTTTTTTGTACTATCACCTGCCACAGTATATGTTAGAAGAGCTGGTCTATTTTCTTTTTTTGCTTTTTTAAAAGCTAGATCAATAGGGTTAAGCATATTTTTTTCCAAGTCTATTTTTTAAAATTTTTTTATCTTTATAAGCGTCCCCACAGCTATTAACTACGACTATTGTATTCTTACTCATTTTTTTTGCTTCTCTTATTGCAACAGAGAAGGCGTGACTTGGTTCTAACGATGGTCTTAATTTTTCATATTTAGTTACGAGTTTATAAGCCTTTAATGCTTCTTCATCACTGACAGCTGTATATCTTGCTCTTTTGGTATCTTTAAGAAAACAATGGAGTGGAGAAATTCCTGGATAGTCGAGTCCTGCTGAAATAGACTCTGTTTCCTCTATTTGTCCGTCCGAGTTTTGATTTACATATTGAGCTGCACCATGCAGTATTCCAATTTTTGAACCGTAAGTGAGAGGCGCAGCATGTCTTTTGCTTTTTGCTGGGCCACCAGCCTCTACCCCAATAAATTCGCATTGTTTTTTGTCGTAATCCATAAATTCATTCCAAAAACCAAAGCTCGAACTACCTCCACCTACACAATTATATAATTTCAGTTTTTTTGGGATAGAGCCAAATTCATCAATTAATTGGACTTTTAATTCTCTAGATATCTGGCTTGTGCTCCATCCACAAATACGAACAAAGACAGCTGGACCCACAGTACTTCCAACACACATGGCTGTTGTGTCACAATTAGCAACCCAAAAACGCATACACTCAGAAACGGCATCAACAAGCGTTTGGCTTCCTGAATAAACAGGTATGACTTCAGCACCATTTTTCTTCATAGCTCTTACATTTGGCTGTTGTCTCTCAATGTCTTTTGCTCCCATAAAAATTTTACATTTTAAACCAAATTTTTTGGCTGCCATACTCAACATTTTACCAGCATATCCAGCACCAGTATCCCCACATATAATTTTTTTACCAGATCGTTTTGCAAGTAAGCAATGCACTGTTGCATTATAGATTTTATGTGCACCACCATTTGCATCTGACACAACCTTAGACCAAATTTGAGCTCCACCAACATATTTGGTTAAATTCTCTAGTTTTATAAAACGAGTAGGGGTTCCAATCCAATTTTTAAAATATTTATCTCTTTCAGCAATAAACTTTTTATCTTTTTTAAGTTTATTAAATAAATTCTCTAAATCTTCGATTGGTTTTTTTAAAGTTTCAGGGACGAAGTTTCCTCCAAATTTACCACCCCAGAAACCGAGCTTATTTCCTTGGTCAATTACTGGTATCTTTTTTTTTAGTTTCATATTTTTGAGAATAAATTTAACAATTTATTAATTCTATTAATATCTTTTTCCCCTTTTTCATTTTCTAAGGCTCCGCTAAGGTCAATTATAAAGTCTTTATCCTCAAAGTTAGGAATATCATCTATTTGAATATTTCCTGCAATCATTTTATTTAATTCTTTAGATACTCCGTTCAATAAATTGTGATCAAAACTTTCTGACATATGGTAACCCTTTGAGTCAAATAGAATTATATCTGAAATATCTGAGTAATCTTTATATTTAATTACATCATTTTTGTTAGAAACTGTAATTGCAGTAATAATCTTGATTTTATATTTTAATTTAATTTCTTTCGTTCTTTTAGGGTCTACATCGTAAAGTTGATAATAATCAAAATTTAGAGGCTTTATTTTTTCTAAAATTTCGTCAGTTGGATTAACAAGCACTGAAGTAAAATTAATTTTTTTTTTATCAACGTTAATTAATTGTCGTAATTTTTCATAATTTACAAATCTTCTACTTTTCTCATAGTTGGTAATAAAACCTATAAATTTTGGTGGGTGACGATGATTTAAAATAAAATTTAAAGTTTTAGGATCTGAGACTCCACAAATTTTTAAACCCTTGATCATTGACTTAGATGATCAATTAATAATTGTGTATTTTTTTTAATATTACCCTTAGTTAAATCTCTGCCTATCACCAGCCAGTCAGCACCATTTGCTAAAGCCTCTTTAGGTGTTAAAACTCTTTTTTGATCATCTATTTTTGAGGTAAATCTTATCCCGGGAGTTATTATTTCTTTTTTAAATATTTTTTTTACTATTTTTACCTCTTGTGCACTACATACGATAGCATCTAATTTTGCCTTATTTGCTAATCTTGCTTGATGAAGAACTATTTTTTTTACATTCTTATTAAACCCGATTTCTCTCAATGCCTTATTGTCCAAAGATGTGAGAACTGTAACACCTATCAATTTTATATTACCCGAAACTTTTTTTGCAGCTTTAAGAGCATCTAAACCTGAGCTGATATGTATTGTCAAATAATTTACTTTAAGATCTTTAATTGCCCTAATCGTAGACACACATGTGTTTGGAATATCATGAAGTTTTAAATCAGCAAAAATTATTTTTTCTTTAATTTTAGATAAAAAAACTCTTCCATTTTGGGAATTAAGAAATTCTAAACCAAATTTATAGCCAATTTTCAACTTATTATTTTGAGTTTCTTTTATAATATTTTTAATTTTTAATATTTTTGTAGTATCGCAAGCGACAAATATTTTACTCTTTTTCATCATTAATCTTTTTAAACATTTCTTTACTCATTTTCCAATATATTACTTTTTTGGTCGGTACAGCGACTTTATCTCCAGTTTTAGGGTTTCTTCTGATAGATGATTTTTGAATCCTTGTACTTAAAGATCCCCAACCCCTTATTTCTATTCGCTCACCTCTTTTTAGAGAGTCTTTAATTTCATTCAAAATTATATTTGTTACTTTTTCGACATCTTTTTTTGAAAAATTTGGAAAACTTTTGGAGATTTGTTTTAAAAGTTTTGACTTAACTATACCCAATTTTTTACTACTCTTTTAAGTAACTTCACTTTTTTTTTTCTTTTTTCTTTAAATCTTCTGATAAAGATGAAAAAGGAAGATTTTTTCCAGAACCTTCTGCCCCATATTTATCAAGAGCTTCCTTTTTTTCAATTTCTTCTAAAAGTTTCATACTTAAAGAAATTTTTCTTTTATCGATATCAATTTCAGATATAGCACAGTCTATTTTTTCACCACCAGTAAATCTAGATGGCCTAGCATCTGCAGGATTGATCGCAATTTGAGACTTTCTGATAATGAAATCCATTTCGCAGCCTTCAGGTCTCACAGTCAGTCCTTTATTATCTGTAGAAATTATCTTGACAGTTATAGTTTGATTTTTTTTCTTATCAGCAAACCAATTCAATGGGTCTTTTTGTGTTTGTTTATAACCTACTCTTATTTTCTGTTCTTCTATTTTTATTTCTAAAACTTTTACTTGAATCTTATCTCCTTTTTTATATTTCGAAAGTTCTTCCTCGCCATTGTTTAAATAAGTTAGATCATTGCAATGTAAAAATGTATCCACGTTTAGGTCTTCAACTTTTACAAATAAAGAATATTCATTTTTGTTAATTACTTCACCATTTACAATGGTACCAACTGGGTATTTTTTTTGAAAAACTTCAAAAGGATTTTCTAGTGTAAGTTTATGGGATATAGCAACTCTTCTTTTTTCTTTATCAATCTCAGTAATGACACAGTCTATTTCATCACCGACTTTTAACATCTTTTTTGCCGATACATTTTTTTTTGTCCAACTTAGTTCGCTTGAGTGTAAAAGAGTTGTTAAACCAGGCTCTAATTCACAAAATGCACCAAAATCCATAATCTTCGAAACTTTTGCCTTGTAAATTTTATTCAGTTCATAATTTTGAATATGCTCAAAAGGATCTGGTGACATTTGTTTAACTGAACAGCCAACTTGAAGTTTTTCTTTATCTACAGATATTACTTTAAGGTCATGTTTTTCGCCAATGTTAAATATTTCGTCTGGATGATTAACTCTCGAATAAGAAATTTCTTGCAGGTGAACTAAAACATCAATTTCTCCATTCACATTAAAAAAACAACCAAATGTGCTATAGCCCTTTACTTCAGCACCCTTTATAATATCTCCAACTTTATATTTATCTACAATCTTTGCTTTATCCTCTTTTTTAAAAGAAGAGATTATCTCTCTCCTAGAAACACATGCATTACCTCTAACTTTATCTAATTTAATCAACGCAAACTTTTGTGGCTCATTCATAAGATGACTTATATCTTTAAGAGGCTTATCACTTATTTGAGAACCTGGTAAAAACATTAAAGACCCAGTCTCTATGTGTTCGACGATACAACCTCCTTTACACTTCGAAGTAATTTTACCCATTATTGGTTCTTTTTTTTCGTAAGCCTCTACCAGTTTATCCCATCCCTTTATCTTTTGTGCTTTGCTGGCAGATACGACCACTTCACCCATCTTGTCCTCTAATTTTTCTAATAATACTGAAATTTTTTCTCCTACCTTAATTTTTTCACTGAGACCCATACTTTTAAGCTCATTTATATCAAGAACAGGTTCAGACTTTAGTCCATCAACATGTAGAAAAACATATTTTTCAGTTATTTTGTTAACTTTGCCTTCAATTATTTTTCCTTCCTCGATATTTACCTTTGATAATTGACTATTTAATAGTTTTTCAAATTGTTGGTTGTCAGGGTTTTTTAAGTCTTTATATATTTCCATTAGTTATTGAGTCTTTTGTCTATTATTTTTTTTATTTTTAAAAAACACGCTCTTTTAGATAAATTTGTGGTGTTAATCAATACTGAATCTTTTGTTTTCTTTAGAGGTGATAACTTGCGTGAATAGTCACTTTTATCACGTTTTTTCATGCTTTTTAACACTTCGTTAAATGTAATATTTTTTTTTATCTTTTTTAACTCTTTAAATCTTCTATTTGCTCTTGTTTTGATATTAGCTGTTATGAAAAATTTAAATTCTGCATCAGGTATTATTTTGTATGTAATGTCCCGACCATCAAGACAAGAACCATTATACTTTTTTGGAGGGTTGTAAGCATAATTTACCTGGAAAGCATGAACAAGATTTCTTATTTTTTTGTTTTTTGAAATGATAGAGGCTTCGATACCAACTTCATCAGAAAGTAATTTTTTATTTTTTAAGTCAATCATTCTTAGATCTCTTATTTTTTTTTTTAAAAAAGATACACTAAAATTATTCTTAGATTTTAATTTTAAATGTGCAATAAACCTATATATTTTTCCTGTATCTAAGTAAAAAAGATTATAATGTTTTGAAATTGATTTAGCCAGTGTTCCTGCACCTGCAGCAGCAGGTGAGTCTATCGCAATTTTAATTATGTCATTTTTTTTATATTTCATGTTGAGAGATTTTTGATAATTTTTAAAAAAGAGGGAAAAGATGTGTTGATTGAATCTTTATCATGAATAATCCATTTACCACCAAAAGTCAAAGCAGCAATAACACTAGTCATAAAAATTCTGTGATCTTTATAAAAATTCTTAATTATAATTTTTTTATTAATAACAAGTTTTGGGTTACCAAATATTTTAATTGAGTCTTCTGTAAGAATATTTTTCACCCCCATCATTTTAAGAATTTTAGAGGCTAATTTTAATCTTGGACTTTCTTTAGTATTAAGTTCTGCTATATCTCTAAAGTATGATATTCCATTAGCTTTCGCTGCCACTAAAAATATAACTAAAAATTCATCTATAGCACTTGAGTTCAAATGGATTGGGCATTTGATATTATTCAATTTTTTTGAGCTTAATACAATTATATCTGCAACCTTTTCTCCTTTATAAATTTTTTTATTTTTAAAAAAAATTTTTACTCCCATCTTTTTTAAGATAGTTATTACTCCTACCCGTGATGGGTTTATATTTACATTTTTTATCACAATTTTGGAGTTTTCCGCCAAAGCCGTTAGTACTATAAAAAAAGCAGCCGAACTGATGTCAGATGGAATTTGATAGTTTAATGGATTAATTCTATTTACTTTATTAATCTCAATTAAATCATAATTTTTTTTATTTTTTATTTTTACAGGTAATTTTAGAAATTTACATAAAAGCTCAGTGTGATTTCTTGATTTCTTTGCTTTTATTATAGTTTTACCCTTAGTTCTCATACCAGCAAACATAATACAACTTTTGCACTGAGCTGAACCTCTTGTCTCATGGTATTTAATTGGCTTCAAATTTTTTGTTCCATAAATAGTAAGAGGTAAACCAAAGTTCTTTTTTAGTTGAAATCTTGCACCAAATTTAGTTAGTGGAATAGCCACTCTTTTAAAATCCCTTTTTGATAAACTTTGATCCCCAATTAATTTTATTTTTTTTGTTGAATTAATTAATAACCCTAGGATTAATCTTCCTAATGTAGCTGAATTCTTGGCGTTAATTACAGAATTATTCTTATAATTATATCCATTAAAACCTTTGCCATGTATAATAAATATATTTCCTTTTTTAAGGACTTTAATTCCAAATTTTTTTATAATTTTAATCGCGGCTAAAACGTCCTCTGATACTAATAAATTTTTAGCTTTTGAAACACCTGATGCTAGTGATGCAAAAAGAACCCATCTTATACTTATACTTTTATCACCACTTACAGAAATTTTTTTATTAAATTTAGCAATTTTGTCTCTTATTAATATGTGCTTTGGCATATTGGCTAGTTTATTCTAAAACTATCACCAAAATATGCATTTTGTGCGTGTATGTTTTTCACTAAGTTTGACGGTGTGTCTTTTGCAACAATCTTACAGTTACTTAAAATCATTGCAACATCAACACAAGCTAGAAGATCTCTAGCCTGGTGATCACATATACAAATAGTGATACGATGCTCTTGTTGCAAATTTACAATTATTTCTTGAAGCATTTTTATCGTAAGGACATCGAGTGCTGCAAATGGTTCATCTAGAAGAAGAACTTTTGGTTCGCTCAATAAAGCAAGTGCAAGAACTAACTTTCTTTTTTGACCACCGGAAAGATGTTTAGCTTTTATTTCTTTTAAATTGTCTAATTCAAACTTTGAAATTACATAGTTTACTCTTTCAGGTCTTAAGTTTTTGTTTGTAATAATAATTTCACTGATTGCTTTTAAATTTTCGTGTAAAGTTAGATCATTAAAATACCCACCATACTGAGGAACGTATCCAACTTTAAATTTTTTAGTTCTTAAATAAATTGGAAACGATTTAGTTTCATAACCATTGATGAGTATTGTGCCGTTTTTTGGAGCGATCAATCCCGTAATTAAGTTAAATATGGTGGATTTACCTACACCGTTTGGCCCTAACATTCCAAAAATCTGACCCTCATTAATCTCAAAACTAATATTATCTAGTATTAGCCTATTTCCGTATGATAAGGATACATTCCTAAATTCGATTATATTGTTTGTACTCTTAAATGACTTAATTCTAAATTTTTTAATTATTGCCATAATTATTTAACGATCTGATATTAACTTTTTTTTCTTTTTCGTACATAAAAATTTTTGCATTTTTAGTTGCAATATCAATTTCTAACACATCCGCTTCAAGTAAGTTTTTTTGGTTTGAATAAACAACATTTTTTGAAATTATCAACGAATTGTTATCTAAGGAAAAATCTACATAATTCCCTCTTATTTCATTATCACGGTAGTTAATCTTAACTTTTTTAGAAAAAATAGTATCATAATTATCAATATTGTATCTTCCAAAATTTGACTGAATTTCTATGACATCACCATCTATAGTTTTAATTTTTGCCCTGACTTTTGTTAAGAAAATTATTTTGCTATTATTCAGATCTATTTGGCCTTCAGAAGCATATAGAATGTACTCATTTCCCTTAATATCTTGAGATGAATAGTTTACATCTTGAATAATATTAGTTGAGGTAATTGTGTCTTCAATATTTATTTTTTCAATTTCTGAAATTTTATTTTGTTGTTTAAAAAATTTATAGTAAGAAAAATAAGATATAGTTATAATAAATATTATAAATAAACTATTTATTAATAGCCTCTTTGACATTTAAGATATGTTAGACTTCAATATAGTATGAACATGGAGAACACCTATTGTTTTATTTTTATTTTTTTTATCAAAAACGCATAGAGAGGTAATCTTTTTGTTATTCATTAAAGAAAGAGCTTTAGCTGCTAATTCATTTTTTTCAATACTTATTGGATTTTTAGTCATTACTTTGATTACCTTTGTTGTGTGAAGGTTTGAACTCTTTTGATTAAATCTTCTAATCTGACCGTCAGTAATAATACCAATCGTATTTTTTTTTTTATTTTGTACTATTAATACACCAAGATTTTTATTACTCAATATCTTCAGAGCATTTTTCATTTTTAAATTATCATTTACAAAAGGTATTTTTTTTCCAGTAAGCATTATATCTTCAACAGTTTTTAGTTTTGCACCTAGTGCACCTGCCGGGTGTAATTTTTTAAAATCAATTCTATTAAAATTTTTTTGTTTCATAGCTGATATTGCCAAAGCATCACCAAGTGCTAATTGGACTGTTGTGCTAGAAGTTGGAATAATTCCCCCGGACTCTTTAACTTGTGGGGTCAATAATTTAATATCAGCAGCTTTATATAAAGTAGAATCTTTTTTTGAGACAATCCCAATTAATAAAATCTTATTTCTATTTGCATACTGTATAATATTTTTTAACTCGTTTGTTTCACCGGAATAACTGATTAATATTAATATATCCTTTTTAGTAATACTCCCTAGATCTCCATGTGATGAATTACTCGCAGATAAAAAAAAGGCTGGAGTTCCAACTGATGAAAATGTTGCAGCTATCTTATTTGCAATTAAGCCACTTTTTCCAACTCCACAAAGAATTACTTTTGATTGACATTTAACAATCTCTTTCACAGCGTTATTGAAAGAATTATTTAAACTTTTTTTTAACTTTACCAATCCTTCGATTTCTAAATTTATTACATCTTTAGCAGATTTTATAAAATTTTTTTTCATATCAATGTTCAAAAGTAGATAATTTGTATCCCGCTATCTCCATATCAACAAGTACGGGGATAACATCCATAGATTTTTCAAAAAGATCAATTCTTTTTTCTCTCTCAAGCATCCTTTTCAACTTTTTTCTTATTTCAAAAAGATATTCTGTATCTGAAGCAGCATATTTAATTTGTTTTTCAGAAAGATTAGGATCTCCCCAATCACTTTGTTGTTCTTTTTTTGAAATATCTTTTCCACACAGTTCTTTTACCAGATCTTTGTAGCCGTGATATGAGCTAGCAGTTCTAGCGATTTTAGAAGCAACTTTTGTACAAAAAATATTTTTTGGTTGTACCTTTAAGTGGTATTTTAACCATAAAAGATCTTGCCTAGCATAATGCATTATAAACTGCGTATTATTGTTTGATAAAGCTTTTACCAGATTTGGAGCATTATAAGTCTCTCTATTAAGTTTAATTAAATAAAAGTTATTGGACTCGAGTCCCAATTGAACTAGAGTTAGCGGATCTCTACCAAGAACAAGACCTAATGCCTCATTATCAAGACCAATTAGTTTTTCATTTGATAAATCTAGATCTTCAGGTAAATCATTTTCAAAAACTTTGATATTAGTCATATATGTTTATATATATATAAGACTAATTAATAATGTCTATTTTTTGATTAATAATATGAAAAATATTTTGATTTGGGGTGGTACTGGTCAAGTTGGCGCCCAACTAATAAGAAAGTTAACTCAAAAGAACTACACTGTTACCGTAGTAACTAGAAATATACACCAAAAAGGTAATATAATTAAAACACAAGGTAATGCAGGTTATATTCAAATAAAAGAATGTAATATTTTTGATGAACCTAAAATAAGAAAACTTTTTGAGGGTGCCGATATTTGTATCAATTTAATTGGTATTCTATTTGAAAAAAAAAATGGAAATACATTTAAGAATATCCACTCTGTCTTTCCAACTATATTGGCAAAACTTTGCAAGGAATATAAAATTAAGCAATTTGTCCACCTATCAGCCCTAGGCATAAATGATGCATTAGACTCTAAATATGCCCAGAGTAAATTAGAGGGTGAGCAAAATATTTTGAAAATATTTCCTCAAACAACAATTTTGCGTCCGTCTATAGTATACTCTTCATCAGATAATTTCACTTGTAATTTGATGACATTGTTAAGCAGATTGCCAATTTTTCCATTATATTATAATGGTGAAACAAAATTTACTCCTATTCATTGCTCTGATTTAACTGACGTCATTCAGTTAGTAATTTCAAAAAATGTTAATACAAACATAATTGAGTGTGTTGGCCCAGAGGTACTAACTTTCAAACAAATTTTGATAAAATTATTAAACTTAATCAATAAAAAAAGACTTTTATTACCATTTCCACTCTCTTTGGCTATGTTTACTGCAAAATTATTTCAATTACTACCTAATCCTTTATTAACAGTCGATCAATTAAAATTACTTAAATATAACAATACAGTTTCAGGTAAATATAAAACGAATTTTGATATTGGGTCTCCAGCAAAAAAGATTTTCAATGAAGAAGTTAAAAAATATTCTTATATGTGGCGAGAAGGTGGTCAATTTTCTAAAGAAGGGGACAATTTGATTAAAAAGTTTGATTAGGCTGATTTAATTTTTTTTTCTATTAAACCAGGTATCTCATCTTTTTCAGCAATGTCTTCCTTTTTACCCCGCGGCTGATAAGCATAAAGTAAATGTAGTCTACAATAAGAAAAATCTTTTAATGATGATCTGCCACAAAAGTAAAAAGATTTTTCATCGGGATGACCAATGGGCCATTTACAACTATTATCATCAAGTTCCTCTAATTGTTTTGGATTTTCTGGTTCAAAATCTTTTTCAATAATTAATGATCTAAACTTGCTTCTTCGTCCTTTTTTAATCTTTATATTTTTATTTTCTAAAGAGTTATTAAAAATTTCACTCGATGTTGCAGTCCTAGTTTTTATTTTTGCAGAAAGATTAAGTCTATGCGCTTTACCAATTACAGCATTTCTGCTAATGCCACCAATAATTTCTGCAATTTGGCTCGCAGTGTTTCCTTTTCCCCAAAGCTCTTTCAACTTGTTGACTTTTTCTTCGGTCCAGCTCATAATTTACTATATAATGTACTTAGAAAATATATAAACACAATATACTGATAAAAAATATTAATAAATAATATATTATTTATAGTTATCAACATTATTTATAATGAATTATTTGAAATGATATTCAATCACAACTTGTATTTAATTTTTTTGTTTATACAAACAATATTAAAATGAGCTATTTAGCAAAAAATTATAATAGAAAAAAAATTTCTTTTACAAAAGGTAAGGGAAGTTACCTATACTCTTCTAAAGGAGTGAAATATTTGGATTTTGTTCAAGGAATAGCTGTAAATTGTTTGGGTCATGCACATCCAGAACTTATTAAAACAATACAAAATCAATCAAAAAAACTCTGGCATATTTCAAATGCCTTTAAAATTCCTGAGGGGGAAAGGTTAGCAAAAAAATTATGTCAAAAAACTTTTGCTGATTATGTATTATTCCAGAATAGTGGTGCAGAAGCCACTGAAGCATCTATTAAAGTTGCTAGAAGATATTTTTATTCGATTGGAAAACCTCATAAAAACAGAATATTGTGTGTAAAAAATTCTTTTCATGGAAGAACTATCGCAGCAATTTTTGCAAGTGGATCAAAAAAAATGGTAGAGGGTTTTGGACCTAAAGTTGCAGGATTTGATCATTTTATTTTTGGAAACCACAAATCCTTGAAAAAAAAAATCACAAAAAATACCGCAGCTATAATGATAGAACCAATTATGGGAGAGGGAGGAATTAAAGTAATCCCTGATTGGTGTTTAAAAGGATTGAGAAAATTATGCACTAAAAAAAAAATTTTACTGATAGTAGATGAAGTTCAAACAGGAATTTCTAGATCAGCAGATTTTTTGGCTTTTGAAAGCTCAAAAATAAAGCCAGATATAGTTCCTATTGCAAAAGGAATAGGTGGAGGATTTCCTATTGGCGCAGTTTTAATGAATAAGAAAGTAGCTTCTGGAATGACACCAGGCACACATGGCTCAACTTTTGGTGGAAATCCTTTAGCAATGGCTGTTGGAAATTCAGTAATAGATATAGTTTCAAATAAAAAATTTTTAAATAATGTAAAAAAATTGTCGAAATATTTTTTTATAAATTTGAATCTTTTAAAAAAAAAATATCCTAAGATTATTAGAGAAATAAGAGGCAAAGGTTTGTTAATTGGAGTTCAGCTTTATAAAGATCAGACGAAGTTCATCGCGAAGTTGATGGATAATAAATTATTAACTATACGAGCAGCAGAGAATGTTGTCCGCATTTTACCTCCATTAAATGTAAAAAAAACAGAAATTAATCAAGCGCTAAAGATCATTGATTATGTATGTTCTAAAATGAACTGAAATGAGACATTTTATAAATTTAAAAGATATTTCAGCTAAAGATCTTAGAAAAATTATTAGTGATGCAAAGAAAAGAAAAAATTTAAGAAAAAAATTGAACCATCTTGAGCTGGATAAGGATGCTCCCCTAAAGGGAAAACTATTAATTCAAATGTTTGAGAAGTCAAGTTTAAGAACAAGACTAAGTTTTTATCTAGCTATAAGACAACTTGGAGGAAGTGCTTTGACATTAAGACCTACTGAGCTTCATTTGTCTAAAGGTGGTGAAAGTATAGAGGATACAGCCAAGATACTATCTAATTTTGGTAACGCTTTCATGTTAAGAACGGATAGTGATAATAAACTAGAGGAATTTAAAAAACATTTATCAATTCCAATTATTAACGGGTTAAGCCCTTCATCTCACCCAACCCAAATTTTATCAGATATTTTTACAGTTGAAGAGATAAAGAAGAAGCCTATACATAAATTAAATATTGCATGGATAGGGGATTGTAATAACGTTTTAAATTCTTTAATTGCAGCCTCAATTAAATTTTCATTTAAATTAAAAATTGGTTGTCCTGAAAAATATAATCCAGTTAAAAATATTATGGACTACATGAAGAAAAATGATAACAAAATAGATATTTATTCAAGTCCTAAAAAAGCTGCTATTAACGCAGATGTTCTATTTTCTGATAAAGTTATATCTATCAATGATAAAGTAAATAAGATAAACAAATTGAACAGTTTTAAAAAATTTAAGATTGATGAAAAACTGATGGGTTATGCGAAGAAAGATTGTATTTTTCTTCACTGTTTGCCAAGAGGAACTGAAGTTACCGAAAAAGTATTTTCTAGCAAACAATCAAAAGTTTGGATTCAGGCACTTAACAGAGTACATGTGCAAAAATCAATTTTACTTTATTGTTTTGGAAAATTAAGGTAAAGGCAAAGGATTGTCTGAATTTTTGTTCAGGTACAAAATCACCGAAGCTCTATCTTTCTCTTTTCTCAATCCTGCAAATGCCATTTTGGTTCCTTTAATCCATTTGGCAGGCTTTATCAAATATCCATTTAGTTCCTCAAATGACCATTCCTTTCCATACCCAGCTAATGCTTTAGAATATTTGTAATCATTTACGGCACCAATTTTTCTTCCAACAACATTGTATAGCGCAGGTCCAATATTATTCTTTCCACCTTTTACGATTGAATGACAGGCAGCACATTTTTTAAAAACTTTTTCTCCAGTCGCAATATCTCCCATTGCCATCAAAGCGGCGATATCTACTTTTTGCTCTAAAGTTTCATCTTCAGTTTTTAACTGTGCAGTAACTGACTGTTTAACATCAACTGCGTATCCTGGTGTTTTAGGTTTTTCAACATAGAAAATCACGCTAGATAATTTGCTAATACCTATTAAAAGGAGAGCCACAAGTAAAATTGCAGCTACTATTTTGTTTATTTCAAAAGAATCCATTTTATAAAATTTTATTTTGAACGTATAACATTATAAATTAAAAATTGCTTATATATTTGATGTATATTATTGCCTCTGCTTGTAGTGAATTAATAAATAACAATTACGCATGAAAACACTAATTATAATCCCGTCAAGATTAGCAGCTACCAGGTTGCCTGGGAAACCACTTCTAAAAGTTAATGGTTTATCGATCATTTCTCACGTATTTAAGAAGGCTGAAAAAGCAAAAATTGGAGATGTATTAGTCGCAACTGAAAATCAAGAAATCGTTGATGATGTAAAAAAAAACGGCGGTCGAGCTGTGTTAACTAGCAATAAACATAATACAGGAACAGATAGAATTTATGAGGCATTACAAAAAACCGAGATTTCAAATATTGATTTAGTAATGAATCTTCAAGGAGATGAGCCTTTAATTGATGTTGACGATATAAGGAATCTTAACCAACTTATGATAAACACACATTCCAAAATTGGTACTCTTGCTTCAAAAATTTTAGATGAAAAACTTTATGACAATCAAAGTGCCGTTAAAGTAAAAACAAAAGAAGAACTGGATCACAAAAATTTTCCAGAGGCAATTTACTTCAAAAGAAAAACCTTAAAAAAAGATTTAAATACATACCATCATGCAGGTATTTATTGTTATGAAATAGGGACACTTAAAGATTTTGTGTCATATAGACAGTCTCCTAATGAAGTTAAATATAAGTTAGAACAATTAAGAGCTTTAGAGAATAAAATTAAAATAAATGTTGCTCTTGCCAAATCACATTCTATTGGAATAGACACAGAAGAGGATTTTGTGGCTTTAAAAAAGATTATGGAATATAAGACATGATGGAAAAAATTTATTTTCAAGGAACGTTTGGAGCATATTCACATCTAGCTGCTTTATCCGTTGCCCCAAAAGCCAAGATAATTCCATGTAAGACTTTTGATGAATGTTTTTTAAAAGCTTCTGAAGACTTATCTTCCAGAATAATTATACCAGAGTCCAACAGGATTACTGGAAATATAGGAATTGAATATTTGGTATTTAAATATCGATTAAATATTTATTCAGAATATTTTCAAAAAATTGAACATAATTTATTAGTAATCCCAGGTACAAAAATATCTGACATAAAAAATGTATACTCTCATTCTCAAGCACTCTCACAATGTTCAAATTTTATAAAATCAAATGATTTAATTGAACACGTCAGAGCAGATACAGCTGGATCAGCAGAAATGATATCTAGAATTAAAGATAATAGAAATGCTGCTATAGCTTCAACTTTAAGTGCAGAAACTTATGGATTAGAAATAATACAAAAAAATATCGAAAATGAAAAAGGAAATCTAACCAGGTTTTTAATTATGGGCAAAAAAATCTTCCAACCAGAATATGGTGACAAAAAATATATTACATCTTTTTTGTTCAAATTAAAAAGTAAACCGGCAGCATTGTATCAATCACTAGGTGGCTTTGCTATTAATGGTGTAAACTTAACCAAACTTCAAAGTTACCCTGAAAAGAATTCCTTTGATTCTTATTTTTTCTTATGTGACCTTGATGGTCATATAGAAGATGTAAAAGTTAAAAAATCATTAGAGGAATTAGGTTTGCATTGTCAAGATTTTCACGTTTTAGGTGTCTTTGAGGCTGACAAAATACGAGAAAAGTAATTTTTATTATTTCTTGTGGTTTAGAAAACATTACTGCTATAATACATTTGGAGGCTAGAGGTGGATGCCGCTTGAACCCGACCAGATCTTAACAGAAGCAGTCGTAGAGACAGTTATTCAGGTTCTAGTCTCCTTATTAAATTTATGAATAGTAAATCAAAAGTATTAGCACTAAAATATAGACCCCAAACTTTTGATGACCTTATTGGTCAAAATGTTCTTACCGAAACCATTATAAACTCAATTAAAAATAACAAAATACCAAATGCATATTTGTTGACTGGAATAAGAGGGGTTGGAAAAACTACAACAGCAAGAATTGTTGCAAAGACACTAAATTGTTTAAATGGTTTTGAAAATAAATGTAAGGTAAAATGTGATAATTGTGATGCAATAACGAACTCAAATCATATTGATGTTCTTGAAATGGATGCAGCAAGCAAAACAGGTGTAGATGATGTAAGAGACTTAATTGAATTTTCCAGATATGGGCCAACATCCGCCAAATATAAAATTTTCATAATTGATGAAGTTCATATGTTGAGTAAACAAGCATTTAATGCCTTACTAAAAACCTTAGAAGAACCGCCAGAGTATTTGAAATTTATTTTCGCAACGACAGAAATTAAAAAAATTCCAGTTACTATAGTTTCTAGATGTCAAAGATTTGATTTGTCTAGGGTTAAATCATCTGAACTATTAGAATATATTAAAATAATCAAAGATAAAGAAAATGGAAAAATAACAGACGAAGCTTTAAAGCTTATAGTAAAAATTTCAGAAGGCTCTGTTAGGGATGCCTTATCTTTGTTAGATAGAGCATTATTAAGTTTGGATGAGGACAAAGAATTAGATTTAAATTCAGCACAGAAAATTTTTGGATACTTCGATAAATCTCAATTAATCTACTTGTTTGAGCTAATTTTAAACGGCGAAGAAACGAAAGTAATAAGTACTTATAGAAAGATTTATGATCAAGGTGTTGAACCAAAGGTTTTTATCAATGATTTCTTAGAGATACTTTATTACTTCAAAAATATTAATTCATTAACTTTAGAAAGCACAAATTTTTCTCTGAATGATGAAGAATTTTTTAAAATTAAAAGTTTATCAAATCAAGTAAAACCAGAGATATTAATATTATTTTGGCAGTTCGTCATCTCTTCACTTGATGAGTTAGAAATAGTTTCTAATCCACACTTTTCAATTGAAATGATCCTAATAAGATTAATGTATTTAAGTTCTGCAAAATTTAAAAATAAAGTTGAAAAAGTTGAGGTTTATACAAAAAGTGAAAATCCAGGCAAGAATACAGATAGTGATTCATCATCTAAAACAGTCAATCAAATAAAGAATATTGCACAAGAAGATAAAAATAAACCAGAAATCCAAACAGAAATTAAAGCAGAAAATAAAATTAATATAAATACTTTTGAGAACTTAATTAAAGTTTGTTCAAATAAAAAAGAAATAAAACTTAAATACGAATTAGAAAAAAACGTTAATCTTGTAAAATTTGAAAAAAATAGAATTGAAATATCTTTTAATGAAAGTCTAGATAAAGATTTTGTAAAAGATCTATCGTCAAAACTTTTTGAATGGACTGATGAAAGATGGATTATTACATTTAGTAAATTAAAAGGACAAATGTCTATAAATGATAAACAAAAAAATGTTAAGAAAATTTCAATTGATGAAATGAAAAACTCAAAAATATTTAAAAGTGTGCTGGAAAGATTTCCTGATGCTGAATTAATAGACGTAAATTCAAACAAAAACGGAGTTGATAATGACTGATTTTAGTAAAATATTAGATAAAGCGAAAGAGCTTGAAGCAAGGATGAAGGAAAGCCAACAAAAGATTAAAGAAATAAAAGTTGTAGGAGTTTCAGGATCAAATTCTGTAAAGATAACTTTAGATGGAGATGGAGAAATGCAAACAATAAGTTTAACTGATGAAATAATGAAAGAGGACAAAACCATAATTGAGGATTTGATTGTTGCAGCTCATAATAGTGCAAAATCTCAACTTAAATCAAAAACAACTGAGGAAATTTCAAAAGCAACTGGTGGGTTTGATATTCCTGGATTTAAATGGCCTTTATAGAATATGCAAAATTGCAATGAGATAGATCAGTTAATTAAACTAATATCAAAATTACCTGGTTTAGGTCCAAAATCAGCGAAGCGAATTCTTTTAAAATTAATTAATAACAAAGACGAATTAGTAAAGCCTCTAGCGAAATCATTAACAGATATTTATAAAAATATTTCTAGATGTACAATTTGCGGAGCTCTAAAATCTGTTTTAATACAATGTGATTATGAAAATTGTAAAATTTTAGATAAAAAATATGATAAAATTTGTGTGGTTGAAAATATAGCAGACCAGTGGTCCATCGAAAGTTCTAATATTTATCAAGGATATTTTCATATCCTTGGAGGCACTATCTCCGCGACAGAAAATAGAAAAGGAGATTTGTTAATCGACTCACTAATAAATAGGGTTGAAAAAGACAAGATAGAAGAGGTTATTTTGGCAACAAGCGCTACAATAGAGGGGCAAACTACTGCTTATTATATTCAAGAAAGTTTGAAAAATTCCAAGGTAAAAATTACTAAGCTCGCTCAAGGCTTGCCGGTTGGTGGTGAGATAGAAAATCTAGATGATGGGACTCTAATTTCTGCTTTTAAAAATCGATCTAATATGATTTCGAACTCAGATTAGATTTTTTTTTTAATCTGTTCAAATGAAGCAATGGCTCAGTGTAACCTGAAGGTTGTTCTTTACCCTTAAATATCAGATCACAAGCAGTTTGAAATGCTATAGAGTTTTCATAATTACTGCTCATTTTAACATATAATGGATCATCTTTATTTTGTTCATCAACTATTTTTGCCATCTCTTTCATTATTTCAGTTACTTGTATTTTTGTTGTGACTCCATGATGGATCCAGTTGGTAATATGCTGAGATGAAATTCTAAGAGTTGCCCTATCTTCCATCAAACCTATATTGTTGATATCAGGTACTTTAGAACAACCCACGCCTTGATCTACCCATCTTACAACATAACCCAATAAAGTTTGTGCAGAATTAGAAATTTCTTTATTTATATCTTCTACAGACCAATTAGGCCTGTCTGCTGTTGGAATTGTTAATAGATCATCAATTTTAGCTGGCTCTCTATCAATTAATTTTTTTTGTTCATTAAAAATATCTATTTCGTGATAATGTAAAGCGTGCAAAGCAGCTGCTGTTGGAGATGGAACCCATGCACAGTTTGCTCCAGCTTTTAGGTGGCCTTTTTTTTGATCCATCATATCTTTCATTTTATCTGGCATTGCCCACATTCCTTTTCCAATTTGTGCTTTTCCTGAAAACCCACATTTTAAACCAATATCGACATTATTATTTTCGTAAGCATTTATCCATTTAGATGATTTCATATCACCTTTTTTAATCATAGGGCCAGCTTCCATTGATGTATGCATTTCATCACCAGTTCTATCTAAAAAACCAGTATTTATAAAAAAAACTCTATTTTTTAGACTTCTAATACATTCTTTTAAATTTGCTGACGTTCTTCTCTCCTCGTCCATGATACCAATCTTACAAGTATACTTAGGTAAATTTAGAACTTCCTCAACTTTAGAAAAAATTAAATCTGTAAACGCGGTCTCATCTGGACCATGCATTTTAGGCTTTACTATATAGACAGATCCAGTCCTTGAATTAGTTTTGTTTTTAATATCATGTAGTGCAGCTGCTGTTGTTATAAAGGCGTCCATAATTCCCTCAGGTATTTCACTTCCATCACTTAATAAAATCGACGGGTTAGTCATTAGATGACCAACATTTCTTGTAAGTAAAAGACTTCTGCCATGTAACTTTAAAACTTTACCATCTTTAGAAAGATAACTTCTGTGTGGATTTAGCTTTCTCTCAAATAATTTACCCTCTTTTTTGAATTTTGATTTTAGATCACCTTTCATAAGGCCTAGCCAATTACGATAACAAACAATTTTATCTTCCGAGTCAACTGCTGCGACACTATCCTCATTATCACAAATTGTTGACACTGCTGATTCTAGTATTATATCACTTATTCCAGCATGATCTTGTTGAGCAGCAAACGCTCTAGAATTTTTTAGAATTTCAATGTGTAACCTATTATTTTTAAGAATAATTGCAGATGGATTATCATTCTCACCTCTGTGTCCAATAAATTTATTTTCGTCTTTCAAATCAAAAATATCAGCACCCTTTAAAACTTTTAATTTGCCGTATTTCACAGCAAAACTTGTAATTTGACTCCAACTTACTTCAGCTAATGGGAAGTATTTATCTAAAAAATCTCTACCATATTTAATAACCATTTCACCCCTTAGAGGGTCATACCTCTCAGATACGCTATCTTCAGACTGTTCAATCACGTCTGTACCATAAAGACTATCATATAAACTCATCCATCTTGCATTCGCAGCATTTAACGTATACCTTGCATTCATGATGGGCACTACTAATTGAGGTCCAGCTATATTTGCAATTTCTTCATCAACATTTTTAGTTTCTATTTTAAAATCAGGCCCTTCATTTTTTAAATAGCCAATTTCTAGTAAAAATTTTTTATACTCTATTAAATTAAATTCTTTACTTTTATTTTTGATGTGCCATTCATCTATTTTCTTTTGCAAATCTTCTCTAAATTTAATTAATTCTCTGTTTTTTGGTGCAAGCTCATTTAGAGTTTTTTCAAGGCCCAACCAAAAATTTTCAGGAGATACATTTGTATTTTTTAATAATTCATCATTTACAAATTTTGACAGTTTTTCAGATACTTGCAGGTTATTTATTTTAACGTATTTTTCTTGCATATCACTCTAATTTATACCCCATCTGTATTTTTGCCTGAGAGTTTTGCTCCTTCGGCGGAAATCAATCTCTTTCCAGAGTGTTATGCTTCGATCGGTCCTTTTGCCTGAGAGTTTCCGGGGTGGTTGCTCCTTCGGCGCTAAAAATAGTCTCTCCCGATAGTAAAACTTTTATTCTTTAAAAGAATAAACTATATAATAACAAATACTTGTTTAATTCAATATCATTTTATTGCCTTTTTTGTTAATTAATTAGTCACTATAAAAAACAATGAAAAACTACCTTAATTTTGAAAAAGAAATAAAAGAATTAGATGAAGAGCTAGAAAAGCTTAAAGACCCGTATAATCAGAGTGGTATTTCCGAAGTAGATACAAACAAAATTTCTAAAACTGAAGAGGAGATAAATGAGAGATTACAGTCAGTTTACTCTAATTTAGATCCTTGGCAAACAACTATGGTAGCAAGACATGAAGATAGACCTAAGTCAAAATTTTTTATTGATAATTTGTTTGATGATTTCATTTCGCTTTCTGGCGATAGGTATTATGGTGAAGATAAATCTGTTATTGCAGGTTTTGCGAAATTTCATAATCAATCTGTTTTAGTAATTGGTCAAGAGAAAGGAGAGGATTTAGACAGTAGAATAGAGAGAAATTTTGGTATGATGAGACCAGAAGGTTACAGGAAAACTATTCGATTAATGGAGTTAGCTGATAGATTTGGAATACCAATAATTTCTTTTATTGATACTCCAGGAGCTTATCCGGGTGTAGGTGCTGAGGAGCGGGGTCAAGCAGAGGCAATTGCCAGGTCTATAGAATGCTGTATGAAGTTAAAAGTTCCAACAATAGCAATTATTATTGGAGAAGGTGGCTCAGGCGGTGCTATCGCTTTAGCGTCATCAAACAAAGTTTTAATGCTTGAAAATGCAATTTATTCAGTTATTTCTCCGGAAGGATGTGCAACTATTCTTTGGAGAGACCCAAAAAAAATGCTTGATGCTGCCAAAGCAATGAAACTCTCTGCAAAGGATTTACTTCAACTAAATGTAATTGATGAAATTATTGAGGAACCTTTGGGTGGTGCTCATAGAGATAAAGAATTCATTTTAAAAAATGTAAATAAGGCACTAACAGCTAGTTTGATTACTTTTCGCTCTATGTCTGCTGACGAAATTTATAATGATAGAAAAAATAAATTTATTAAAATTGGAAGAAGTAAAGGGTTTGTAACTAATACTGATGAATTGAGTAATTTAAATGTTTCTAAAGATCAAATTTTGAGAATTTTAAAATATAAAAAAACATTATATTTTCTTTTTGGTTTTTTAATTTTAGTTTCATTGATAATTATTTTATAAGCTTCCACAACATTTTTTAAATTTTTTTCCTGAGCCACAGGGACAAGGCTCATTTCTTCTAACCTTTTTATTTATCTTATCTATTGAACCTTTTTCACTAAGTTTTTCTTCTAAATTCTTATTTGATGTTTCAACGAATTTGAGATTCATTAGAACATTAATATAATCTTGTTTAAGTTTTTTTAGCAAGTTTTCAAATAATGTAAAAGCCTCTTTTTTGTATTCAATAAGAGGATCTCTTTGCCCATAAGATCTTAATCCAATTACTTGTCTTAGTTGTTCTAAATATTGAATATGAGATTTCCAATTGACGTCAATTGACTGTAAAAAAATTCTTTTTTCTATTTCTTTAGACTGGTTTTCACCTAAGAGTTTTATTCTTTCATTTCTTTTATTTTCAAAATTCTCAGACAATAGCTTTATAAGATCATCATCTTTTTTTTTTAATAAATTTTCTAAATCTTTTTCATCAAAGTTTTTACCAAAGAGAGTTTTGATTTGATTTTCAAAATGCTGACTTTTTGGATTTGAAAGTTTTTGGATTTTTAAATCTATTACATTTTTTTTTATTTCATCTAAAAAATTATTAGAATAATCAAAAATCTTATCACTGTTCATTGCCTCTTTTCTTTGTGAAAAAATTACTTGTCTTTGATCATTTAATACATTATCAAATTTAATAAGAGTTTTTCTTATATCAAAGTTTCTAGCCTCAACTTTTTGTTGAGCTCTTTCCAGAGCTTTGTTTATCCATGGATGATCGATACTTTCACCGTCTTTTAGTCCTAATTTTTCGAGCATTTTGTTCATTGACTCTGATCCAAAAATTCGCATTAGGTCATCCTCCAAGCTAACATAGAAAATTGAACTTCCCTCATCACCTTGACGTCCAGCCCTTCCCCTAGCTTGGTTGTCAACTCTTCTTGACTCCATTCTTTCGGTACCTATAACAAACAAACCACCTAAGGATTTGATTTTTTCTTTTTCTTTAATTAGTTTCTCTTCATCAATAGTGCCTCTTTTTCCTCCAAGTTGAATATCTACTCCTCTGCCCGAAATACTTGTAGTTATGATTACTGATCCTTCTTTTCCTGCGTTAGCAATGATCTCAGCCTCATTTTCGTGATTCTTAGCATTTAGTAAAACATGTGGGATTTTTTTCTGTTTAAGTAACTTTGAATAAACTTCTGATTTGTTAATGCTAGAAGTAAAAACTAATAGAGGTTGTCCAGATTTATTGCAGTTAACTATCTTATTGATTATAGCGGTATTTTTTTCTTGTTCTGTTTTAAAAATTTGATCATTGAAATCTTTCCTTATCATTTTTTTATTTGTTGGAATAACCACAACTTGTAGGTTATAAATTTCAAAGAACTCTTCAGATTCTGTTAGAGCGGTACCCGTACATCCAGAAATTTTTTTATAAAGTTTAAAATAGTTTTGATAAGTTATAGAGGCTAAGGTTTGATTTTCTGCTTGAATTTCAATCTTTTCTTTTGCTTCTAAGGCTTGATGAAGTCCATCGCTAAATCTTCTACCCTCAAGTATTCTTCCTGTAAGTTCATCAATAATCTTTAAGGAGTTATCTTTAACAATATAGTCTCTTCCTTTCTCAAATAAATGATTCGCTCTCAAAGCTTGATTTACATGATGTACTAAATTCAAATTTTCTGCATCGTAAAAATTATTATTTTTTAATATACCTGTATCAGAAAAAATTTTTTCTACATTATTTATGCCCTTATTTGTTAGCAAAATATTTTTATCTTTTTCATCTATCTCATAGTCTGAATCATCGAGTCTTTTTATTAATTTATCCACAGCTAGATATTTGTCAGTTTTATCCTCAGCAGCACCTGAGATTATTAAAGGAGTTCTTGCTTCATCTATTAAACATGAGTCAATTTCATCAACTATTGAAAAAAAATGTTCTCTTTGCACCATTTCTTCATTAGTAAACTTCATGTTGTCTCTAAGATAATCAAATCCTAGCTCACTATTAGTCGCATATGTGATATCACAATTATAATTTTCTTTTCTTTTTTTATCGTCTTGATTATTGTTTATAAAACCTGAAGATAAACCTAGAAAGTTGTAAATTTTTCCCATTTCTAAGCAATCTCTTTTTGCTAAGTAATCATTAACAGTTACAATATGAACACCTTTTCCAAATAATGCATTTAAATATGCTGATAAAGCAATTGTTAAGGTTTTACCTTCACCTGTTCTCATTTCAGCAATTTTTGCTTCATGTAAAACTATTCCACCTATAATTTGTACATCAAAATGTCTTTCATTCCTTGTTCTTCTTGATGCTTCTCTTACTAAAGCAAAAGCTTCTGGGAGTAGATTGTTAATATCAATTCCATTATTCAATTTATCTTTTAACTCTTTTGTTTTGGCAGGAAAATCAGCATCTTTAAGTTTCTTAGTATTTTCTTCTAAAGAATTTATTTTTTGAACTATTTTTCCTATTCTATCTAGCTCTTTTTGGTTCCCCGATTTAATCAATTTTGAAATAAATTTTATTGGATTAAACATTGGTTTTTTGATTTATTATTTAATTATATCTTTTAATATAATTAATAAATAAATATTTTAAATACTATGGCCATAAATTTATCTAATTTCTTGATATCTAAATCAAAAAACAAGAGAATGTTGGAATATCAAGATTTGGATCATATTGATGGTGTTTCTATCTCAACTGTAAGTGCAAACCTTTATAAAAATGCAAGAGATGATTTAGTAATGTTTTATTTTAGAGATGGAGCAAATTATGCATCGGTATACACTCAATCAAAAATAATTTCTGAAAATATTAAGTGGAATTTAAATCAAAAATCTAAAAAGATATTTTCTTTAATAGTGAATTCTAGAAATGCAAACTGTTTTACGGGTAAACAGGGATACAAAAGTCTAGAAAAAATAGCTGATCAAGTGTCTCAAGAATTAACAAATAAACAAAAAATTGATGAGGACACCCCAAAAAAAATCAAATCTAAAGAAATAATTTTCGGTTGTACGGGCACAATTGGAGAAACATTTCCTGAGGAAAAAATTAGAAATAAAATTACAGATCTCGTGAAAAATATCAAATACACTCAAAATAAGTATATATGGATGAAAGCGGCATTAGCAATTATGACAACAGATACTCAACCCAAAATGGCAATGGAAGATTGTAAAATTGGAGGATGCTCAATTAAAATATTTGGACTAGCAAAGGGTTCAGGCATGATACAACCTAATATGGCAACGACATTAGGATATATATTTACTGATGCTGATATACCAAATGAAATTTTAAAAAAACTACTTAGAAAGAATATTTCTACAACTTTTAATGCAATAAGTTGTGATGGAGATACAAGTACAAATGATATGGTTTGTATTTTCTCTACTGGTCAAGCCAAGCATTCTAAAATTAAAAATTTCAAAGAGAAAAAAATTAGAGATTTTGAGGAAGCTTTAAGAAAAGTTATGTTAAATCTAGCAAAAAGGGTAGTTTCTGATGGTGAAGGAGCTTCAAAATTTATTACTATAAATGTTGAAAACTGCAAGACAGAGTTTGATGCAAAAAAAATAGGTTTTTCAGTTGCGAACTCTCCTCTTGTAAAAACTGCATTAGCAGGAGAAGATCCAAATTGGGGGAGGATCATTATGGCTATAGGAAAATCGAATGTATTAATAAATTTAGAAAAATTATCTATAAAATTTGGTGAATTATCTATAATCAATAATGGAAAATTGAACATTAGTTACAATGAGACTGATGTTGCAAATTACATGAAAAAATCCAACATTGAGATTAATATAAATATTTTTAAAGGCTCAAAAAAATTTACTACCTACACTATGGATCTAACAAAAAAATATATTGAGATCAACTCAGATTATAGAAGTTAAATTAGTTGAATTTTGTAAAAGAGTAATTAATTATATGTTATGATCAAATATAAACTGTGTTGTAAAAAGTGTAAATTATTATTTGATAGTTGGTTTGCTTCTTCTTTGGAATACGAAAAATTGAAAAAAAAAAACTTTCTAAATTGCCATAACTGTGGGTCAAAAAAAGTTGAAAAAACTCTTATGGCACCAACTTTACTTAACAAGTCATGGCAAAACAATATAAAAAAAAGAAATTATAAATTCAAAAAAATTGAAGAAAAAATTAGAGAATATCAAAAATTTATAAAGAAAAATTTTGAATATGTTGGTGAAAATTTTGCTTATGAGGCAAGATCTATCCATTATAAAAATAAAAAAAAAGATAAAGGGATATATGGTACTGCTTCAAAAGAGGAACTTAAAGATTTAAGAGATGAGGGAATTGAGACTGAATTAATACCGTGGTTAGAAGAAAAAAAAAATTAGTTTTTTATAAATTTAGCAATATAATTTACAGATGTATCAGAACTAAATTTCCAATCGTTACTAAGCAAATCAAATTTTACCCCTTTTAAATCACTTAATTTAAGATTAAATTTATTTAAAAAATTAATTAACTCCTCTGGTTTTACAAATTTTTCCCACTCATGAGTTCCTATTGGAAGCCATTTCAAAATGTATTCAGCACCAACAATTGCAAGTAGGTATGATTTCAAAGTTTTATTTAATGTAGCTACAAACATTATTCCATCTTTTTTTAAAAGTTTTGAGCAAGATTTTAAAAATAAATCTACATCTTCAACATGCTCAATGATTTCCATATTTAGTATGACATCAAATTCTGTTTTTATTTTAAACTTTTCGGGAGATGAGCAAAAATATTTAATATTCAGATTACTTTCTTTTGCGTGAAGCTTAGCAATTTTGATATTTTTATCTGATGCATCAATTCCAAAAACTTCAGCGCCAAGTCTTGACATTGGCTCGGACAGTAATCCCCCTCCACAGCCTATATCCAAAATTTTAATTTTTGAGAGCGGATTATCTTTTTTATCTCTAAGATTAAAAGTACTTATAATATTTTTCTTTATGTAAGAAATTCTTATTGGATTAAATTTATGTAAAGGTTTGAATTTACCATTAGGATCCCACCATTCTTCTGCAATTTTAGAAAATTTTTCTATTTCTTTTTTATTTATTGTGTTAGTTTTCATATTTATTAAACTTTATATACAAGATGTATTTAATCAATATTTTTATTTAAAATTTTTTAATTCATGAAAATTGTAGTTTTAAAATTTGGAGGAACTTCTGTCGGTAGTATTGAAAGAATTAAAAATGTTGTAAAAATAATTCATTCTTATCATAAAAAAAAATATAAACTAATTGTGGTATCTTCAGCGATGAGTGGAGTTACAAATGATTTAATAAAAAAATCTAAAAAGATAAGTAATAATTTTTCACCTGAGGAGTACGATGTTCTTTTATCCTCTGGTGAACAAGTATCCTGTTCTTTGATAGCTGCGAGATTAAATCATATTGGACTTAAATCTCGTTCTTGGTTATCATGGCAAATACCAATTCTTACTAAGGGCCTACACAAAAACGCAAAGATTATTTCAATTTATAAAAATAGAATTATCAAATATTTGAAAGAGGGTGGAATACCTGTAATTGCTGGTTTTCAAGGAGTAAATTTAAATAATAGAGTAACTACTATTGGTAGAGGTGGTTCGGACTCAAGTGCTATTATGTTAGCAAAATTTTTTGGGGCTAAGAGATGTATTATATACACAGATGTTGAAGGTGTTTATACAACTGACCCAAATAAACTTAAAAATGCAAAAAAAATAAAAGTTATTTCTTATGAAGAGATGCTAGAAATGGCATCTTTAGGAGCAAAGGTAATGCAACCGATTTCAATTCAAGATGCTCGATTAAATAGGATTAACATTGAGGTAAAGTCCTCTTTTAAGAAAAAAACTGGAACATTAATTACAAAAAGAAAAAATATTTTAAGTAGCAAAATAATTGCAGGAATTTCATCAACACAGAATGATGCTAAAGTAACTTTAGTTGGTGTTAAAGATAAGCCGGGAGTGGCTGCAATGATTTTTAAACCTCTGTCAAAGAATTTAGTAAATGTTGATATGGTTGTTCAAAATATTTCTGCTAACGGAAAAGAAACAGATTTAACATTTACAATTAAAACAGAAGATTTGGGTAAAACAAAAAAAATAATTAATGCTAATAAAAATATAAAATTTAGAAAGATATTGTTAAAAAAAGATGTTTCCAAAGTTTCAATTATTGGTGTTGGAATGATTAGCACCCCTGGTGTAACTTTTAGAATGTTCCAGGCTCTTGCAAAAAAAAATATTAATATACAAGTGATCTCAACATCAGAGATAAAAATCTCAGTCTTGATAGATAAAAGAAATACAAAAAAAGCATTAGTTGCTTTACATAATGAATTTAAACTAGAGGACTAAGTAATGAGTATTAGACCATTCAGAGACATAAAGAGAAGAAAAACTAAAGAAATTAATGTTGGCAAAGTAAAAGTAGGTGGGAGTAATCCTATAACAGTACAGTCTATGACTAATACAATCACCTCAGATATAAAATCTACAATAAATCAAATTAATGAAATTAATAACGAGGGTGCTGATATAGTTAGAGTTTCTTGTCCTGATGAGCCATCAACAAAAGCATTAAAAGAGATAGTGAAACATGTTGATGTCCCTATCGTTGCAGATATTCATTTTCATTTTAAAAGAGCTATAGAGGCAGCTGAAAATGGTGCTAGCTGTTTAAGAATTAATCCCGGGAATATAGGCAATATAAGTAAAATTAAAGAAGTTATCAAAGCTGCTCAAGATAATAATTGTTCAATCAGAATAGGAGTTAATGCTGGATCTTTAGAAAAAGATATCTTGGAAAAATTCAAGGAACCTTGTCCAGAGGCCCTAGTTGAAAGTGCTTTAAGAAATATAAGGATCCTAGAGGATGAAAACTTTGAAAATTTAAAAATTAGTGTTAAATCCTCTGACGTTTTTTTATCAATAGAAGCTTACCGCCAGCTTTCAAAGAAAATTAATTATCCTCTTCATCTAGGAATTACCGAAGCCGGGGGGTTCGTTTCTGGAAGTATAAAGTCATCGATTGGATTAGGTGCCTTATTATTGGATGGCATAGGTGATACTATAAGAATTTCTTTGTCAGATGACCCTGTCAGGGAAGTTCAAATTGGAAATGAAATTCTTAAATCTTTAAATTTAAGAGAAAGAGGTGTAAGAATCATCTCATGTCCCTCTTGTGCTAGACAAGGATTTCAAGTTATTGAAACTGTCAAAATTTTAGAGGAAAAACTTTCACATATAAAAAAACCAGTGACATTATCAATAATAGGTTGTGTTGTTAATGGACCTGGGGAAGCAGCAATGACTGATGTAGGTATTACAGGAGGTAAAAAGGGAAGCAACATGCTTTATTTGTCAGGTATTCAATCAGAGAAAGTTTTAACAGATGATATGATCGAAAAAGTTGTATTAGCGGTTGAAAAAAAAGCTTCAGAACTAGAAAATAGTTAAGATGATACCTTTAAAAACAATACAAGATTTGATTAGCAAACATTCAGATTTAGAGAAAGATCTATCTATAGGAAAGATAGATAAAAAATTGTTTGCTGAAAAATCAAAAGAATATTCAGATTTAAACGAAATAATAATTGATGCGAAAAAATATATTACATTTGAAAAAGATAAAAGTGAATTACAGAAAATTTTAAATGAGCAAAACACGGATAAAGAGTTACTAAGAATGGCAGAAATTGAACTTAAAGAATTAGAAATACTACATGAAAAAAATGAAAAAAAATTGAAATTATTTTTATTACCAAAAGATGAAGCAGATAAAAAAAATGCTATAATTGAAATTAGGGCAGGTACCGGCGGCCTTGAAGCGAGTTTGTTTGCCTCTGATCTTTTTAAGATGTATGAAAAAGTAAGTAATAAAAAAAAATGGTTTTTAGAGGTAATATCTATTTCAAAAAGTGATGCCGGGGGTTTGAAGGAAGTAATTGCTTCTGTTAAAGGTACTAACATTTATTCTACTCTTAAATATGAAAGTGGTGTTCACAGAGTTCAAAGGGTTCCAGATACAGAGACTCAAGGAAGAGTTCATACATCTGCTGCAACTGTAGCCGTAATGCCCGAAGTTGAGGAAGTTGACTTAAAAATAAATGAGGTTGATTTACGTATTGATGTTTTTAGAGCAGGTGGGCCTGGTGGTCAGTCTGTCAATACAACCGACAGTGCTGTAAGAATTACACATGTTCCAACTGGAATTTCTGTATCACAACAAGATGAAAAATCTCAACACAAGAATAAAGCTAAAGGCTTAAAAATTTTAAGGGCAAGACTTTATGAATTAGAAAGATCAAGAATCGATCAAGAGAGATCAAGAGATAGAAAAAGTAAAATTGGAACAGGTGATAGATCAGAACGAATAAGAACTTACAACTTTCCTCAAGGCAGGGTAACAGATCATAGGATAAATTTAACACTTCATAAACTTGAGGAGTTTTTAGAGGGAGAGGCTTTTGATGAGATGATAGAATCTTTATCACTTAAAGCACAAGAAGAAAGTTTAAGTAATCTTTAACTTATGAATGTATTTGAGGCTATAAAAAAAGGAGATGAGATACTGAGAGAAAGTGGAGTTAAATCTTACAAAATTGACAGTGAAGTTTTGATGTCACAGGTAATTAAGAAAAATCGTATAGGTACCCTCTTGAATTTAAATAATGAATTGTCTCAAAAGGACTACAAATTATATGAAAATTTAATCACTCAGCGATCAAAACGAAAACCAATAGCCTATCTTACTGGAAAGAAAGAATTTTGGAAATATGAGTTTATTGTCACAAAAGATGTGTTGATACCAAGACCAGAAACAGAGCTCATTGTTGAAAAAACTCTAGAGTTAACAAAAAATAAGAGTAATTTGAAAGTTTTAGAAATCGGCGTAGGTTCTGGATGTATCCTTTTATCTATCTTAAAAGAAAGAAAAAGTTTTTATGGTACTGGTATTGATATTTCAAAAAAAACAATAGAAATTTGTAAGATTAACTGTAAAAAACTTGATTTATCTGAGAGAGTTAAATTATTTAAAACAGATATTGACAATTTCAAATATGGCAAATATGATTTGGTAATATCTAACCCTCCATATGTAAAAAAGTTTGATATAAAATATTTGGAGAAAGAGATAAGTTTATTTGAGCCAAAACTTGCTCTCGACGGTGGTCTAGACGGGTTATCAGAATTAAAAAAAGTAATTTTTAATTCATCTAAGTTAATAAAAAGAAATGGCATATTAGTTCTTGAAATAGCTTTTGATCAGGCTGAGAGTGTGAAAAGGATTTTAAAACAAAATAAATTTTATATAAATGATGTTAATAAGGATTTATCCAGAAAAAATAGGTGCATAATTAGCACTAGGAAATGAAATATGGTTACTTTCAGAAATAGTAATTCAAGAAGGAATAATTTTAGAAGAAATGACAGAAATTTTAAAATTAGTTCCGAAAGATTAAAATATAATAACAATTTCTCAAATAATGAAAATTTTCAAAGAAAAATATCAGGAAGAAACAATCATAATGCATCAAAATTAATTGAAAAGTATAGTAATTTAGCTAGAGAGGCATTGTCATCGGGTGATAAAATATTATCAGAAAATTATTTTCAACATGCTGATCACTTCACAAGAATTTTAAAAGAAAAAGAAGTACAAAAAAAATCACTAGAAAATAAATCTCCTAAAGAGACTTTAAATAATTTTGGTGAAAAGAATGATAAACCATCTTCTGATAGGGATTTAGAAAATAACAAAATTGAGACAAAAGTTGGTTAGTTTATACCAATGATCTTTTCAGATTTCAGTACATCTAGTTTAATTTTAGACGTCTCGAAAATTTTACGTTCATTACCTCTAAGTATTTTTCCTGAGGGTAATTTAAGCTTTTGAGAATTAATTTTTTTTCCATTCATAATTACTTCATAGTGAAGATGAGGTCCAGTTGATTTACCAGTTGAACCTACATATCCGATTGTTTGTCCTTGTTTAACCCTAACACCACTTCTAATACCGTTAGCAAATTTTGACATATGTGCATAAACTGTTTGATATGTCGAGTTGTGTTTGATGACAACACAATTACCACCACCACCACACCATCCTGCTTTTTTCACTGTTCCATTTCCAGATGCCATTATTGGAGTTCCAGTAGGTGCTGCAAAGTCAGTTCCACGATGCATTTTATTAAAACCATCAATAGGATGTTTTCTCATTCCAAAAGGTGATGATAATCTTGCACCATTTATAGGTGTCTTCATCAATGCTTTCTGACTACTTTTACCATTTTTATCATAGTGCCCTTTACTATTTTTATAATCAAAAAAATATAAAGATTTATCTTGTCCGCTTAATTTCAAATTTGCATAAAGAATCTCTCCAGTTTCGATTATTTTTTTATCTTCATTCACAAATACTTCATACATAATTTGGAAACTGTCACGTTTTCTAATATCCCTCTGAAAATCTACTTCAAATCCATAAATTCTTGCAAATTCAATAATAGTATTAATGGGTATTTCTTGTTTAGTTGCCGATTTATACAAGCTATTCAAAATTATATTTTCTTTATATATTATTTTTTTTTTTAATTTCGTAAGAATAATTTCTTGATTAAATTCATCTTTTTCACTAATTTTTGTTAAATAAATTTTTTCAGTGTTAGAAACCTGAAAAATGAATTCTTTAAGATTATTATTAGATTGGTCTATGGTAATTTGTATTTTTTGATTAGTTTTTAATTTATTTAAATTAACTTTTTTTGATAAATTATTTTTAATATTTAAAACTTCTTCCTCTTTAATAGCATAAGTTTCTAAAATTTTATCAAATGTTTCCCCTTCTTCAATTTTGTGTAAGATCGTTTTAAACTTTGGCTCAAGGTTTTCAAAAACATGATTAATTGTCTTTTTAAAATAAACGTTACTAAGAAGGTTTTTATAATTGTTATAAATTTTTTTTTTATTAAAATTATAGTAAGTCGTAGATAATATCGTTATGAATAGCAACAGGCCTAAAGCAATGATTTCTGTGTTCTTGCTTAACTTTTTTTTAAATTTATTGAGCATTTAGTAATTTTTTGAATTTGCAATTAACAGTTTTAATAAATCAAAAATAGCAAAAAAAGGCCCTAAAAATAAGGTTTTTTTTAAATTTTTTTATTGTTAAATGCTTGATTTCCCTTAATTTTAGCCTATAAGCTTCAATTTCTCAAAAAATAAATCTTATTGTTATTTTTTTTGAAATTATTGAGTTTTTTACTCAATTAGCTGTGTAAAAAGTAAATATTTAAGAAGAGAAGTGTGGACGGTTAAGGTTACCAAAATTTGTCGTACACACTTCAAAATTATATAAATTTTATTCTTAGAATTTATATAGAAGCTAGTGTGCGCCGTTTTTAAACTTGAGAGTTTGATCATGGCTCAGAACGTACGCTGGCGGCACGCCTAACACATGCAAGTCGAACGAAGTAGCAATACTTAGTGGCAGACGGGTGAGTAACATGTAGGTATCTACCCTGTGGCCTGGAATAACACGAGGAAACTTGTGCTAATACCGGATAAGTCTTTACGGAGAAAGCTTTATGCACCATTGGATGAGCCTGCACTTGATTAGTTTGTTGGTAGGGTAATGGCCTACCAAGACTTTGATCAATAGCTGATTTGAGAGGATGATCAGCCACATTGGGACTGAGACACGGCCCAAACTCCTACGGGAGGCAGCAGTGGGGAATCTTGCACAATGGAGGAAACTCTGATGCAGCGATGCCGCGTGAGTGAAGAAGGCCTTTGGGTTGTAAAGCTCTTTCGTCGGGGAAGAAAATGACTGTACCCGAATAAGAAGGTCCGGCTAACTTCGTGCCAGCAGCCGCGGTAATACGAAGGGACCTAGCGTAGTTCGGAATTACTGGGCTTAAAGAGTTCGTAGGTGGTTGAAAAAGTTGGTGGTGAAATCCCAGAGCTTAACTCTGGAACTGCCATCAAAACTTTTCAGCTAGAGTTTGATAGAGGAAAGCAGAATTTCTAGTGTAGAGGTGAAATTCGTAGATATTAGAAAGAATACCAATTGCGAAGGCAGCTTTCTGGATCATTACTGACACTGAGGAACGAAAGCATGGGTAGCGAAGAGGATTAGATACCCTCGTAGTCCATGCCGTAAACGATGTGTGTTAGACGTTGGAAATTTATTTTCAGTGTCGCAGCGAAAGCGATAAACACACCGCCTGGGGAGTACGACCGCAAGGTTAAAACTCAAATGAATTGACGGGGACCCGCACAAGTAGTGGAGCATGTGGTTTAATTCGAAGATACGCGCAGAACCTTACCAACACTTGACATGTTCGTCGCGACTTTAAGAGATTAGAGTTTTCGGTTCGGCCGGACGAAACACAGGTGCTGCATGGCTGTCGTCAGCTCGTGTCGTGAGATGTTGGGTTAAGTCCCGCAACGAGCGCAACCCTCACTTTTAGTTGCCATCATTAAGTTGGGCACTCTGAAAGAACTGCCAGTGATAAGCTGGAGGAAGGTGGGGATGACGTCAAGTCCTCATGGCCCTTACGTGTTGGGCTACACACGTGCTACAATGGTATTTACAAAAGGAAGCAAGACGGCGACGTTCAGCAAATCCTTAAAAAATACCTCAGTTCGGATTGCACTCTGCAACTCGAGTGCATGAAGCTGGAATTACTAGTAATCGTGGATCAGCGTGCCACGGTGAATGCGTTCCCGGGTCTTGTACACACCGCCCGTCACACCATGGGAGTTGGTTCTACCTTAAGGCAAGGTTTTAAACCCTTGACCACGGTATAGTCAGCGACTGGGGTGAAGTCGTAACAAGGTAGCCGTAGGGGAACCTGCGGCTGGATTACCTCCTTTCTAAGGATGAGTGAAAATTTTTTCACTCTAAATAATATACAGGTTAATGTTGACCGTCCTCATTTCTCTTCTTAAATTAGTGTTTCTCTTGCATGGGGGCCGGTAGCTCAGTTGGTTAGAGCACACCCTTGATAAGGGTGGGGTCGAAAGTTCGAGTCTTTCTCGGCCCACCAATTTAAGATCAT
>CACEXM010000002.1:0-35000 GCA_902563555.1 uncultured Pelagibacteraceae bacterium | reverse complement strand
GTTGATCTACAAGCTTCATTATCAATTATAGGAGAAAAGGGTATAGCTATCGTAGGAGGAATAGCCATGAATCAAATAAAAGTATGGAAATTAATTAACCAAAAAAAAAATGAAGAAGCTAAAGTTAAAAGACAGAATTCACAAAAAGTTTTAAATGGCTATGGATTAAGTCACATAACTTATTTAAATAAAGTTTTTAAATTAATTTTAAAAAACAAAACAAAACCACCGGTAGATGCATTCGAAGCTTATTTGACCTCAATTTTTGTTCATTCTTTATACAAAAGTTCTGAAACATCTAAGTGGGTAAAGTTAAATTCAGGCTTAAGATCAAAAAAGTTAGGCTTTAAAAATTGAAAACTACACTCACAAATTTGAATAAATACATTAGTAACAATATAAAAATTAAGCATAAAAAATTTGCATTAATAATAGGAGAAAGCCCATCTTTTGGTGCGAGGTCACCTAAATTATGGAATAAAGTATATAAAAAAAAAAAAATTAAATGTGAAATGTACCCTGCAGATGTCCAAGAGAACAATCTCCAAAATATAGTTAACATATTAAAAAAAGACAACAGGTTTCAAGGTGGATCCGTTACTATTCCTTATAAAGAAAAAATAATAAAATATTTAGATGGTGTAGAACCAAACTCAAAAAAAATAAATGCAATAAATACAATTTTAAAAAGCAGTAAAAAACTGATTGGAATAAATACTGATTATTTAGCTTTCTTAAACTCCTTAAAAAAATTTAAACTAAAGAGCAATGCTTCAATATTATTTTTGGGCGCTGGTGGTGCAGGTAAAGCTGGAATTATTTCAGTACTTGAAAATTATAAAAGAAATAAAAAATTTTTTTTTAATAGAAAAAATTTTAAGATAAAAAAAATTTTAAATAAAAATAAAGAAAAAAATTACAAAATAATAAAAAATTATAAAGAATTAAAAAAAATAAAAAATGTAAGTTTGATAATTAATACTACATCTATAGGTTTTGATAGTTGGATTAAAAAAAAAAGTGGATATGTTAATTTAAAATATTTTTCTCCATTAAGCTCTGTTTCAAAAATTAAACCTGTTAAAAAAAGAGATGAAAAATTATTTATAAAAAAAAATATTAAATTAATTAATCAAAATATTTTAGAAAGTTATAAATTTTTTCAAAGAAATCAAAAAGCTGGTGTTTTTGATATTATATACTTACCAAATCAAACTATTTTAATAGAAATAGCTAAAAATTTTGATGCAATTACTCTGAATGGTTTGAGTATGAATTTAGATCAAGCTGTATTAGCTTTTTCAAAAGTAAATAAATTTGGTTTAATTAAAAAAATTGAGGAAATTATGAAAAAGTAATTATAATCTAAATATTTTATTAAACTTTTTTAAAAAAAAATATATTATATGGGAAAGAAAAAAAAAATTATTTGCATAATTCTCGCTAGAGGTGGCTCTAAAGGTTTAAAGAAAAAGAATTTAAGAAAAATAAACGGCAAACCTTTGATATATTATCCGATCAGAGATGCAAAAAAAACTAAACTTATTGATCAAATAATTGTGTCAACGGATGATAAAAAAATTGCTAAAACAGCTGCAAAATATGGAGCAAAAGTTCCTTTTATAAGACCAAAAAAACTTTCCCAAGATTTATCAACAACAGAAGAATGTTTAAAGCATGCACTATTAACTTATGAAAAAATTTCAAATCAAAAATTTGATATAGGGGTATTTATTGGTGCAACTGATATTTTTAGAGACATAAACTGGATAAAAAAAGGTATTAAACTTTTAAATAAAAAAAAATATTTGCAAAGTGTTTTTTCTGGACATGTTACACATAAAAATTATTGGGAAAAGAAAAATAATAAATGGTCAAGATTAAGAAAATGGATGTCAACATATTCTTCAAGACAAATAAGAAAAAAAATTATTAGAGAAGATACTGCATTGACATGTGTTTCTAGAACATCTTTGTGGCGTAAAGGAAAAAGAATAGGAAATAATGTAGAAATTATTGAAAATAACGATGTACTGACTAGTTTAGAAATACATAGTCTACGAGAACTAAAAATTGTTGATTATCTATATAAAATGAAATTAAAAAAATTAATTTAACTATTGATTGAATTTATAATTTGTTTCAAATTTGTAAAATAAAAGTTTATTTATGAGAAAGGTTTTTAATGGATAATAAGTTTCCGGGTAAAGATATTACTATCGAAGATTTAAAAAGTAAATTTCCTTTAGTTGCAAAAAAAAATAAAAATCATCGTTCAACATTTAATGTTTCAGGTGTTGAATTTGGTAAAGATTTAGTAATTTTTGCTGGACCAAATATGGTTGAGTCAAAGGAACTTATTTTTGATGTTGCAAAGAATGTAAAAAAAATAGGAGCCCATTTTTTAAGAGGTGGAGCGTTTAAACCTCTTACCTTCCCATACAGAAGTAAAAAATATAGAGAAACTAGAGAAGATGGAATCAGATGGTTATCTGAGGCTAAAGAAAAATATAACATACCTATTATTACAGAAATAATGGAAGAAAAGTACATTCCATTAGTAGCTGAAATGACTGATATAATTCAAATTGGTTCAAGAAATATGCAAAATTATCCTTTAATTACAGCATGTGCAAAAACTAAAAAACCAATAATGTTGAAAAGACACTATGGTGCATCGTTAAGGGATTGGCTTGGAGCAGCAGAATATATTTTGGTAGAAGGTAATAAAAAAGTAATATTATGTGAAAGAGGAGTTTCAGTTCCTCATACGCACCGATCGACATCTAGATTTTTATTAGATTTACAAGTTATACCTGCGGCGAAGGAAGTTACTCATTTGCCCATCGTTTCAGATCCTTCTCACGCAACCTTTTGGCGTCCATGGGTAAGACCAATGGCTTTAGCTAGTGTAGCCGCCGGGGCAGATGGAATAATGTTAGAAGTTCATCCAGATCCAAAAAATGCAGCTGTAGATCCTCTACAACCAATTAATTACAAAGATTTCAGGTCTTTATTGCCAGAAATGATTAAAATTTATAATAACATTTAATAATAAAATTAAATTCATAAGAAAAAAATTATCAATCTATATAAAAATATAATAATGGAAGTAGCAAAAGTAATATGGTTTACCGGACTTTCAGGTTCCGGAAAATCGACACTATCTAGTCATCTCCACAGTTTATTAAAAAGAAAAAAATACAAAATACTTACAGTTGATGGAGATAAATTTAGAAAAAAAAAAAATTATAAAACCAAATTTAATATTGAAAATATAAAAAAAAATAATACTTTAGTAATTAAATATATTGCTAAAAATACTTTATCATATGATTTTATTTTAGTTTCAGTAATTGCTCCATTTACAGAAACTCGAAAGTTTGCAAAAAAAAAATTTGGAAAAAGATATTTTGAAATATATGTCCATTGTTCGATAAATACTTTAAAAAAGAGAGATACAAAGGGTTTATATAAGAAAGCTGATAAAAAAATTATAAAAAATTTGATTGGATATAAATCAAAAATAAAATATCAAAAATCAAAATATAAGGTTATAAATATAAATACTGATAAACAAAATATTAAACAAAGTACAAAAATTATCTTACAAAAAATATTAAATTAATTAATAATTTATGAATAAAATTAAAATAATTGCAACCTTAGGACCATCAACATTTAAAAAAAAAATATTAAATGAATTAAAAAAAAATATTGATATTTTTAGATTGAACATGTCTCATCTTACAATTAAACAACTCAATCAAAAATTAATATTATTAAAAAAAAATAATATAAATAATATTTGTATTGACACAGAGGGAGCTCAAATAAGAACAATATTTAAAAAAAAAAAATTATATAAAAAAAACACTTTTTTTAAAATAACGTCTAATAAATTTAAAGGCAAAAATTTAATTCAATTTTATCCAACTTTTTCTTTTTCTAATATAAAAATTAACACTAAGGTAAGTATTGGATTTTCTGGATTAAAAGCTATCGTAATTAAAAAAAATAAAAATTATTTATTATGTAAAGTTGTTTCAGAAGGGTATTTAGAACCAAACAAAGGCGTTCATTTTGACACAAATATTGATTTAAAACCATTAACAGATAAAGATTACGCAGCAATAAAATTAGCAAAAAAATTTAAAATAAAAATTTTTGCACTATCATTTGCAAATTCCTCAAAAGATGTAAAATTATTAAGAAGTATTTTACATAAAAATGACACTCTTATCTCAAAAATAGAAACTAGAAAAGGTTTTGAAAATAGAAAAAAAATAACTAAATTATCAAATGCGATACTTATAGATAGAGGTGATTTATCTAGGTTTATAACAATTTCAAAAATACCTTTAGCACAAAGAATTATTATGAATGATGCAAAAAAAATAAATAAAAAAGTTTACATAGCAACTAATCTCCTAGAGACAATGATTCATTCTAATGAACCAACTAGAGCAGAAAGTAACGATATATTCTCATCGTTAGAAAGCGGATGCAAAGGTTTAGTTTTAGCAGCAGAAACAGCTATAGGACAAAATCCTTTAAAATGTGTTGAATTTTTAAAGGAATGTTTGCAAATTTTTAATAATAAAAGAAAATATTTATTAAATAATAATAAATTTTTTTAAAAAATTTAACTTTATGTTTTTTTAAAAAAAAGTGAAACTTAGTATAAAAAAAAAAATTTAATCAAAAAAAAGTGGCTACTATTCCGATGAAGGATGTTTTACCGTTACAATAGAAATAAAAGCCTTTCCTGAATAGTTTTTAGTTCTTGTTGATTTACCACTTTGCTTTAGTTGATAATGAAAAATCAGCTTTCCATTTGCTACTATAATTTAGCCATTTATAATGCTCTCTTGCTGCATCTGCCCTTTCTTTATCTGAAAAATATAAATTATAATCAAAAAATTCAAAAACATCCTTGAAATGAAACTCCATTAAAGCTGCTTCTTCATCCGTTATTCTTTTTTTCCAAGAGCCAGATTGACTTTTTGAAATAGTTTTAAAGTCTTTATTATCAAAATTATTTCCAGGCCAATCCAAACCACAAAAAGTAGGTTTTTTATCAAAATTTTTTGGATTTATATTTAAAAATTTAGAAATTTTCTCTATTTCTTTATCTGTATTACTAACCATCTCATCATATTTTGTAAAAATGTATTTATCCTTACCCCATATTTTTTGATTAACTATTCCCATATCAATTCCTAATCTTCCTCTCATAATGCATGTTTGTTTTAAAGCCTCAATACTATCAGAATCCGACAAATGTTTTAACTTTTTCTCCCATCTAGATTTCATTGATGCATAATTATCTCTAGGATCTCTAATGTTATGAATAAATTTAGCATTAGGTATTTTTTTAAATATTTCGGATGCGTATATTTCTGTACTAGAAGTTCTCTCAATATAATATTTTAAATTATCAAGTTTTTGTGGAGTTGTTTCTGCGTAAGCTTGAAAAATTGCTCTTAAATAATTTTTCCAATCATCTTTTTTTCTAGCTTCATATTTAAATTTTTCTATAAATTTTTCAAAGTCGAAATAAGATTTATCTGCTTTACAAACATCAAAAAAGCCACTCTTTAAAAATTTAAGATTAAAATTAATTATTTGATTGATTTTTTCCTCAGGTTTTAATTTTTTAATTTCTGCTAAAGGATAAAATAACTGAAAAAATTTACATTCATGTGGAAAAACTAATAATTCAGGATGAAAGTCAAAAACACCCATATACATTCCGCCACCACTAGCCCTATGGCCACAAAAAAAAACTGGATCTAACTTTGAAACATCAATCATATTTAATTGAGAAATAGTGGTCATCTATATATAATAATTTTACAAAATAAAGATTTATTTTTGTATGAAATTGTCAATTAAAAAATAATTTTAACATCACTGTTTGATATATGTGTGGTATTGCAGGTTTTTTTGGAGAAAGAGAATTAAGTCCTCAAATTAAAGATATAAAAGATTGCATTTCTCTTATGAAATTAAGAGGACCAGATCATCAATCCTATAAATCATTTGATGTTTTAAATAAAAAATTAGTCTTAATTAATTCACGTTTAAAAATTTTAGATAAATCTTCTTTGGCAAATCAACCAATGACAAGTGATAAGGGAATTTTAGTTTTTAATGGATTAATTTATAATTATTTAGAAATTAAAGAAAATCTAAAAAAATTGGGTGTAAAATTCAAAACAACTTCAGACACAGAAGTCTTATTGAAAATTTTAGATTTAAAAGGTGTTGAAGGGCTTAAGGAGTTAGATGGTATGTGGAGCTTAATTTATTATAATTATAAAAGTAAAAAAATGATAGTTGCTAGAGATCCTTTTGGAGAAAAACCGTTGTATTATATGAAGAAAGAAAATTTTATATGCTTTGGCTCAAGTCCTAATTATATATTGAAACTTTTATCAAAAAAGAAAAAATTAAATTATAATAAGATTTCAAACTTTTTAATTTATGGGCCTAGACTAATTAATAACGACCATAAAACTTTTTTTTCAGATATAAAATTTTTCAAAAATAATTCATATTTTGAAATAAACAAAAATTTAGAAATAAAGAATGGAAGTTATTGGTCCCCAAATAAAATAAAAATAAAAAAAAATAATAAAAGTTTTAAAGAAAATTCAGAAGAATTAAAAAGTATAATAAATAAAACTTTTCAAAAAAGAACCAGATCTGATTATAATCTTTCAGTATTACTAAGTGGAGGGATTGACACTTCTATTGTGAGCTCCATCACAAAAAAAAATTCAAATAAAGATCTTAAATTTTACTCTATAAAAAGTACTCACAAATCTTACGATGAAACAAAAAATATAAAATTAAATATAAAAAATTTGAAATGTAATCATGAATTTGTAGAACCTTCAAAAATAAGTTTTTACGCTCTACAAAAGCTAATAGAAAATACATCAACAATTTATCCAACAATTACTTGGCTTTTATACAGAAATATTATTAACAAAATAAAAAGAGACAAAATTAAAACTGTCATTCAAGGAAATGGAGGTGACGAATTATTCGGTGGATATTATACGCATTATCTTTCATATTTATATTCAATTAAAAATTCAAATTTTTTTAAAGATGAATATTCTAGTTGGAAAAAAAAATTAAAACCATTCATAAGATCAAAAAATTTGAATGATTTTGATTTATTTTCGAAAAATCAAAAAAAAGGTATAAATCCAAATTTTCATAAAACTGAGCTTTTGCAAAAATTTTTTAACATTAAAACAAATAATAAATTTTTTAAAAAAAAAATATTTTTTAAAGATTTATTAAAAGATATTCTTTATAAAGATCTTTTTTATTATTCTTTACCAATACAATTGACATTTTCGGATAATATATCCATGTCTTTTGGAGTAGAAAATAGATCACCTTTCTTATCAAAAGAGCTATATGAGTTTTCTTTTAAATTGCAAAATAAATTTTTAATTCATGATGGATTCACAAAATATATTCTAAGAGAAACTTTTAAGTCTATAATTCCAAAAGAAATAGCAACTGACAAAGAAAAAGTAGGTTTTTTTGGGAATATTAACGATGTTGTTGATTTAAAAGATCCAAAATATAAAGAAATTGTATTTGATAATAGTTTTTTAAAAAAAATAATATCAGAAAAAGATGTACAAAAAATTTTTAATAAAAAAGAATTTTTAGATAATCACGAAAGCCACCTATTATTTTCTTTAATAAATACAGGTATATTTTTGAATTCTTTCCAGTAATAATTTTTTAAAATAAAAAATATATGATAGATAATATTGATAGATATAATATTTCACATTATAAAAATGTAAAAAAATATGATTGTTAAAGAGAAAAAAGTTTCAATTATTATTAGAACAAAAAATGAAGAACAGTGGATTGAAATTTGTATTAGAAAAATTTTAGAGCAGAGCTATAAGAATGTTGAAATAATAATTGTAGACAATCATTCCAAAGACAAAACATTGCAGAAAATAAAAAAATATAAATTAAAAGTCGTCAAAATAAAAAAATTCTTTCCAGGAAAAGCTATAAATCTTGGAATTAAAAAATCAAAGGGTGAAATAATTGTATGCTTGTCAGCTCATTGTATTCCAATAGATAAGTTTTGGTTAAAAAATTTAGTAAATGATTTAGCAAAGAAAAAAGTTGCAGCAATTTATGGGAAACAATCTCCACTTCCTTACTCTAGCCCAATGGACAAAAGAGATTTGTATAATACATTTGGTGATGAAAAAAGAATTCAATATAAAGATACTTTCTTTCATAATGCAAATAGCGCCTTTCACAAAAAAATTTGGTTAAAAAATAAGTTTGATGAAAAAATTCTTCATATCGAAGACAGAATTTGGGCAAATGAAATAATCAAAAAAGGATATAAAATAATATATGAACCAAAAGCACAGGTTTTTCACTGGCATGGTGTTAATCAATCTATGGATGAAAAAAGATGTAGAGAAATAGTTTCTATTTTAGAAAATTTGAATTATTTATCTCATCACAAAACAGATATAATAAAATTTAAGAATCTTAAGTGTGTTGCTGTTATACCAATTCTAGAAAAAAGTTTAATTTTAAATAAAAGTTCACTTTTAGAAATAGCAATTAAACAAATTAAAAAATCAAAGTTCGTTAATGATATTTTTGTATATTCAAATAATAATCATAATAAATTAATCGCAAAGAAACATAAAATATCAATTTTAATGAAAAGACAAAGTCAATCAGATTTTTATTTAGACATAATTTCTTCAGTAAAAAATTTTGTGAATAAATTAGAACAAAAAGGCAAGTTTTATGATCTCGTATTAGTTTTAACTGAAAATTTTCCATTTAGATCGTCAAAAATTTTTGATTTAATGATTAAAACTTCTATAAATAATAATTATGATGTTGTTCTTCCCTCTAAAAAACTTAGGGGATCAATTTTTTTAAAAGATAAAACTGGAGTTAAAACATTAATTAATGGAACAATACCTTCTCAAATAAGTAAACAAATTTTTTTATCTAGAGTAGGAATTTCCACAATATTAAGAACATCAAAATTACGCACATCAAATATTATGCAAAATAAAATAGGCTTTTATAAAATAGATGATCAATTGTCTTTCATTGAAATTACCAAAGAGAATGTAAAAAAATTTAATCAATTGAGAAGCTCTAAATTTAATTTGAATTTATAAAAGTATATGGAAGACAACAATAAGTGGATAATTAAACAAATTATAAGTCTCGTAAAAATTATAAGCGAATAAAAATTTTATTATGTATCTAATTACTGGTGTAGCTGGATTTATAGGATTTCATTTAGCATTAAGATTGTTAAAACAGAATAAAAAGGTTGTAGGTGTAGATAACCTTAATGCTTATTATAGTGTCAAATTTAAAGAAGAAAGACTAAAGCTTTTAAAAAAAAATAAAAATTTTGAATTTTTAAAAATTGATTTGTCAAAAAAAAACCACTTAAAAAAATTGAAGAAATATGCATTTAAAATAGATAAAATTATACATTTGGCTGGTCAAGCTGGAGTTAGATATTCAATAAAAAATCCAACTACATATATTTTAAATAATCCTTATGCATATTTAAACCTTTTAGAATATTTTAAAAATTCAAAAAAATTAAGATTAATTCTTTATGCTAGTAGCTCCTCTGTTTTTGGAGATGTTTTAGATAAAAAAAATATAAATAAACCAATTTCGGTTTATGCTGTATCAAAATTATCAATGGAACAAATATCTTACGTTTATTCTAATATGTACAAAATGAAAATAATAGGAATGCGATTTTTTACAGTTTATGGATCATGGGGTAGGCCAGATATGTCTTTATACAAATTTACTAAAAATATAATTAATAATCGTAAAATCGATGTATTTAATTTTGGCAATCACCTTAGAAGTTTTACTCATATCAATGATATTGTAGACAACTTAATAAAATTAATTAATAAATTTAAAAATCATAAATCAAGTTTGAACAGAGTTATAAGTATAGGAAACCCTAAAACAGTTAAATTAATGAAATTAATTCAACACATTGAAAAAAATATAGGAAAAAAAGCTAAAAAGAATTTTTTACCTCTTCAAAAAGGAGATGTTAAAATTACAAAAGCTAATGTTTTAAAAGAAATAAAAGATTTTAATTTTAAATTTAATGTTGAAATTGAAAAAGGTGTAAAAAAATTTGTTAAATGGTATATTGATAAAAATTATTAATTTTATATTTAAATATTTAAAGCAAATTTCTGTCAAAAAAATTAATGCATCTTTTACTGTAAAGTTTTAAATCTAGAATTATTTATGGGTATTTATTAAACTATTAGTAGATGAAAAAAAAAATAATTTTTTTAGGTTACAATAAAAAAAAACAACGATAATTGATTTTTTAAGAAAAAAAAAATATCGGGTCATTTTAGGAGGTAATAAAAAATTGAATAATAGTTATGATTATTTAGAAATATCTTTTTGATATATTGGTGTGCCTGCTAAAATTTTTTTTTTGTTTTTTTTCCTATGATTTGAAAAAAATTTGAAGCTGATATTCCAATTAATGGTCTCAAAGTAGTAATTTGTTCTTTTGTAATTTTTACATTTTTTTCGATATCAGTTTTAGCAAATATAGATCTTCTTAATTTTTTACTTGATTTTTCAACATTATTTGGTGTGTAATTTTACAATTTTTATAAAAGAATTATTCACATTTTTTCCTATATTAATATTAGAAATTTCATACTTTAGATTTTCATCATTTTCATCCCAAGGATATTCAAAAAATCTCAAATATTCTTTTTTATTTTTGTAAAATACTTCTTTTTCGACTCTATTAATATTTAAAAAAATGTTATTTTTTTTTAGACCTTTTCTTAAATAATCAAAATACTTTTTTATTTCGAGTTTATCCATTTCCCCCATTGAAGCAGTATTTACCGCTATATCGAAATAACCAAAAGGTAATAAATTCACTTGTGTCGAATCTAAAAAAATAAATTCGTTTTTTCTTATTTGTTCTTCATTTAATATTTCGTTAGGAAGTAGGTAGCTTGAGTCCGGAAAATTAGTAATAATATTTAAAAAGCTGAATGGGATATTTTCCGCTAGATCAATAGTGAATATTTGATTTATATCTGTTTTATCTTTTATAATTGACATTAAGTCACCACTGCCTGGCCCTATTTCAAGGTAATTTATTTTTTTAAAATCTTTAATATATTTATATAATTCATTAAAACACCAAAAAGGTTCAATTTTCTGTATATTATATTTTAGAATATTAGAATTAATTATATTTTTAATATTAAAATGAGATCTACCATCTGGCCAATTTTTATCAAAATGCTTAAATTCATTAAAACCAATACCATTAAAATTTCCTAACAAATTACAAATATTTCTTTTCAATAATCTTTTATAAAATTTGTAATTTTCACTTAAATTTTTCTTTGCAAATTTAAACTTATATGATCTATCAAAACCTGACGGGTTATTTTTAATTATTATTGCATTCTTTTTAAAAGATATTAATTTATAATTTGACTTTAGTGCCCAATGACTTGACTTTTCCGTCAATTGAATACTTTCACAGTATTTTTGTAATCGTAATAAATGTTTCTCTTCTAACTTAACTGAAAATTCATTCTTAGATATTTTTTCTAAAATATTTTTTATCATTATTTTTTTTTTGCTTCATCATTATAAACTCCAACCGAATAGTAAGCCTCATCTTGAGTTATGTCAAAAAAAGAACCTACAATTAACTTGTTGTTTTTTTTTAAATAGAAAAAAAATGACTTTTTATCGCATAAATTTTTAAATTATTTTTTCCAACTTTCATCACCTCTTGTTTCTCTTTTTGAAACTTTGAGATGAAGGTTTTTAAATTCTAACCAAATCTTTTCATCATTTTTTTTGTGATCAAATATGTTTATTTTTATAGATTCTTCTTTATTAATAATATTCATACTGTATAAAAGAATTAGAGCATAAAACACTTTTATATTCGAGTTTATTGAATACATCTTCCCAAAAAGTTTCATCAGACAGTCTTAATTTAAAATTAATATTGCTTTCAATATTAATATCTTCTATTTTTTCTAAAATTTTTTTAAGTTCCATTTATATAGTGATTAGCAGATCTATTTTATAATGATTAAATAAAAATTAAAATGAAAATTTCTACAAATAAAATTATTATTGGAACAGCTCAAATGAGCAGAAACTATGGAGTTACTAATTTTCAAAAATATGAAAAAAGAAAAAAAATTAAAATTTTAGAATTTGCTTGGGATTCTGGAATAAGAAGTTTCGATACTGCACCTTATTATGGCAATGCTGAAAAAATATTAGGTGAGTTTATTAAAATAAATAACTTAAAAGATGAAATTAAGATTTATACAAAAATAGATATTCAGAATTATAAAAAAAATTTTATAGATAATATCAATTTTTCTGTAAGTAAATCTTTAAAAGTTTTAAAAGTAGATAAACTTGAGTGTGTTTATGTTTCAAATAACTTCTGCATAAATAATATTGACAATAAAATTATCAGTAATATCAAAAAAAATTTAAATGTTAAAAAAGTTGGTGCTTCTATCTACAATGATGTAAAAAAAATATCTTTAATAAGAAAAAAATTTGATTTATTTCAGGTTCCTATAAATATTGCTTTAAAAAATAATTATAACTATTTAAAAGAACAAAAAATCATAGCACGATCAATTTTTCTACAAGGATTGCTTTTAAATAAAAAAGTAAGCCACAAAATTCCTAGAAGATTACAATTATCACTAAATAAGTATTTTAATTTTTTAAAAAAAATAGAAATGACGCCATTAGAAATTTCTTTATCGTTCATTAATGATTTAAAAAAAATACCAAATTTTATTATTGGTATAGATAAAAAGTTACAATTAAAAAAGATTTTAAATACTGATGTAAAAAAATTGAATAAAGATCACTGCTCAGCTATAATAAATTTATTTAACATAAGTGACTTAGATCCTCGAAAATGGAAATGAAAAAAAAAAAATTATATCTAGAAGCTCAAAAGGTAATTTTAGGTGGGAATTCTCTTTTGTCTAAAAATCCAAACATGTTGTTACCCAAAGGTTGGCCTACATATTTTAAAAAAGCCCATAAAGTTAATGTTTGGGACATAAATGGAAAAAAATATATTGATATGATGTGTTTAGTTGGTCAAAGTATTCTTGGATATTCTAATAAAGAATTAGATCAATATTTATTTAAAAAAAGTAGAGATGGAATTATTACTTCCCTCAATTGTCCTGAAGAAGTTTTTTTAGCAAAAAAACTTATTAAGATTCACCCTTGGGCACAGATGGCAAAATTTGCAAGATCTGGTGGGGAGGCTAATGCTTTAGCAGCAAGGATAGCTAGAGCAGCTACAGGAAGAGATCATATTGCAATATGTGGTTATCATGGATGGCATGACTGGTATTTATCAGTTAATTTGAAAGATAAAAATAATCTTTCAAAATTTTTACTACCTGGATTAGAACCACACGGGGTTCCAAAAGCTCTTAAAAATACTTGTCATACATTTCAATCAAATGATTTGAGTAAACTTAAAAAGATTATCCAAAAATTTCGTCCAGCCGCAATATATATGGAAGTTGCTAGAAATAGATTGCCAGATAAAGATAATTTGAAAAAAATTAGAAAACTAGCTGACAAAAACAAAATATTATTGATATTTGATGAATGTACTACTGGCTTTAGAAGAAACTTAGGAGGTTTACATTTAACAACTGGAGTAAATCCAGATTTAGCGATGTTTGGAAAAGCATTAGGAAATGGGTATGCAATTACATGTGTCCTAGGAAGAAAAAAATACATGAAAATTGCAGAAAAAAGTTTCATCAGTAGTACTTTTTGGTCCGAAAGATTAGGCTATTTAGCTGCTATTAAAACATTGGATATTTTAAAAAAAAAAAAACCATACAATAATTTAATTAAAATCGGAAAAATGTTAAATAAATCATGGGAAATTTTAGCTAAACAAAATGATTTAAAAATTAGTATTACGGGCATTGAAACTATTACAAGTTTTTCATTTACATCGAAAAATAATCTTTTGTATAAAACCTATATTACTCAAGAGATGCTTAAGAAAGGCTATTTAGCAAGTAATGTTGTATATCTAAACATTCATCATACTAAAAAAATAATTAAAAATTATCTTAAAAATTTAAGTCCAATATTTAATCAAATTAGCTTATTTGAAAAAGGAATATTGAAAAAACTTCCTTTAAATAGCCCAATTTGTAATTCAAAATTCGAGAGAATTAATGATCATTAATAATCGTCAAGTCTAATAACATCAAATTTATTTTTTTTGAATATTTTTTCTACACTCTTTGCATAAGCAAAATTAATATTGAGATTTTTAAGGGAAACAAAGAAACTTTTTTTGTTGAAAAGATATTTGGCATATAACAAAATACTTGATCCAGTAGCATATATAGTTTTCAATTTTTTTGAAAATAAAAAAACTTCAGATATATTATGGTCATTAAAATCTACAACTTTGAATCGCAGGTACTTTTTAATTAGATTATAATTCTTTTTCGAGACCCTGGGATGTATTTTTAAAATAATTTCTTCCTGTTTTAATTTATGCCGTTTTTTTGCATAATGATAAAGAAGGTTGTAGATTCTTGCCTCTTTTTTGGGGTTGGTGTTGTAATATTTTCTATTTTCTATCAATGGATGACTAAAAATCATTGTTTTAATATTTTTATACTTATTATTATAATTTTTAGACAGTTTAAAAATTATTTTTTTGAGAATTTTGTTATTAAAACTTTCAGATGTTTGATTTTTAAATGTTATGTTTTTTTTTTTTAAAAATTCATAAAATTCATTCAACTGATTGAAAAATCTTATCTTTAGACTATAGTTAGAAATAAATCTTTTTAGAACAATCTGTAAAGAGCGAAAAAATCCAAATTCAGCTGAAAATTTAAATTCTTGATCTAAACCTTCTTTTATACTGAAGTACTCAAATTCATTTCTAAAATAATAAATTTCCTCATACATATTGTACTTTTCTCTTAAAATAAAGATATCTCCAGAGTTAATCTTAATCTTTTTTTTTATTAGTTCTTTTAGAAATTTTTTCTGGTTTAAATATTGTCTTATTCGTTTTTTAAAAAAAATTTTTTTATATAATTTTATATTTTCAATTTTTTCAATTTTTTTTCCAATAAATCTTAAATCAAAAATTTTTTGATAACCTAAAATCTTAGTATTTTTTTTTATGGTATTAAAAGCATTTTCAGTAAGAGCTGGATGAATTACAAGTCCAACTTTATTAATATTTTTAAATTTTGATAAGAAAATCTCCGCATAAACTAATTGAAACGGTGAGGTTAAAAGTATAAAGGCTGTTTCTTTATTCATTAAAAACTTTTTATTATGATTAATATATTTTATAGTCAATATTATTATGAATGTATGTCTAATACCAGCTAGATCAGGTTCGAAAAGAATTAAAAACAAAAATATATTAAAAATAGATAATAAACCAATCATCAATTGGACTATTCAAACAGCAAAAAATTCTAATATTTTCGATGTAATTTATGTTTCAACCGACTCCCGTAAAATTTCTAACATTGTGAAAAAAGTAGGCGCTAAAGTTCCATTTTTAAGACCAAAAAGGTACTCTTCAGACAAATCAACTGATGAAGATGTGATGAGCCATTTTCTCAGGTATGCAAAAAAAGAAAAAATTCAACTTTATTCTATTTGTTATTTTTACCCAACAAGCATATTAATCACTGAAAAAATTTTGATAAAAAGTTTTAAAAAATTTAAAAAAAGTAAAGCTAATTATTTATTATCAATTTGTTCTTATTCAGCACCTTTAGATATTGCGATGAAGTCAAAAGGAGAGGGTTTAGTAGAGTTTTTAAATTTTAAATACTCAAGGAAAAGGACTCAAGATATGAAAAAATATTATCACGATGCTGGTCAATTCTATTGGTTTAAAGTAAAAGATTATAAAATTATAAAAAATAAAAAATTTAACTATTTTTATTTAGATAAAAAAATGTCAGTTGATGTTGACACTAAAGAAGATTTGGAAATGTTAAAAATTTTGCATAAAAATAAGATAAAGTCTAAATAGTAAAAAAATTTAATAATGAAAAAAAATTTATGAAACAAAGTTTAAAAAATATTTTAAAAGGTAAAACATTATTAATAACAGGTGGAACAGGATCATTTGGAACTTTTTTTGTCAAAAAATTATTAGATTTAGAAGTTTTGAAAAAAATAATAATTTTTTCTAGAGATGAGCTCAAACAGTATGAATTAAAAGATAAATTAAGGGATAAAAGTTCAGTTATGAGATTTTTTATTGGAGACATTAGAGACAAAGAGAGATTATTATTTGCTACAAAAGATGTAGATTTTATAGTCCACGCTGCCGCATTGAAACAAGTGCCCGCCGCAGAATACAACCCATTTGAATGTATAAAAACAAATGTCCTGGGTGCACAAAACATTGTTGACGTAGCAATCAAAAATAAAGTAAAAAAAATTGTAGCTTTATCAACAGATAAGGCTGCATTACCTATAAATTTATATGGAGCATCAAAACTTGCGTCTGATAAATTAATTACGGCAGCAAATAACATTGTTGGAAAAGCAGATATAAAATTTTCAGTCGTAAGATATGGAAATGTTTTAAATTCAAGGGGATCTTTAGTTCCTTTTTTATTAAAATTGAAAAAAGATGGAAAAAAAATTTTTCCATTAACACATATTAAAATGACTAGATTTTGGATAACACTAGATCAGGCTACAAACTTCGTATTAAAATCATTCCATATTATGAAAGGTGGAGAGATATTTGTGCCAAAAATTCCATCAATAAAAATTGTAAATTTAATGAAAGCGATTGAACCACAAGTAAAGTTTAGAAATATTGGAATAAGACCTGGTGAAAAAATTCATGAGCTAATGTGTCCATCTGACAGTTCTTTTAACACAATAGAATTTAAAAATTTTTTTGTAATATCACCATCCACAATCAATAAAGATCAAATTCTTAAGACATACTCAAATTATTTGGGAGAAAAAGGAAAAAAAGTTCCAGATGGTTTTGAGTATAGATCTGATACGAATAAAGATTTTTTAAGTGATAAAGAAATCAAAGTTTTATTAAAAAAATAGTTAATGAGGAATTATTTTTTTTTTTGTCCATATAAAACAGCAGGTAAATCAATTTGTGAACACTTTAATATAAGTAATATTCATACTTTAGTTAAAGATATTTACTATCCGAATTTAAAAAATTTTATAAGATTACAGGCTATCGATATTACAAAATATTATTACAGAATAATTTTTAGAAAAAAAACAAAGTTAAGCATTCCAGCAAAAAAAAATAGAAATATTCATGTTGGGACTGTTAGAAATCCTTATGCAAGAAGTGTATCTTGGTTTCTTGATGTTAAAAGAAATAAATTTCATCAAAGTTATCATAATTTTCATAAAGATATGAAATTTAAAGATTTTTTATTGTCGAATAAAAATTCAACTGGATTTAGAACACAAAAAAGTTATTTCATGGATTGGAATAATAAGTATAGATTAGATTATTTGATTAGATATGAAAAAATCAATTCTGATTTAAAAAATTTTATAGGTAGTGAAAAAATTTATTTAGAAAAATTTGATTATGAATTAAATTATAAAAATAAAAATCCCTTTAAATACAATTATAAGGATTATTTGTGTAATATAAGTATAGATACAATTAATAAACTACAAAATGAAGACTTTTCATTTTTTGGCTATAACAAATTAACTTAGACTATAAGATAAAATATTAATTGATTTATATTCTGAATCTTTTGAAATTAAATTCTTCAAAGAAATTTTTGTTTATTTTTTTTATCTTTTTAGGATTATTAAGAAAATAAAAAAGTTCTTTTTTATTTTTAACAGTTGTAAACCCCAATAACTTATAGAGAGAGCCTTTTGGTTCGACTTTTTTAAAATTTTTATTCTCAATATGATATTCAATCGCAGGCTTGTTAAATATAATACTTTCCAATATAGCTGAAGTCCAAAAAGATATTATTAATTTTGCATTCTTACTTAAAGTCATTGAATTTAAGTTAGTGAATTTTATATTTTTGTTATCGATGTATTCTTTTTTCATATTTCTTTTAAATAGATCAAAGGTTTCTCTTGGATGAGGTTTAATATATATATTAGCTGTAGCATCAATTTTTAAAATTGTTTCTAATGAGGAATTAAGTAAATATTTGTAATTTTTTTTTGACATATAAAATTTATGAGGAGGCCTAGAAAAAATTACATAATTATTTTTTTTTCTAAAATTATCGTATTTAGATATTTCTTTAATCCAATTCAGAAAAAATTTTGGAAACCCGATAATTTTATTTTTTTTGTAGCCCATTGAATTACACCATCCAATATGTTTTTTTGAAAAAATTAAATATTCATAATTAATTGGTTTTGTAGGATTCAATTTAAAATTATCATTAGCAATATTGTAACTGTGTGCGTGATGAAGAATATAAAATTTTTTTTTAAATATATTGTTTAAAATATAAAAAACTAAATCTTTTGAAATTTGATTTGTAGTTTCGATATAAATATAATTTGATCGTAAAATATTAAAATTTTTGAGTAAAAATGAACAAGATAAAATAAATTTATAAATTAAATTTAAAAAAAAATTTAATTCTCCATGATCAAATTTATTTAAAAGAGGTGTATATTTATATGAAATATTTTTTGAATATAAAATTTTTTGATATGTATTATCTATCTTAATTGAGTTAAAAATATCTTTTTTGGTAATAATTATATTAATTTTTGAACTCTTTTTTTTTAGTAAATCAACAATTATTGGAAGGATTATATCTAGTTCACCAGCGCTATGAGTAACTATAAAAGTATGATTCATTTTTGTAAATTCAAATTTTATTTAAAATTGATATTTCTCTTTCTAAATATTTTTCAAAAGAAAAATATTCATGAACAAAATTCATGTTATAATCAATATATTCCTGATTTTGTTTCTCAGAGTTTAAAACATCTTTTAGATTAAGCACGGAACCTTTCTTCAAAATATATCCATTTAGGTTATTTTTAATTAAAAATTTATTTTCGGTCAAATTTGATACTACGCAAAATATACCACAACTCATACCTTCAATAATGGTTTTTGATAACCCCTCAAAATTTGATAACAAAATTAAAAATTTGTATTTATTAAGAAGATTTGGAATTAAATTATTAGGCACTGGGTCATGAAAATTTATGTTTTTTGAGCCAACAAAATTAATATCATCCAGACTACTTTTTTTTTGACCGTACAAGTCTAAATTAAATTTAGGGTTATCTTTAAAAACATTAATAATTTCAGATATATTTTTTTCCTTTGAAATTCTTCCTATATATAAAAAATCATTTTTTCTTTTCTTATTAAAATTATAAAATAAATTTGTATCAATATAATTATAAATTAAATTTGGGTTTTTTTTATGAATTATAGAATAATATCTTTTTTCAAAAAGATTACTTACAGATATTTCATCTGCAAATTTTAAAGATAACTTAAATTGTAGAATATTAAAATATTTTTTTATGAAATTAAAATTTAAAACTTTATCTCTCTTAATAATATTATATCCAGATCTAATATATAATTTTTTTTTATAAAAAATTTTTAATAAAACACCCAGATAACTACCATCTATTTGATTTGTTTTAATTATTTTCACTTGATTAGATATTTTTAAAAATATAAATATGAAATAGAACAAACAAAAAAAATTATTTAAAATTTTAAATCTTATATTTATTGGAGGAGAAAAAACAAAAATATCCTTTGAAAGAACATTCTGATTCTTTAATTCTTTTGAAAAATTTACATCTTGTCTATCATATGTAAAAAAAAAAATTTTCTTGAATATTTTTTTTTCTATAAGTTTGTTATACAAGGTTAACTCTCTTGAAAGATTACCTACTTTATCCCAAGTTTTGAGACCAACATTTCTGGAGAATATAAGTAGCATATTTTTTATAATTCATTCAAGATATGGTAGTGAATTTTTTCTACTCTTTTTTTATAGTTAACATCTTTATATTTTATTTTCAAATTTTTGGATATCTCTTCTAGATAATTTTTATTATTTAGTAAATATTTAAATTTTACAAAAAAATCGTCTTTATTTTCAAATTGCACAAGGTCTGTTTCATCAAAATAATGTTTATAAATTTTTTTTTTGGGACATATGATAGGTGTACCACAAGCAAGAGAGTCATAATATCGAGGTCCAATTATATTGTAAGGTGATGGGGTATTAAAAGTTGTTTTACTAGAAGAAATAATATTTTGATAGTCTTTTTTTGTTAACCATTTTTTAAAAAAAATTTTTGATAAAATTCCCTCAAATTTATTACGTGGGTGATTTGTCCAAAAAAAATTGAAACTAGAAAAATTTTTTTTTTTAAAAAGATTTATATTTTTAAAACTAAAAAAAAGAGCATCTCTTATTTCTTCTCTGATATTTGTGTGATTATATTTTTTATTCAAATTTTTTAATATACCTATAAAACAAAGATCATATTTTTTATCGTTTTTTTTTTCAAAATTATTAAATGTTGTCGCAAAAGGTAAAAAAATAAATTTCTTATTGTAAAACTTATTTAAGTATAATGCTAAATGATGATGAGAAAAAACAAGATTTACATTATTTTCCTCAATAAATCTCAGTTTCTCTCGTAAATTCACATACTCCTTATTTAAAAACATAACTTTGGGAATTTTTTTAATATTTATTAGGATGTTATTCATTAAAAGTTTAAATTCAGATCTATCTGATAAAAAAGAATGTCCTAAAAAAATTAAATCAAATTTTTTTTGTGTATCATTTTCTAAATCAGATAAATTTTTCTTATAATCGAAATTTTTATAACCTGGACCATATTCATAAATGTTGAAATTATTTTTTAAATTATTAAGAAAGTCTAATTGATACTCTGATGATTTATAATTATTTAAATTTTCAGTTAAATATAAAACATCTAAATTAGTTTTTAAATTCATTAAGTTTTTTTATGATTTTTTTTATAGTTGAATTTTTAATTTTGTAAAAAATAGGTAAACAAATTGAGTCTTTATAAAATTTTTCAGCATTTGGACAGTTGTACTTTTTATTTCTGTAAAGTTTGAAATAAAATATTGGAATATAAAGATTATGAAAATTGATACCAGACTTAGCTACCTTTTTCATAAATAAAAATTTATTTTTAAAATTAATATTTTTAATTCTTATGATAAATAAATGAAAACTAGATAATGAATTTTTTGTAATGTTTTGATAGAAAATATTTTTATTATTTATTTCTTTTTTATATTTATTTGAAATTTGATTTCTATAGCTTACAAATTTTTTTATTCTTTTTAATTGACTAATTCCAATAGCTGCATGCAAATCACTCAGTCTAAAATTTAGACTTGAATATATTTGATCATAATATTTCTTGTTAAAAAATTTTTTTTTTAAAATACCGTTTGATCTCAAACAATTTAAAATTTCATAAGTTTTTTTATCTTTTAAAAAAATAGCCCCCCCCTCAGCAGTTGTAATAGTTTTGACTGGATGAAAACTAGTAACAATAAAATCAGAATATTTTCCTCCACCTATTTTTTGACCCTCATATTCTGAACCAAGAGCATGTGCTGCGTCTTCAATGATTATTAAATTATACTTGAGACTAAGTTTTTTAAATTTTTTCAAATCGCATGGGTTGCCTGCAAAATGAGTTACAATTACAATAGTCTTACCTCTAATTTTACCTCTTTTTTTTAAAGCTTCCTCCAATTTCTCTGGAGACATATTTAAAGTCTCATCTATATCTATAAAATTTACTTTTAAATTATTCAAAATAATACAATTAGCTGTTGCTGCGTAGGTATTTGGAGAAATATAACAAAATTTATTAATATTCTTTTCTTTGATTAAAATAGATTTTACACATAGATATAATGCTGTAGAGGCACTATTAGTAGTTAAGCAATAGTTTGCTCCACAAAAAGTTTTTAAATTTTTTTCAAAAGTTTCAACATATTTTCCTTGAGTAATATTAGAAGATTTTGCCGCCGATAATAAAAAGTTATAATCTGACTTATCTAGAAAATGTCTACTATAATTAGTCTGCTTCATTTAATTTAAAGACTTACCTTTTGCTTAAAATAATTATCAAAATTAGTTTTATGTGAAATAAAGATTAAGTTCATTTTTTTTTCATCATAAAGTTGAATTAAGTATTTCATAATCTTTTTTTCATTATTCTCGTCAATATTTGATAATCCCTCATCAAGTATTAGAACCTCATATTGATTAACAAGAGCTCTAATTACTGAAATTTTTTGCATTTGTCCTTGAGATAAGTTTTTTCCCTCTTCTTCAATAATTTTATCATCAAGATTATTTTCATTAAATATATCCGATAAATCAAAAAGTTTAATAAATTTTATTATTTCTTTTTTATTAGGTATTGATTTAGGATTAAATTTAATATTATCTAAAAATGAGCCTTTAATAATAAGGGGATTTTTATCTAAAATACATACTTTATTAGATAAAGTTTTTTTATCTAATTGGTTTATATCTGATTTATTAAATTTGATATTTCCATTATCTAATTTTATTAAACCCATAATAGCTCTAACTAAAGTTGTTTTGCCAGAACCATTTTTACCATCTATTTTTAAACAAAACGGCACTTCCAATTTAATATTAAAATTTTTGATTATTGTTTTATCCTCATAAGATATATTAAGCTTTTCAATTAAAATTTCTGAAATTTCTGAGATATTTTCTTTTTGGTTCGCTTGATCTTCTAAAAAGTCTTGTAACAATTTATCATGAAATTTTTTTGACTTTACGTATCTTTTCCAATTTAAAATTTTTATATAAGAGTTTTGAATTGATAAAAAGTGTCGCGCAAATCTTAGAAGAATTCCTAGATTTACTAAGTAATTTGCAGGAATTACAGATTGTATTTGAAAAATTATAAAAATACTAAATATTATCATAATTATAAATATCGGTTCTATAAAAGAGCTAACAATTAATTTATATCTAATATTTTTAATTAAATATTTTATCCAATTTTTTGTTTGGTCTTTAATTTCATTTATGTGACTGTCTTGATATATAGTATTTCTTATCGAAAAAATATTGTTTATAAAAAAAGTAAAACTAGAGGATACTTTTTGCTGTTCATTAATAAGATCATTAGCATTATTTTCAATTATATTATAAAATTTTTTCATAATTAAAATTAATAGAAAAGTTAAAATTAAAGTTGAAAATGTTAAAAGGGTCTCATTAATCAATAAAAATATTAATAGTAAAAAGAAAATTATTAGTCTTGCGATAATTATTAATAACAACCTATATGATTCTGCAACAAAATGTATTTCTCTGTTATATAAGTTTGTTATTTCACCTATTCTAATATTTATAAAATAACCTAAAAAAGATTTTTTTAATTTAAATAAAAATTCTTTTTGCAATTTATATTTTACATTCTGAGTTAAAATTAAAGAATAGTATTCTGAGAAGAATTCAATTAATTTTACTAAAAAAAAAATTAAGATTATTAAAAGACTTAAAGATACCGCATTATAATCAATGTTGAGTAAATCAAAAAATCTGAGATAAAATTCTAAAATTTTTTCACTACCAGATATAGTATCAGGAAAAAGAATATTAATTATTGGAATAAAACTGATTATGGCAAAAAAATCTAATAGGGCAGAAATTAAAACTAAAGTAAAAATAATAAAAAATTTCTTTTCAAAATGAATTTTGGAATAGTTAAATAATTCTATTAAAAAATTCATTTTATCTATTTATTTCTTTTTTAAAAAAATATTCTTTTATAAAATTTTGAAAGTTTTTATCTTTTTTATTTATTTTTAAAAAAAATGCTTTTTTGGGTCCACGAGTTAAAATTACTCCAAAATGATTTTGCGTATTTTTTTTGTCTTTTTCTAAATATTTCAAAAATTTATGATTATTAAAATTTTTAATAAAGATTTTTTTGTTTATTGAGGCCAATATGCTTTTCATAAAAAGATAATTTTCTTTATCCAAATACTTTTTTTTATATGAAATATAATTTGCCAAATCTAATCCTATCGATACTGCTAATCCATGAGGTACTTTATAATTTGTATATTTTTCAAGTGCATGACCAAAAGAGTGACCGTAATTTAGCAGTAATCTTTTTCCATTGTCAAATTCATCTTTCTCAATAAACTTTTTTTTTATACCTAAACAGTTTTTAATAGTTTTTCTTAAGTTAAACTTTTTATTTTTTAAAATTTCTTCTGTTCTTTTTTTAAAAAATACTTGCTCTTTAAAACTTGACAGCAAGTAATAATGAGCCATTTCACCGTATCCTGACAATATATCGTTCTTTTTAAGAGTATTTAAAAAATTAGTATCAATGAATATTTTGTTTGGTGGATAAAAATTTCCGATTTGATTTTTTGAACCTTTATAATTTATTGATGTCTTTCCACCTATACAACTGTCCCCTTGGGCTAGCAAGGTTGTAGGATAAAATATCCAATTAAGTCCTCTAAATGTAATTGATGCTATAAATGCTGAGACATCTTGCAATACTCCGCCACCAACACATACTAATGTTGTAAATCTATTTGGGTTTAGTTTGAAAAATTTGTCAAATATTTTATTTAAATTTTCAAAACTTTTTGTTTTTTCATTTGCAACAATAAGAATTTTTTTTATTTTTTTATCAAACAAAAAAGAATTTTTTTTAAAAAAAATATAATCAATAAAAAAAACGAAATTTTCTTCATTTTTAAATTTCTTGACTTTTTTAAATATAATTTCGTAACTTTTTATTTTAGATTTTATTTTAATCTTGTTCATTAAATTACTATAACACTTAAATTTTTTTGATATAATTTTACTTAGATGTAAAGCCTCCATCTACAATTATATTCTGTCCAGTCAAATAGGTATTAAGATCACTGGCAAGAAATAAAACTATCTTAGAAATTTCATCTGAAGAAGCTAATCTTTTTAATGGGATTTCTTTTTTTAATGTATTTATTTTTTTTCCTAAAATTTTTTTTGTTAGTTTGGTCGAAACAAATCCTGGAGAAATAGAATTTACTAATATCTGACTTTTAGCAAGGTCAATAGCAGATCCTTTTGTAAGACCATTTAATCCAAATTTTGTAATATTATATAAAACTCTTTTCTCTTTTGTTATCTCACCAAATATAGAGCACATATTAATAATTCTACCATACCGGTTTTTTATCATTTTTTTAGAGATTACTTTTGTTATCAATGTCGGTCCAACAGTATTAATTTTAATTAATTTATAAATATCATTTTCAATCAATTTATTGACTGGATTTAAAATATTAGTTCCTGCATTATTTATCAAAATATCAATTTTTTTATATTTATTTATTTTTTCTAGAAATTTTTTTACTGATCTTGTGTCATTGAAATCGACTTGGATAAGTCCTTTCATTTTTTTTTGATTACAAGTTCCAATTACTTTAGCACCAAGTTTTTTAAAATCATTATATATAGTTTTGCCTATACCATCTGATGCCCCAGTAATTAATGCAGTTTTTCCTCTAAAATTAATACGCATTAACCTTATCTCTTTAAATTTTTTTGAAACCAATGTGCCAATATATGGTTTATCATTAATTGAAAATCTTCTACAGGCCCGTATTCACCTCTTTCAGTTGGAATATGAATGTAAGTATCACTGAGCTTTTTAAGTTTACCACCATCAAAACCTATAATACTTATTACCTTACCTTTTTTTTTCTTGACCCATTTAGCTGCTTTAATCAAATTTTTAGAATTTCCAGAAGCTGAAAAAATTAAAATTTTATCTTTTTTATTAAAATGTATTTTTAACTGATTCATAAAAATCTCATCATAACTTTTGTCATTTGCAATTGCAGTTACAACAGAACTATTATCGTTAAGTGAAATAATTTTAAATGTTTTTTTATTTGTTTTTTTTAATACATCAAAACCTAAATCATTTGCCATCGTCATTGCAGTAGCAGCTCCACCACCATTACCAAAAACAAATAATGTAGAATTTTTTTTTCTCAAATCCAAAAATTCATTTTCTAGCTTAGATAATTCTTTTAAATTTATTTTTTTAAAGATAAGATTTATTCTTTCTAAATATCTTTTACTAAAATTTTCTATATTTTTCTCTTTATATGCTAACTTTTCAATTGATTTCATATTTTTAAAACTCTCTCATCATTTTTATAAATTTTTTGGATCATTCTCATTACTTTTATAGCCTCATCAATCGTACCATATTTGACTGCTTTATTATAAGTAATAACATCTGCAAATTCTTTAATTTCCAGTTCCCATGATGGGTCGTTATTAAAGTAAAATATTTTTGTTTTCTTGTTGTTTTTGTATGTATAAGGTTCAGCAGAAGGATAAATCCTGAGCTGCTCTTTTCCATAAGTTTTTGTACTTGAAAGTATTCCATCTAAAATAATTGATCCTTTTGAGCATATTATTTCTAAATTAAATTTATGTTGCCATTGTGTTGCTGTTGAGTGAATTGAGGCAATAATTCCTTGTTTATTTCTCATTATTGCGAATGCATTATCCTCAACATCATACTTCCAATATTTATTAGATATAAAACTTTTATATTCTTCAAAATCTCCAGCTAAATATCTAATTAAATCAAGCATATGAATTCCTTGATCTAAAAGAATACCACCACCAGCTAATTTTTTTTTTGATCTCCAATTATTCTTTGAAAAATTCAAAATCTTGCTTTTACCATAAATAGCTCTGATATTTATAATTTGACCAATTTTTTTTTTGTCGATTATTTTTTTAGCCAATTGTACTGAAAGATGATATCTATGATTAAAACCATATTTTAATTTTAGATTTTTTTTAGTTTTATAAATTTTATATACATCAATTATTTCTGCCAAATTTTTTGCAGGTGGTTTTTCACAAAAAATGTGAATATTCTTTTTTAAAAAATATTTAGTTACAACAGGAGCTAAGAAATTTGGTAAAGTTATAAATACAGCATTCAAATTTTTAATTGGAATATTTTTATAGTTTTTGTAAAAAAAAATATTTTTTCTTTTGAAGTCTTTATTAAATCTATTATCGCTAATAAATTTTAAATTAAATTTTTTATTTTTATCAATATATTTCTTTCTTCTATTTCCAACTAAACCAAACCCTACAATTGCAACATTAATTTTTTTCATTCTTTTTCAAAAAATTCTCTACTTTTTTTAAGTCTGCCGGTGTGTCAACAGAGAAGGATGCAACATATTTTTGTCTTGCAATGAATTGTCCTCTTCCATGATCACAAATTCTATTTGAGTCACAAGATTCTATAATTTCCAAATTACTTTCAGGTGTACGATAAAATTTTTTTAAAAAAAACCACTTGAATACAAATATTCCATAAATTCTTTTTGCACCAATTTTTCTATTAAACTCTTTTGCATACGGTATTGGTGCCCTAGAGGTGTAAAGCACCTCATCATTTTCATCATGAATAATTTTTACAATATCTTTATTTAAAAATTGATCTTTATGAATTATGTCCATTGCAAGAACAGTACAATTAACCTTCTTTTTTAGTATAGGTTTTATAGCATTTATTATCATATTTGGTTTGAGCATTGGTTCGTCACCTTGAACACAAACAATTAAATCATTATTTTTTATACCCTTAGTTTTATTTGCTGCTTCATAAACTCTATCAAGACATCTTTTATGTTTTTTTGATGTCATTATATTTGGTATTGAATTTTTTTTTGCAAAATCATTTATTTCTTTGTCACAAGTAGTAAGAAAGAGATTTTTCCAGTGTTTGAACTTTTTTGCTTTTTCGTATACATGCTGGATCATAGGCTTGCCTAAAATCTTTTTAAGAGGTTTACCAGGAAATCTAGTGGCAGCCATTCTAGCTGGTACAAAACCATAAATATTTAATTTTGAAAAATTTATATTCTTTTTATACATAAGCGACCGCCCTCTAATATACTTTCCAATGTAGATCCACCTATATGTGGTGAAAGAAAAAAATTCTTAAGGTTAATAAGTCTATTATTTTTATTTAATGGTTCAATACTTAAAACATCAAAATAAGAGAATATATTTTTTTTTTTCAAATTTTTATAAAGATCATTTTCGTTAACAACATTTCCTCTTGAGGTATTTATTAAGGTTGAATTATCTCGCATCAAAGAAATATATTTCTGGTCAATTATATTTCTATTTTTTTTGTTATAAGGAATATGGATAGAGATAAAGTCACAATTTTTAAAAATAATTTTTTTACTTGAATTTTTAAGATTATTTTTTTTTGCATAATTATTAATATTTTTGATATCATTAACATATATTTCATTATCAAATGGTTTAAGAATTTTAATTAAATCTTTCCCAATATTTCCACAACCTATAATTCCAATTTTTTTTTTAGTTACTAAGTTTCCAGTTTTATTTTCCCAATTTTTGTTTTTGGTCTCCTTAAAATGTTCGTAAAGATTTCTAGATTTTGCGAGAATATAACCTAAAACAAGCTCAGATACAGATCTTTTATTGAAACCAGGAAAATGAATAAGTTTAATATTTTTTTTTTTTAAATAATTTAAATCAATTTTATCTAAACCAACACCGTACTTTATAATAGTTTTTAAATTAGGCAATTTATTAATTATAGATTTATTTATTATTTCTAAACCAATTATAGTTATTTCCGAGTCACTAATGAAATTAGATAATTCTTTATTTCGAAGAGTTTTATTTGTTTTATTAAATTTGATTATTTTTTTTAGTTTTTTTAATTCATTTCTTAAATATAAATTTTTATAAAAAGTTCTTGAACAAACAGCTACTTTAACTGACTTATTTTTTAAATTCATTGTCAACTTTTTTTATAATTCTTATAATGTCTTGTACATCTTTTTTGTTATAATTTTCTCTGATAAAAATGACATAGTTCTTTTTTAGGCTTTGATCGTAATTAGGAAATTTAAGTTTTTTTTTGAATTTATGATCTTTTATCCACTTTTGATAAAAAGGATTATATATATATTTTTCAGATAAACTTAAACCTTCCTTTTTCAAAGCTTCACAATATTTCTTTTTACTTACTTTTATTTTTGTTAAATCGAGAGTTATTCTTAGAAACCAGTATACATTAAAAGTATTTTTATATTGACCAGATATTTTTGACGGTGATTTATTATCGATAAGTTTTTTTTTAATATACTCGCCAATAAAATTAGTTCTTTTAATTGTTAAAGATAATTTATCTAGCTGGATCGTTCCAATTGCACTTGATAATTCATCAATTGTTAAATTCAAGCCTGTAGAAATATATTTGCCAGTAAACTTTGAATTTTGAAAATATTTCCCTCTATCGGAAAAAAGTTTTGAGTTATGTATCAAATTTTTGTATCTTGAGAAAATTACTCCCCCTGTACCTCCAGTTGTATGAAGCTTAGATGACATTGTTGAAAAAAAAGAAATATCTCCAAAAGTACCCACCTTATTTTTTTTATACATAGCACCATGTGATTGAGAACAGTCCTCAATTAATTTTATTTTCTTAGATTTCAAATACTTTGAGATTTTATCTATATCGGTTACTTCCCCACCAATATGAGCCACTATTACAGCACTTGTATTTTTTGTAATTTTTTTTTTTATTTCATCTAGACTCACATTAAAGTTTTTTTTACAGATATCTACTGGTATAGGTTTAAAACCTAAGATAATGATTGGGGTAACACATCCTACATCTGTCAAACATGGTACCAAAATATCACTTTTTGTTTTTAGCTTCAAAGATGCTATGCTTGCAAGTAAAGCATTTGTGCCAGAATTCACTAAATTACAGAAACCACCATTCATAAATTTAATAAATTTTTTTTCGTAAATTTTTGAATATTTGTCATTGTATCTGAATGGAATTCCAGTTTTTATAGAAAGCTTCATTATTTTTGTAATTATATCTAATTCCCTTTTATCGTAGGGAAATCTTTCAGGAAAACCTTTAGGCCTTAGAGGTTTTCCACCATCAATTGCTAATTTTTTCATTAATTATCCGTGGTATATAATTTTGATATTCTGTTGTTTACTCTTCCTAATTTCTTAGAAATAATTGTTTTGTTTAATTTTATCCATTTACTTTTGTTTTCATATGAAGAATATAAAGAATTTAAAAAGTTAATTGATTTGTAGGCTTGATCGAAATCTATTGGATACTTTTTTTTAGTAAAGATATCTTTTTGAATATCAGCATAGGTATCAAAATGCCCACGACCATAAACTCTTCCTCTATCAGGTAAATCAGAAAAATTATCGCTAAATTTTTTTATGTCTTTAGGTGATGGTGAGAAGATTTCAATTTTATTTAAAGCTAACCCTGATATTTTTGCTAATCCCTTTGATCCAACAATTGTTAGAGAGCCTTCAAAATCATCAGGTCTTGCAGATGTAGTAACCTCTAAAGATCCTATACCACCAGATTTGAGCTTGAATAGTCCTAATGCGGTATCTTCAACCTCAATATTTGCTCCTAGTGTTCTAGCTATACAACTTACTTCAAGTATTCCTCCAGATAAATATTGTAGTATATCTACATAATGTATTCCTTGGTTTGATAATGCTCCACCATCATGAGAGTAAGTACCACGCCAAGTAGATAAATCATAATATCTTTGAGGCCTACACCATCTTACTGTCACATTAATTGTTCTTATTTTACCTAACTCATTATTTTTTAAAGCTAACTTTACTCGTCTTACTGCTTTGTTGTATCTATTTTGGAAAATTGGATAAATCTTAACTCTCTTATTTTTAGCGATTTTAAATAAATTAATCAAATTAGTTGTTTTTAAGCAAATAGGCTTTTCGACAATTAAATTTTTTTTATATTTAATTATTATAGATTTAGCGTGTTTATAATGCATTCCAGATGGAGTAATGATTGCAACAATATCAATTTGTGGCAAATTTTTTAGCATTTCATTGTAATTTGAAAAACTTTGAGCTTTATACTTTTTTGCAAGATATTTTGCTTTATTTATGTCAAGATCACAACACGCAATTAATTTTAGCTTTTTCTGTTTCTTTATTGCTTTGCAGTGGAATTCTGAGACTCTACCACATCCAATCAAAGCAATATTAATCATTATAATTTACAATTATAGGTTTGTTGGTTAAAATTTTTTTTTTTAAAAATAAATTAATAATACTATCCTTAAATGTATTGTAAACTATTCTTAAGTGCTCTGGTTTAAAATCTTTTTTTTGAAAAAGTTTTCCGTTAATATCTAATGATTTTCCACTCAAATTATTTTTTTTTATTTTATCAACAATTTTTACAAAATCTTTAAAAGCTTTTATTTGCGCTCTGCATGCCAAAGAATGAATATTTTCGTTAAGTTTTAATTTTGGAATACTATGATGTATTATTTTTCCAGAGTCTAATTTATTACTTAGATAGTGGAAAGTCATTCCAACAAAATTTGGTTGTAAAAAATATATAGGCCAAAAGTTGCACGCAGAGCCCTTATAATATGGTGCTAATCCTGAATGTAAATTAATAGAATATTTGGGTAAATTCTTTAGCAATTCATTGGGTATAATTGAAGATCCAAAAGTAATTAAAATTTTGGGTTTATATTTTTTTAATATAGATTTGATTTTCTTTATATTTTTTTTGATTTTTGTAATTTTAACTTTTTTTTGATTAATTTTTTTTTCATTATATTTAAAATATTTTTTTTCATATTCATCTCTTTTTTTAAAGTGATAATTAAAGTTAGTTTTATCAATTTTATTCTTGAACCTATAAATTTTTGGAAGACTATCTTCTCTCTTTTCAACAATCCAAGATACAAGCTCAAATTTTGAGTCAATAACAGATGCAAAATTTTTATGTCTTTTGTGATCTCCTGATATTAATAAAATCTTCATATTTAAATATATTTACCTTTTATCATCGTTTATAAATAATCAAAAACTTAAAAATTTGATATAATAATAAATTAAAATTATCTTAAAAATTTAAATGAAGAAAATTTTTATCACTGGTTTTTCTCAAAGTGGAAAAAGTACCATTTTAAAGTTTTTAGATTCCCATTCAAAGCTTAAAGTTGTTCATACACATGAAAAAATTTCAAATATTCCATTCGATATATTTAATTTATTAAATCAAGATTATAAAGAGGACATACAAATAAAATATTATTTAAAGCAAGAAAAAAATTTACTAAGGGTTAAATACCATAATGATAAATTATCATATCCAATAGATCATAATAAATTAAGAAAGCTGCTCAATATTTCAGCAAATTATTCTGCAATTGAAGTGCATTCTTATTTAAAAACTCTTTTTGACAATAGTAAAACAGGAAAAAATAATATTGAAAAATTTGATTTTGATTTTTTTTCGTTTGATCGAAGTTTTATGGAGAATATTTTTAATAAAGGTATTGTAACGTCAGAGAATTTTCTTGATATATTTTATGAAAATTATTTTAAACATTATGTCAGTGAAAAAAAACAAAATGATATTAGTAAGAATATAGTAATACCTGAGGCAAATGAGTGTTTTGAAAAATTAAATTTTTTTATAAAAGAAAAGTTTAATTTTAAATGTATATTTGTTTATCGAAATTTAAAAGATTTATTATATTCAAAATCATTAAGATCCCAAAAGGGCTGGAAATTGAATAATCAACAAATAGAAAAATTATTATTAGGATCTATGTATAAGCAAAACTTTAAAAAAAGGTATTATATAAGTATAAAAAAAATAAATTTTTTACAATCTCAATATCCAGATAATTTTTTAATAATTAAACTTGAAGATTTTTTAAATGATGTAAAAAAAAAACAAGAAATAATTTGTAACTTTTTAAATATTGATTTTGAAAATATTCTTATGAGACCTACAGTTTCGGGAATGAATGTTTCAAAAGATTATTTTGAAATAGGAGATAAAATTAAATCAGATAAATTTTCAAATTTTTTAAATATTGTTTGTCAAGAAAATATAAACTTAAAAAAAATTTTTAAAATAGATTATATCAAATATCTATTATTTATTTTATATTATAAATTATTAAGATAATTTTTTTTCTTAAATTATTTTGGGTAAAAAAAATATTTTTAAACAAGAGCTCTATGGAGAAAAAAACGATAATTCTTTTTTAGAGAGTTTATAAATCGAATAATTTTCTGTTAGTTTCTTTTTAAGTGGATTTCTTGTTCTTATAGAAATTAATAGTTCCTCACTTAGGAACTGATTTAAGGCAGGATAAGTATCACCATCTTTCAAAATTAAAATAATTTGATTTATTTTTTTATCATTTTTGATTTTATTATAAAATTTTTCATAAAAAAAGCTTCTGTCAAAGTTGTAATAATCAATATTTACATAATCATATCTTTTAAATAAATTTCCATCAATGTTGGTTACAATTATTGTGTTATTTATTAATCTCGTTTTTTCAAAAATTTTATTTTCATTAGAATAATTATAAGCTATCTCTTTGTACTTATCTTTAAAGTAAATTTCATAATTAAAAAACATAAATGAAGCTTGAGTTATCATTAATTGTATAATTAAAATAATTTTTATAAAGTTTTTTTGAATTATTTTTTGTTGTAAAAATAGATAGATTAAAATTAAATAAATCAAGACGTAATTTCTTGAATGATTTTCTTCAATATCTATTCTATGAAGTGTTAAATTGAGAATAATAAAAAAAATCAGTAAAATATAATTTTTATCTAATCTAAATTTGGAAAATAAAATACATATAAAAAAACCAAAACCTAAAGAGATCGAAAAATAACTCAAATATTTAATTGGAAGTCCCAAATTTAAAAAGAATTCAAAAATATTTGATAATGAGATTGAGATGTTTGAACTCTTCAAAAAACTTACAAATTTCTCCTCACCAATGTTATTTTGTACCAGTAGTATTTTTGTAGGATCGGAAAAAACAAAAAAATTATAAATCAAAAAAATTAAAGGAAATAAAAGTATACAGACAACATATGAAAATATTTTGCTAGGTTTTTCTTTTATGCTAAAATTTGATTTTAATTTTATAATCAAAAAAACAATAAATAAAGGGATTACAAGCAAAAATTCTGGTTTGGAAATTTGAATTAAAGATAAATTAATTAAAATTATTAAAAATGATAAAGAATTTTTATCAATTAATTTTTTGTAATCCAGAAAAAAAATATAAAATAAATTAAATACCAACCATAGAAAAGGTTTTTGAGATATTAAAAGATTTAAATAAATTGGTATTGATAATAAAAAAATAGAAAAAAAAATCTTTTTTTCCTTAGAAAAAGTTTTTTTTATAAGGCTAATTATCAAAAATAAAAAATAGAAGTTTAAACATGAGACAATATTAAATGTATTTGAATAATAGCTGATGACATTAAGACCATCCCCAATATAAGAAATTTTACTATGTAAATCAAAATCAATAAATTTTTGATCATTGTTGAATTGGCCAAGATGATATCTTACTGAGTCTGCATCAGTAACTGGAACTAATGAAGATATTAGTACGTTAATAATAATTAGGAAATAAATCGTATTAAGATAGTTCCATTTAAAGAATTTTTTTTCATCTTTTTTTTTGAAATTTAAAATTTTGAGTATTAATGAAAAATAACCAAAGAAAATAAAACTATAAAAAATAAACTTCGAAAATTCTTTCAAATAAAAAAAATTTAGTGAATTTAAAAAATAGAAACAAAAAGAAATCAAGAGAATTAAAGTCGAAAATATTGATAAATTAAAATTTTTATTCAGCTTCAAATAAGCAG
>CACEXM010000001.1 GCA_902563555.1 uncultured Pelagibacteraceae bacterium | reverse complement strand
TTTACCAATAGTTTTAGATCTAGTGTCTACAAATTTTACATCTTTAAAAATTTCTAGGCCAAATTCATTGCCCTCTTTATATTTGCTAATATCCAATACCCTAAATTCTTTAAGTTTTTTTTTTGCTTCCGTATTTTTTTTTGTAAAATAACCTTTCATTGCTTTAGAAAGCTTTGAATTTTTTATTTTTCCATAACCAAGTTGAACCGCATTGTAGCCTCTTTTTTCTTGATCAATTATTTGAATAACTCTCGCTTTCTCCATTTTTAAAACCGTTACTGGAACTAACTGACCAGTTTTATAAAACTCTCTTGTCATTCCTATCTTTTTTCCAATTAAAGCAATTTCACTCATGACTAAATTTTTATCTCCACATCAACACCTGATGCTAAATCAAGTTTCATTAAAGCTTCAACCGTTTGTGGTGTTGGTTCTATAATATCAATTAATCTTTTGTGGGTTCTAGACTCAAATTGTTCTCTACTTTTTTTATCTATATGAGGGGATCTTAATACAGTGTATCTCTCTATTCTTGTTGGAAGAGGTATCGGGCCTTTAATTGTAGCACCTGTTCTTTTCACAGTATTTACTATTTCCTCAGTAGAAGCATCAAGGATCTTATTATCATAAGCTCTCAATTTTATTCTAATATTTTGCTTTTCCATATTAGCCTGCAACCTTTTTTGTTACTTCGTCTTGAACATTTTGAGGAACTTTAGAGTAATGGTCAAAAAACATTGAATATTGAGCTCTGCCTTGAGACATCGATCTCAAACTGTTGATGTAACCAAACATGTTAGCAAGTGGAACCATAGCTGTTATTACAGTTGCATTTCCTCTTTGTTCTTGGGTACTTATTTGTCCTCTTCGACTATTTAAATCTCCAATAACATCACCCATGTAATCTTCTGGCGTTACTACCTCAACTCTCATTATTGGTTCTAATAATTTTAAACCTCCTTGAGTACAAGCTTCTTTAAAACATGCTCTACTAGCAAGTTCGAAAGCCAAGACACTAGAGTCTACATCATGATGTAAGCCATCCACTATTGTAACTTTATAATCAATCATAGGAAAACCTGCTAAAATTCCGCTATCAGAAACTGTTTCAATTCCTTTTTCAACTCCAGGAATAAACTCTTTTGGTATGGCTCCACCTTTAATTGCACTTTCAACTAATCTTCCTTTTCCTGGCTCCTGTGGTTCAATAAAAAGTTTAACTTTTGCAAATTGTCCTGCTCCACCACTTTGTTTTTTGTGTATGTACTCAAATTCAGCAGATTTTTCTATTGTTTCTCTGTAGGCGACTTGAGGAGCACCAACATTTGCCTCAACCTTGAACTCTCTTTTCATTCGGTCAACTATGATATCTAAATGCAATTCACCCATTCCTTTGATTATAGTCTGTCCAGACTCCTCATCAGAGGAAACTCTAAAGGATGGATCTTCTTTGGCTAACCTTGCCAAAGCCTCTCCCATTTTTTCTTGGTCGCCCTTAGTCTTGGGCTCAACAGCTATTTCTATTACAGGATCTGGAAATTCCATCGGTTCTAGCAGGACAGCATTATCCTTATTACACAAAGTATGCCCTGTCATTGTATTTTTAAGACCTGCTAAAGAGACAATATCACCGGAGTTGGCTTCTTTTATATCCTCCCTGGAGTTTGCATGCATTAATAACATTCTTCCCACTCTCTCTTCTTTATCTGTTGAAGAATTATAAATTGAGGTACCAGACTTAATTGTTCCAGAATAAACTCTTATAAACGTCAAAGAACCAACAAATGGGTCATTTGCTACCTTAAAAGCTAACGCAGAAAATGGTGACTTATCCTCAAATTTCATCTCAACTTCATCTTCTGTTCCAGCTTTAGTACCTTTGATTGAGCCAATATCTAGAGGGCTTGGAAGGTAATTTACTACGGCATCTAGTAAAGGTTGGACACCTTTATTTTTAAAGGCCGAACCTGTTAAAACAGGCACAAAATCAAAGCTTAAAGTTCCTTTTCTTATACACTTAATCAAATCTTCCTCTTTTATTTCATCTCCATTCAGATAACTTTCCATTAATTTTTCATCTTGCTCAACAGCAAGTTCTACAAGTTCTGTTCTGTATTTATTAGAAATTTCTTTTAAATCATCGGGGATATCTTTATATTCCCATTCTGCACCTAATGCTTCGTTTTTCCATAATTGTGCTTTCATTTTAACAAGATCTATAACTCCAGTTAAAGAAGCCTCAATTCCAACTGGAATCTGCAAAACTAGTGGTTTTGCGCCCAGTCTATCTTTAATCATATTTACACATCTAAAAAAATCAGCTCCTGTTCTGTCTAATTTGTTAACAAAACAAATTCTTGGAACTTTATATTTATCAGCTTGTCTCCATACTGTTTCTGATTGTGGCTCTACGCCAGCAACCCCATCAAAAACCGCAACTGCTCCATCTAAAACTTTTAAAGATCTTTCAACTTCGATTGTAAAATCTACGTGTCCTGGAGTGTCAATAATGTTTATTCTGTGGTCTTGCCAGAAACAAGTCGTTGCAGCAGAGGTGATGGTTATTCCTCTTTCCTGTTCTTGCTCCATCCAATCCATTGTAGCTGCTCCATCATGAACTTCTCCAATTTTATGGCTTTTTCCTGTATAATATAAAATTCTTTCAGTGGTTGTAGTTTTACCGGCATCTATGTGAGCCATTATACCAATGTTTCTGTATTTATCTAATGTGTGTGTTCTTGACATATTTTTACCACCTAAAATGTGCAAAGGCTTTATTAGACTCTGCCATTTTATGAACATCCTCTCTTTTTTTTACTGCTGCACCTTTTTTTTCATAAGCATCGTAAAGTTCATTAAAAATTTTGTCTGACATATGCTTATCTTTTCTTTTTCTAGCTGAGTCTACTAACCATCTTATGGCTAGAGCTTGAGCTCTCTTACTTTTTACCTCTACTGGGACTTGATAAGTTGCACCACCGACTCTTCTAGATCTTACTTCTACAGTTGGTTTTATATTGTTGATAGCCTCATTAAATATATTTATTGGTTCATCTTTTGATTTAGTTTTAATTTTTTCGATTGCATCATAAACAATTTTTGCAGCAACACCTCTTTTGCCATCATACATTATATTATTAATTAACTTTGGAATTATAGTAGAATTAAATTTAGGATCAGGTGTTACATTCTTTTTTGGTTGAGTTTTTTTTCTAGACATCTTTATTTACCTTTCTTTGTCCCATATAAAGATCGTCTTTGTTTTCTGTTGGCTACACCTTGAGTATCTAAGTTTCCTCTCAATATATGATATCTTACTCCCGGTAAATCTTTGACTCTTCCACCTCTAATTAAAACAACCGAGTGCTCCTGTAAATTATGACCTTCACCAGGTATGTATGCTGTAACTTCAAATCCATTTGAAAGTCTTACTCTTGCAACTTTTCTTAATGCTGAGTTTGGTTTCTTTGGAGTTGTGGTATAAACTTTTACACAAACTCCTCGTTTAAGAGGTTGTTTTTGCAAAGCAGGAACTTTGTTCCTAGCTAATGGTTTAATTCTTTTTTTTCTTAACAACTGGTTTATAGTTGGCATAATTTTTTAATATTTAAATTTTTTTGAAGAAATAACTGGCTTTTAATTGTGGCAGCGTTTAGTGCTATAAGCACTACATTCCAACCAAAAAAATTATCGCCAAAATACTAATTAATTTACCTTTGTCAAACTAAAACTGTTAAAGATCAGTGATTTTTCTATTGATTTACTTGACTTTCAGAGGCTTCAATTTTTTCTTGATCTGACAAAAACTTATTATCATCTTCAAGAGCTTTTTTGTTCCATTTATTCTTAATGTTCCCAGTACCTGCGGGCACTAATCTACCGACTATTACATTTTCCTTTAACCCATTTAAAGGATCAATCTTACCTTTTATTGCTGCATCTGTAAGAACTCTAGTAGTCTCTTGAAATGAAGCAGCTGATATAAATGACTCTGTTTGTAAAGAAGCTTTAGTAATACCCATTAAAACTCTCTCACCTATTGCAGGAGTTTTACCTTCTGATTTTAATTTTTCATTCATATTTTCAAATTTAATTCTATCAACTATTTCACCTGGAAGATATGAAGAGTCTCCAGAAGATTTTATTTCAACTTTTTTTAACATTTGTCTCAAAATTGTCTCTATGTGTTTATCGTTAATTATTACACCTTGCAATCTGTACACCTCCTGAACTTGATTTACAAAATATTCAGTTAAGTCTTTTATGCCCATTATTCTTAATATGTCATGTGGTAGAGGTTGGCCATCTAACAAATACTCGCCTTTTTTTATTTTTTCACCTTGATTAAAATTTATGTGTTTACCTTTTGGAATTAAGTAATTTGATGGCTCAGTTCCATCCTGAGGAACTATAGAAATTCTTTGTTTACCTCTCACTTCTTTGCCAAAAATTACCTGACCATCATTCTCAGCTATAATCGCACTGTCTTTTGCTTTTCTAGCTTCGAATAGTTCTGCTACTCTTGGTAGTCCTCCAGTAATATCTTTGGTCTTAGTTGTCTCTTTTGGTAATCTAGCAATTACGTCTCCTGCTGAAACATTTTGTCCATCTTTTACAGATAAAATTGAATCTGGAACAAGATAATATCTTGCTTCATTATCATCAGCTTTCTTAATAACATTCCCTTTTTCGTCTCTTAAAGTAATTCTTGGCTTTAAGTCAGTGCTTTTAGATTGAGATCTCCAATCAACAACTGATTTTGATGAGATTCCAGTAGCGTCATCCGTTGTTTCTTGAATCGATACACCATCAATTAAATCCACATAACTTGCTATTCCTGATTTTTCAGCAATTACAGGAGTAGTGTATGGGTCCCACTCACAAATTTTTGTATTTGCTTTAATTTTATCTCCATTCTTAAAAAATAATTTTGAACCATATGCAACTTTATAAATTGCTGTTTGAACACCATTGTCATCTTCAATGGATAATTGGGTATTCCTTCCCATAACAATTAAATTCTTTTTAGAGTCCTCTAAAATATTTGAATTAATAATTTTCAAAATACCATCTGTTTTAGTAACTATTTGAGAGTCTTGTTTTACAGAAGCAGTACCACCAACATGGAATGTTCTCATCGTTAATTGTGTACCTGGTTCTCCAATTGATTGGGCTGATATCATTCCAATCGCCTCTCCTACATGTACCATTTTACCTCTAGACAAATCCCTCCCATAACAAGTTGCACAAACGCCCTCTTTTGAACTACATGTCATTACAGAATAAACTTTTAATGATTTTATACCTGCGGCATCAATCTTATCACAACCTGACTCGTCAATCATATTTGATTTCTTTATTATAATTTCTCCTGTTAAGGGATGTTTAACGTCAGAAGCTGCTACTCTACCTAAAGCTCTTTCAGATATGCTGACCACAACGTTTCCACCTTCTAATATTTCTGACAGCTCTATAAATCCTGGTTTATCGCAATTTTTCTTAGTAATTGTTAAGTCTTGAGCAACATCACACAATCTTCTAGTTAAATAACCAGAACTTGCTGTTTTAAGCGCAGTATCTGCCAATCCTTTTCTAGCTCCATGAGTAGAATTAAAGTATTCAAGAGCAGTTAACCCCTCTTTAAAATTTGAAGTTATTGGACTTTCAATAATTTCTCCTGATGGTTTAGCAATTAAACCCCTCATACCAGCTAACTGCTTCATCTGTGCTGCAGAGCCTCTTGCTCCACTGTCTGCCATCATAAACACAGAGTTTATTTTTAATCCCTCTGGGGTTTTTTCTGTAGCAGAAATACCCTTCATCATTTCTCCAGCTACCTTATCGGTACATTTTGACCAAGCGTCCACAACTTTATTATACTTTTCTCCTCTAGTTATCAGACCTTCAGCATATTGAGTCTCATAATCTGAAATGAGTTTTTTTGTATCTTCTATTAATTGAGTTTTATTTTCAGGTATAACAAGATCATCTTTACCAAAAGAAATTCCAGCTTTGAAAGCATGTTTAAATCCTAAATCTTTCAATTTGTCACAAAATATAACAGTTGTTTTTTGACCACAAAATCTAAAAACAATATCAATCACTTCTGAAACAACCTTTTTTGGTAACAATCTATCTACCAAAGAGAATTTAATATCTTTATTTTTTGGCAACAAATTAGCTAATAAAAATCTTCCTGCTGTTGATGTATATTTTTCAAATTTTTTATGACCTTTTTCATCTACTGTCTCAAATCTAGAGATTATAGTACTATGAACTTTTATTTGACCAGACGACAAAGCAAATTCAATCTGATCTGCATCTAAAAAATAACCCGATGGTTTGTCATTTAGTGGTTCTTGAGATAAATAATAAATTCCTAAAATCATATCCTGACTAGGAACTATAATTGGCTTACCATTAGATGGTGAAAGAATATTATTAGTTGATAACATTAAAATTCTTGCTTCTAGTTGAGCCTCTAAACTTAGAGGAACATGTACTGCCATTTGATCACCGTCAAAATCAGCATTAAAAGCAGCACAAGTTAATGGATGTAATTCTATAGCATCACCTTCAATCAGTTTAGGTTCAAATGCCTGAACGCCAAGCCTATGAAGTGTTGGAGCTCTATTTAACAATACTGGATGCTCTCTAACAATAAGTTCCAAAGCATCCCAAACTGCATTTGTTTCTTTCTCTACTAATTTTTTAGCTTGTTTAATTGTAGAAGCTAATCCTAGTTTATTTAATCTTGCATAAAGAAAAGGTTTAAAGAGCTCTAAAGCCATTTTTTTAGGTAAACCACACTCATGTAGTTTTAAATCTGGACCAACAACAATTACTGAACGCCCAGAATAATCAACTCTCTTGCCTAATAAATTTTGTCTAAATCTTCCTTGTTTGCCTTTAAGCATTTCTGCAAGTGATTTTAAAGGTCTCTTTCCTGTGCCAGTAATAACTCTTCCTCTTCTTCCATTATCAAATAATGCATCAACAGACTCTTGAAGCATACGTTTCTCATTTCTGACAATAATATCTGGAGCTTTAAGGTCCATTAATCTTTTCAAACGATTATTTCTGTTTATTACTCTTCTATACAAATCATTCAAATCTGATGTAGCAAATCTACCTCCATCTAAAGGAACAAGAGGTCTTAATTCAGGTGGTATCACTGGAACTACTGTCATAATCATCCATTCAGGCTTCTGTCCTGTTTCAATAAATGACTCGATTAATTTTAATCTTTTTATAGCTCTTTCCTCATTTACTTTTGACTTAGTTTCTTTGATGTATGACGTTAGATATTTTTTTTCAGCCTCTAAGTCTAAATTTTTAAGCATTTCCAGAACAGCTTCAGCACCAATGCCTGCTGTAAAAGCCTCTTCACCATATTCATCTTGATACTTTGCTAATTCATCCTCATTTAAAAGTTGATTTTTTTGTAAACCAGTTAAACCAGGTTCTATAACTATGAAATTTTCAAAATATAAAACTCTCTCGATTTCTTTAAGCTTCATATCAACTGCAAGAGCAATTCTACTTGGAAGAGATTTAAGAAACCATATATGAGCTACAGGTGTTGCAAGATTAATATGACCCATTCTTTCTCTTCGAACATTAGACTTCGTAACTTCTACCCCACATTTTTCACAAATAATGCCTCTGAACTTCATTCTTTTGTACTTGCCACATAAACATTCATAATCTTTTATTGGACCAAATATTCTTGCGCAAAATAAACCATCTTTTTCTGGTCTGAATGTTCTATAATTTATTGTTTCTGGTTTTTTAATTTCACCATAGGTCCATGATTTAATTTTTTCAGGACTTGCTAACGAAATTTTAATACTATTAAAATTTTGGGCCTCAGAAATTTCTGATCCTTTAAATAAATCTGTTAATTCTTTACTCATAATATTTAATTTAACTCCACATTAAGAGCCAGAGATTTAATTTCCTTCACTAGAACATTAAACGACTCGGGTATACCAGACTCGAAATTTTCCTCTCCTTTGACTATTGTTTCGTAAACTTTAACACGCCCTGCTACATCATCTGATTTTACAGTCAAAATTTCTTGTAGAGTGTAAGAAGCCCCATATGCCTCTAAAGCCCACACTTCCATCTCACCAAATCTTTGACCACCTAATTGAGCTTTACCTCCCAGTGGTTGTTGTGTAACTAAGCTATATGGTCCTGTAGATCTTGCATGAATTTTGTCCTCTACCAAATGATGAAGTTTTAACATATAAATAATTCCAACAGTCACTGGTCTATCAAACTTTTCTCCAGTTCTTCCATCCCATAGAAATGTCTGTCCTGAGCCCGGTAATTTGGCTAATTCAAGCATTTCGGTTACATTTTTTTCTTTTGCTCCATCAAAAACAGGAGTAGATATTGCAACACCATTTTGTAAATTTTCGCACAAATCTTTAAATTCATTTTTACTCAATTTATCAACTTTATTTTGAAATATCTCTTCTCCATATACAGATTTTAAGAAACTTGAAATTTTTTCTGTCTTTTCGATCTTTTTGTTATTTTCATTTATTAGTCTTTTAACTTCCTCTCCAAATTCTTTACATGCCCAACCTAGATGAGTTTCTAAAATTTGACCTACGTTCATTCTACTCGGCACACCCAATGGATTTAAAACGATATCAACTGGTCTTCCATCTTCTCTATAAGGCATATCCTCCACAGGCACTATTTTGCTAACTACACCTTTGTTTCCATGTCTTCCTGACATTTTATCACCTGGTCTAAGCCTTCTTTTAATAGCTACAAAAACTTTAACCATCTTCATCACGCTAGGTAGTAAATCATCACCACTTCTAATTTTTAAAACTTTGTCCTCAAATCGTTCAATAATGTCTTGTCTTGCCTTAGTGTACTGATCTTTTAACTGAATGAGTGCCGCCTCCTCTTTTGAATTACTTTGGGAAATTTTAAATACATCATTAATTGACAGCTTATTAATTGTGTCAAAATCTAATTTTGTACCAGCCTCAACATCTTTAATTTTTTTTACTAAAGATGATCCTGATAAAATTTGTGAAGCTCTTTGTTTAATGCTTCTCTCTAAAATTTCTTCCTCAACTATCTTATCTTGCTGTACTTGATCAATTTCTGCTCGCTCAATAGTTATAGATCTCTCATCTTTTTCAATTCCATGTCTGTTAAATACCCGAACATCTACTACTGTACCACTACTTCCTCTTGACATTCTTAGTGAAGTATCGGTTACATCAATAGCTTTTTCGCCAAAAATAGATCTTAACAACTTTTCCTCAGGACCTGAAGCAGAGTCACCTTTTGGTGTTACTTTGCCAACTAATATATCCCCAGCATTTACTTCTGCGCCAATATAGACTATTCCTGACTCATCTAAATTTTTTAAAGCTTCCTCATTAACATTTGGAATATCTCTGGTTATTTCTTCTTCACCAAGTTTTGTATCTCTAGCCATAATTTCATATTCTACTATATGGACTGACGTAAATACGTCATCCGTTACACATCTCTCTGAAATCAATATAGAATCTTCAAAATTGTAACCTTGCCATGGCATAAAGGCTACTGTCACATTTTTACCTAATGCTAGTTCACCAAGTTTTGTTGAAGGTCCGTCTGCGATAATATCACCAGATTTTACTTTATCCCCTACTCTTACTAATGGTCTTTGATTAATGCAGGTATTCTGGTTTGATCTCTTAAATTTCTGTAGACTATAAATATCAACACCAGATTTTGAAAAATCAGTTTCTTCAGTAACTTTAATTACAATTCTTTTACCGTCTATCTTATCAACAACTCCATCTCTTTTAGCAACAATTGTAACCCCTGAATCAAGAGCAACATCACTTTCTATTCCAGTTCCAACTAAAGGAGCCTCAGGTTTTAACAGTGGAACTGCCTGACGCATCATATTGGAACCCATCAAAGCTCTATTTGCGTCATCATTTTCTAAAAAGGGTATGAGAGAAGCTGCAACTGATACCAATTGTTTTGGTGAGACATCTATGTAGTCTATTGTCTCAGGTTTTGCTAAAAGAAAATTTAAATTTTGTCTACATGAAACTAGTTCTTCAACAATTTTTCCATTTTTATCAATCTTTGTATTAGCTTGAGCGATAGTAAATTTAGTTTCTTCCATTGCAGATAAATACTCTACGTTACCTTGAACAATCCCATTAATCACCCTTTTGTAAGGGCTCTCTATAAATCCGTATTTATTAATTTTCGCATATGTTGATAGACTATTTATTAAACCTATATTAGGGCCCTCTGGAGTTTCTATTGGACAGATCCTTCCGTAATGAGTTGGATGGACATCTCGCACCTCAAAACCTGCACGCTCTCTAGTTAAACCGCCTGGACCTAAAGCTGAAACCCTTCTTTTGTGAGTTATCTCAGAAAGAGGGTTGGTTTGATCCATAAACTGAGAAAGTTGTGAACTTGCAAAAAAATCTTTTAGTGAAACTGTTAAAGGTTTTGCATTTATCAAGTCCTGGGGCATCGCTGACTCTACATCTAATGTGGTCATCTTTTCCTTAATTGCTCTCTCCATTCTATAAACACCAATTCTTGCTTGATTCTCAACTAATTCTCCAACTGATCTTACTCTTCTATTGCCTAAATGATCTATATCATCCACTTCATCTTTGCCATCTCTCAATTCTAACATTTTATGTATGATTGCAATGATATCATCGTTCCTCAATATAGTGATTTTATCTGAACATTCTAAATTCAATCTAGAATTCATTTTAACTCTTCCAACATCAGAAAGGTCATATCTGTCTGAGCTAAAAAATAAGTTATTAAAGATTTGAGTTGCTATTTCAATTGTTGGAGGCTCTCCTGGTCTTAACATTTTATAAATTTCAGTAATAGCCTCATCCTTTGTGTTATTCTTATCATTAAGAATTGTTGTGAGTATATATGGTCCTTTGTTAATAGAATTTGTTTTTGAAATGTCTAATGAGTATATTTTTGCCTCAAGAATCTTATCAATAATCGTCTCATTTAGCTCAGTACCTATTTTAAAATTTTCAGCTTCTTCTCCATTAATATTAACATCAGTATGAAGAAATTTTCCATATAAGGATTCTTTTGAAACAAATATATCCTTAAGGCCATCATTAAATAATTTTTTTGCATTTAGAAAATTTATTTTTTCTCCTAATTTAATTACTACTTTGCCAGTTTTTGCATCTACTACCTCCTCTGAAAAATTTTTTGACTTATAATTTTCTGGATCAAATTTGGTTTTCCATTTTTCACTTTTGGAATCATAAGAAAATTTTTCTTTATCATAAAACTCATTTACAATTTCAGATTTTGTAAAACCAAGAGCAAGCAACAAAGTAGATGCAAATATTTTTTTTTTTCTATCAATTTTAAAGTATAAAAAATCTTTAACATCATATTCAAAATCTAACCATGAACCTCTGTTAGGTATCACCCTGCAATTAAATAACAATTTACCACTTGCGTGCGTTTTTCCTTTATCATGATCAAAAAATACACCAGGACTTCTGTGCATTTGATTTACAACTACTCTTTGGACACCATTGGTTATGAAAGTTCCACTATTAGTCATCATTGGTACTTCACCCATGTAAACTTCTTGCTCTTTAGCTGAAAGAATATCTTTTGTATTATTTTCCTGATTTATCTCATACACAACTAGTCTTAAGGTACATTTTAAAGCAGAGGAATAAGTTAATCCTCTTGCTATACACTCTTCAACATCAAATTTAGGTTTTTCTAGTCTATAAGAAACATATTCTAAAGTAGCTTTATCATTAAGATCCTCAATTGGAAAAATACTTTTGAAAACCCTATCAAATCCTTTTGCTAAATCTCCAGCCTCTGAATTGAAATAGGTCAGTTCATCATATGAGTTTTTTTGAACTTCAATCAAGTTAGGTATGGATAAACTCTCCTTTAACTTACCAAAACTTTTTCTAATATTTTTTTTTTCTGTAAAAGATATTTGCATTTATAATCAACACTGACTAATAGATTAATCAGTATTAAAAAAATCCTTTTAAATTACTTAAGTTCTACTTTTGCGCCTGCAGCTTCTAACTTAGCTTTTATTTCTTCAGCTTCCTTTTTTGGTACACCCGCTTTAACTTCTTTCGGTGCACCTTCAACGAGGTCTTTAGCCTCTTTTAAGCCAAGTGATGTTGCTGCTCTTACTTCTTTAATGACATTTATCTTTTTATCTCCAGCAGAAACAAGCATGATTGAAAAATCATCTTTTTCCTCTGTGGCCGCTGCACCGCCAGCTGCTGCTGGTGCTGCTGCAGTCATTGGGGCAACACCCCATTTTTCCTCTAATTGTTTTGAAAGCTCAGCAGCTTCAGCGACTGTCAAGCTTGATAAATCTTCAATAATTTTATTTAGGTCTGGCATATAATCTACTCTTTGGGTTTAGTTTCAGAATTTTCTTCGGGTAAATTACTCATTTTTTCCGATCGTGCAAGCAAAATACTCACCAATTTTGAAGCAGAGGCACTCAAAATACCCACAATACTTGCTCTTGCTTCATCCAAAGTTGGTAGATTTGCTACATTTAAAACACCGGCTTGATCCAAAACCTCATTATCCATCATTCCTCCAATAAGCTTTAGATTTTCATTGTCTTTAGCAAATTTGGATAAAATTCTGGCTGACATAATAGCGTCTTCTCCAAACGCTACAGCCGTGGGTCCTGTAAATAAGTTTGATAAATCCTTACATTTTGTTTTTTCCAAAGCCAACTTTGTAATTCTATTTTTTGTAATTTTAAAAATGATACCATGTTCTCTCATTTGTGATCTTAAATTATCAAGTTGAGCCATTGTTAAACCTTGATAATGTGTAATTAAAATAGATTTGCTATTTTCAAACTGTGCGGTCATCTCAGTTATGTAATCTTTTTTTTGCTCTTTATTCATCATAATTAAATACTTTTTCCAAGTTTGATTTTGTATGAAACACCCATTGTTGAGGTGATAAAAGCTGAGCGAATTAAATCACCTTTTATAGTGTTATTTGATTTTTCTTTTTCAAGAGTTTCTAAAATTACATTAAAATTTTTTATTAATTTTTCATCAGTGAAAGATTTTTTTCCAATACTAACACCAATATTTCCATCTTTATCATTTCTAATTTCTGCTTGCCCAGATTTTGCATCTTTGATGGCTGTTTTTAAATCATCTGTAACAGAACCTAATTTTGGATTAGGCATCAAACCTCTTGGACCTAAAATTTTTCCTAGTTTTGAAAGTTTAATCATCATCCCAGGTGTACAAATTAATTTTTCAAAATTCATTTCACCAGTTTTAATCTTTTCAATAAAATCATCACCTCCAACAATATCTGCTCCTGCTGATTTTGCTTCTGATGATTTTGTATCTTCACAAACAACTGCAACTTTAACCTTTTTTCCAGTACCTCCTGGTAAATTTACTACAGTTCTAATGTTAATTTCATTTTTTTTTTGTTTATTATTTATTTGGAAACTCAAATCAACAGACTCATCAAACTTAGTTGTACAATTTTTTTTAACAACAGAAAGCAGTTTATCTATAGACTCAGCTGGCAAATCTATTGTTTTAAATGGCAGTTTTTTAAATCTTTTTGAGGTCATTTAATCTTTAACCTCAATTCCCATTGATCTTGCAGACCCTGCAATAATTTTAACCGCTTCCTCTAAATTTAGTGCATTTAAATCATTCATTTTTTGTTTGGCAATTTCCTCAGCTTGTTTTTTTGTTATTGTTGCAACAATAGTTCTTCCAGGTTCTTGTGAACCACTTTTTAGTTTAGCAGCTTCTCTAATAAAAAAAGATGCTGGTGGCGATTTTATTTTAAAATCAAACTTCTTATCTTTATAAACTGTTATCTCAACTGGAACTGGTTTACCTGCTAAAGACTTTGTTTTGTCATTAAAAGCTTTACAAAATTCCATGATGTTTACACCCCTCTGACCTAAAGCTGGTCCCACAGGTGGAGCTGGGTTAGCTTGACCACCCTTGATTTGTAATTTTATGAAACCACTTATTTCTTTTTTTGCTGCCATTAACTTACTTTTTCTACCTGGTTATATTCTAAATCTACAGGTGTTGGTCTTCCAAATATTGAGACTGAGACTTTTAGTCTTGATTTCTCTTCATCAATTTCTTCAACCATTCCATTAAAAGAAGCAAAAGGTCCATCAACAACTTGAACCTTTTCACCTACGTTGTATTCTATACCAGATTTTGGTTGGGCCACCCCATCCTTTATTTGTCCAAGTATTTTTTCTATTTCTTTATCTGATACAGGAACTGGCATACCTTTGGTCCCCAAAAAACCACTAACTCTCTTAATGTTTTTAATCATGTGATAAATATTATTGTCCATTTCACTTTTTATTAATACATATCCAGGAAAATATTTTTTTTTTCTTTGTATTCTTTTACCTCTTTTAACTTCAGTTACATCATGAGTTGGGACTATAATTTCCTCAATTTTTTCAGAAATTTTTGCTTTGTCGGCCTCCTCTTTTATTAAGCCAGCTACCTTATTTTCGAAGCTTGAATGAGATTGTACTATGTACCAGTTTTTCATTAAATACTCACCTTAAGTAATAAATCTAAAAAAAATTTGAGAACTTGATCTAATAAGAGAAAAAATAAAGACATTGCTATCGCCATGAGAGTAACCATCAAAGCACCTTGTAAAGTCTCTTTTCCAGTCGGCCAAGATACTTTAAACGCCTCTTGTTTAACTTCTTGTATAAATTTAATCGGGTTTCTCATTTTTTTTAAGTATTGGCAGGAGCGGAGGGACTCGAACCCTCAGCCTCCGGTTTTGGAGACCGGCGCTCTACCAATTGAGCTACACTCCTATTTAGTGTTTACTCTATAATTTTAGTTACTACTCCAGCTCCTACAGTTCTTCCTCCTTCTCGAATAGCAAAGTTTAATTTCTCTGACATTGCGATTGGAGTAATTAATTTTACTGTAAACTTAGCGTCATCACCTGGCATCACCATTTCTGTACCGGCAGGTAATTCAACTTCTCCTGTTACATCGGTTGTTCTAAAATAAAACTGAGGTCTATATTTCGTGAAAAAAGGAGTATGTCTACCTCCCTCTTCTTTTTTTAGAACATAAGCTTGTGCTTCAAATTTAGTATGTGGAGTGACAGAACCTGGTTTACAAAGGACTTGTCCTCTTTCAATATCAGTTCTTTCCACACCTCTTAAAAGCACTCCAACGTTATCTCCTGCCTCACCAGAATCTAAAAGTTTTCTAAACATTTCAACACCAGTGCAGACTGATTTTTTTGTTTCTCTAATACCGACTATCTCAAGCTCATCACCAGTTTTAAGTACACCTGATTCAACTCTTCCAGTTGCAACTGTACCTCTTCCTGAAATTGAAAAAACATCTTCTACAGGCATCAAAAAATCTTTGTCTTTTGGTCTATCAGGTTGTGGAATAAACTCATCGACATTCTTCATTAATTCCATAATTGATTTTTTCCCTATTTCTTCATCTCTTCCCTCAACAGCTGCAAGAGCAGAACCTTTAGCTATGGGTGTTTTATCTCCTGGAAATTTGTATGAAGTTAATAATTCTCTAATTTCTTCTTCGACAAGGTCAATCATTTCTTTGTCATCCACTTGATCAACTTTATTCAAATAAACAACTATTGCAGGAACTCCAACCTGTCTTGCTAAAAGAATATGCTCCCTAGTTTGTGGCATAGGACCGTCAGCAGCATTAACAACTAAAATTGCTCCATCCATTTGAGCTGCACCCGTGATCATGTTTTTTACATAGTCAGCGTGACCTGGACAGTCTACGTGTGCGTAGTGTCTTTTTTCAGTCTCGTATTCAACGTGTGCAGTTGAAATTGTAATTCCTCTTTCTTTTTCTTCTGGAGCTTTATCAATTTGATCATAAGCAACAGCCTGGGCTCCACCAGTTTCAGATAAAACTTTGGTGATTGCAGCTGTTAAAGTTGTTTTACCATGATCGACGTGTCCGATTGTTCCAATGTTACAATGCGGTTTATTTCTTACAAATTTTTCTTTTGACATTACTTTTTTTCCTCACTTTTATTTTTTAATAAACTATATTTATCTTGGAGCGGGTAAAGGGAATCGAACCCTTACATCCAGCTTGGAAGGCTAGCGTTCTACCATTGAACTACACCCGCACAACCCCAAGAGTAACACTCCAGTATTGTTTAAAATATATTGAATGGTGGAGGGGGAAAGATTCGAACTTTCGAAGACCGAAGTCAACGGGTTTACAGCCCGCCCCATTTGACCGCTCTGGAACCCCTCCCTTAGGGGAAGTGTCCCCTTGTTCAATAAAGCTTTAAACAACATGCGTTTTATATATTTTATTTGTCCAAATGCAACACGTGATTTAATAGGAAAATATTCAAAAAAACGTGTAAAACATAGGATTATTTATGAATAAATCATCATTTTTCATTGTTGGGCAACACGCTGTTATCGAGGCTCTCAAAAATCCAAAAAGAAAGGTACTGAAGGTTTTTTTAACAGAGGAAAGTAAAAAAAATATACATAGAAAAAGCCCAAACAAAAACCTTTTAAATGAAGTAAAGGTTTATTTTAAAACTAAAAAAGAATTAGACAAATATAGCACCAAAGAGAATTTATTACATCAAGGATATGTTGCTGAAATAGAACACTTAGAAAAACCAATTCTAAAGGAATTTATAAAAAAAAAAAACAATATCACTTTAGTTTGTTTAGATGGGGTAACAGATCCAAGAAATATTGGTGCTTTAATTAGAAGTGCAGCATCCTTTAATATAGATGGAATTATTATTAAGGAAAGACATTATCCAAATGAAAGTAAACTTATGTATAAAGCTTCAAGTGGAGCAATTGAATATATAAATATTTTTGAGGTATCTAACATTAATTCTACTTTAAAAAATCTTAAAGATAAAAACTTTTGGGTTTATGGTTTTGATGGTAATGGTGATAAAGATTTCACAAAAATAGATTGGAAAGGAAACAATATTCTTTTATTTGGTTCCGAGGGATTTGGTATGCACCAACACACATCAAAATATGCAGATTTCTTAGTAAAGATAAACATTGATAGTAAGGTTGAAAGCTTAAATATCTCAAATAGTGCTGCCATTGTGTTTCATCACTTAAGTTATTTAAAAAAAAAGAGTTGATTAATTAAAGAATTATTAATAATTATTGCGCATGCCCTTGTAGCTCAGCTGGTAGAGCAATTGATTTGTAATCAATAGGTCCGCGGTTCGAATCCGTGCGGGGGCACCATCACTCAATAAAATCAACGTTAATTTTTTGACTTATTAACATCGATAATACTTATTTATCTTATTTTTTTTTAATTTTAAATTGCATTTAATAAACTATGAATAATCTTTAAATCATTTCTTCTAACACTTTTTAAATTACTCGGCATGTAATCTTTTGTTTTAGTGTAAAGTTTTAATTTTGTGTTAATATCAATACTATTGGATAAATAATTAATTAAAAATTTATCGATTTTAATAATATCATTTTCGTTAATTTTTTTTTTTAAAAAATTATAATATTTTTTTCCTAGATCTGAGACTATATTATTTACCTTATGTATATAAATAATATTTTTACCTACACATAAAACTTTTTTGTTAAAAAGTATTGTTTGTGCACTAAGGCTTGATGAGAGGTGAATAGTAAATTGACTGTCTTGAATAATACTTACTAAATTTTTTGGTTGATGAATAAATTGAATTTTATTATTATTAAAAAGATATTTTTCATTTTTAAATTTTCTTAAAAAAAACATTAATGGATTAGTACGAGGATGAATTAAAAAAACTAATTCAGAATTAGAATTAGATAGATAATTATTTATAAAATACTTTAATTTGGTAGTATCTGCTAATAAATTTAATTTCTCATCATTATTTAGAATAACCAAGGCATATTTATTAGGTTTAGTGTTGAATTTAAAACCAAAGAAAAAACTTAACATTTTTACCAAGACTTTAAAAAAATAAGCATTTAACTTATTTTTGATTTTACCAGCTGAAAAAGTTTCAATTGAATTGATGTAATTAATCTTAAATTTTTTATAATTTTTAATTGAAAAATTTGTTTTCTTTTTTAATGGAAAGGGTTGCTTTAATAAATTTTTTGCTAATATATATCTATTTTTAATAAAAGATATCTCTGGTCTTATAAATTGCATTTTATAAATCTTTGAAATTTCATAAAAAATGAATTCATCCTCTAAAACAACAGCACTAATAAAATAGGGTGATACAAAAATTTTATTTTTTTTACTTTTTAGTCTAATTTTTTGTAAGAAATAATTTATTTCATAAATTCTTTTTATATCTAAATTAATTCCCTTTTTTTTATAATTATCTCTAATCATGTTCAATTTTTTTTTATTATACTTAAAATTTAAAAAGTTACTTTTATACAAATTTTTAAAAAGAATAATTTTAGAATATTTTTCATTTAATTTATTCTCTACTACTTTGCTTATAAAAAATTTTCTGTTAGGATAATAAAATAAGATAATTTCTTTATTCATATTAAACAATTAATTTAAGTAGTTTCTTTTCTTAATTGTTCAATTTTAATTTTATTTTGTAGGCTTCTATTATGATCATAAAGAAGATTAAATTTAATCTTTTTATTTGTTTTTATTATAATTTTTTTTGCATTTCTAACTTCAATATTGTCAGCTACAGAACTAATTGGTCTTTTTTTTGGATTTAAATTTTTAATTATTATTTTGGAATTATCACTAACAATTTTGCCTTTCCACCTTCTTGGTCTAAAAGGGCTTATTGGTGAAATTGATAATTTTCTTGAATTTAAATTAAGTATAGGTCCATGAACTGAAAGATTATAAGCTGTGCTACCAGCTGGTGTTGAAACAAGCACTCCATCTGAGACCAATTTTTTAATTAATTGTTTTGAGCCAGATTTAATGGAAAGTGATGCCGCTTGTCTGCTTTGCCTTAGTATAGAGACTTCATTGATTGCGATATATTTTTTAAAATTATTAGTACTATTAATGACTGTCATTTCTAATGGAGATATTGAAAGCATTTTTGCATTTAATAAATTTCTGATTAAATTTTTTGTTGAAAACTTATTCATTAGAAAACCATAATTTCCAGAATTTATTCCATAAAAATTTTTTTTGGATTTTCTATTTTTTTTTAATGTTTGAAGCATGAAACCGTCCCCACCAATAACAACAACTAAATTTGTTTTTTTTATTTCTTTTTTTTTTAATATTTTAAGTAAAGATTTTTTTATTTTTGAAGATTTAACGTTTTTATCTGAAATTATTTGTATTTTATTCATCCTAATGGTGCCCTCGGCCAGACTCGAACTGGCACTCCGCAAGCGGCAAGGATTTTAAGTCCTTTGTGTCTACCAATTTCACCACGAGGGCATTGTTGAAAGTCATTGTTATATCTTTGTTTTGTTTTAACACAATGCATTTATCTTGTTCAAGAATTATCGGTGTATAACTGGTGTCTAACCTTATACACCACAAGGTAAACATTTTATCTTTCTGTACGCCATTTTTTTTACTGACATTTTCCACTTATGACCCTTTGAGCATGACCAATTTACAATCTTTTCACTATAGGGAGTAAGAGATTTAGAGGAAATTTTATTCAACTTAATATCAAAATATTTTCTTAAATCAGGATGGACTATATATAAATTATTTTTATCATCTGCATATCTTCCTGAGCAATAAGGACATCCTGTTCCCTTTTGTATTCCCCCACGAGTTCTCTCATAAATTCTTGCTTTATAACTGTGATTTTTTTTACATTTCCACCAAACAAATTTTGAGCTTCCAATTGAAAAATGATCAGGTGTTAAAGGAAAGTTTTTTTGTAAATCAAATTCAGATGAAATTATTTTATCAAGGTAACTTAATCTTTTTTCAAATGGTGGCTTAGGGAGTTCTGATATGATCTTCTTATAACTTTTTTCTCGTGAAAATTTTTTAGCTTTAAGAATTTTTTTAAGTTTTTCATCTTTTGTAATTTTAAAAATTAAAGATACTAATTTTCTAAAATCACTGAACCTATAATCGCTTAAATTAGAAACTATTGTATTATTAGCAATTTTTGGTAATTTTGGATCTCTTACTCTTATTATCTTTATCCCCATATCATTAAACACTGCAGACTTTTTCAAATCTTTTTTTAATTTCTTTAAATGCCAAGGGTAACCATCTAATTCAATTCCAATTTTATGCTGGTCTATATATATATCCATCTCTTTATTATTAATTCTTTTGTGCCACTCTAAACCTTTTTTGTAAATTGGTTTTAGTTCTGAATAGACTCTTGCTTCTGGTTGTGATCCCATTGAATAACATTTTGGGCAACCAAAGCTTTTAACTTGATTGTAAATAATAGATTTAAAAACATGTCCAAAATTACATTTAAACCATACTTTGTCATGAGAATATCTTGGATAATCTTCTGGTTTTTTTTTATTTAATTCGTAATTCCAAAATTTAACAATATCTGGATTAATATCCTTAATTGATCCAAATCTATCTATTTGGCCTTTCGTATAGCTTTCCCCTCTTATTGCTGGTCCACATTTAGAACAATAGACTCTTGCTCTTCTTCCATCTCTAATAAATTCTTTCGACTGAACAGTAATTTCAGTTAAGCAATTTATACATTTCCAAATTCTTGGTTTTTTCTCTGCGTGAGTTACTTCCGTAATTTTAACAGTATTTTTTTTTGACCAATATTTTATTAGATGTTTTTTACCAATATTTTCAAGATGTACTTTTAAATTATAAAAGTTTGTTGGATATGCATTTACTTTTGAACACCATGGACAACCAACGTTATATTTTGCGTTAGGTTTTCTTATAAAAGTTATAACTCTATTTTTAATAGATGCTTTCCATCTGTGTTCAGAATTTATATTACATATCCAATAAACTTTTTCCCTTGAGGAATATGCCGTGTTGTAGGGATCAATCTTATTTTTTTTGAAATCCCATTGATGCTTTAATTGAGGAGCTTTACTAAAAATTGAAATAGCGTTTTTACGCATCTAACTGGATAATTTTAAGTCCTTTGTGTCTACCAATTTCACCACGAGGGCATTAATGAATTTCATGAGTGTTTATGCCAATATTTATAATTGAACAAGATGAATAAGTAAATTTTTTTTATTTTATCTCCCTAGGTTCTAGTCTAGTTCTAGTTATCCCATATTATCCTATAAAGTCTTAATGAATTTACTAAAATGTATTTACAATTTCTAGGGTTGCACCATACTCAGGTATTTGACTCATCAAGCTATAATTCGAACTCATTCTTATATCAAAACCATTTAAATCTCTCTTATAACTCAAAGATGCTTTGTCATTATCTAAAGTCATAGCATATTCGGTGTCATCTGTTCTTATATAACCAAATCCTAAATATAAAGTATCGCTATGAGCATTGTCACTTTGATTTCTCTCATAAATAGTCATTATAGAAAAACCATTATCGTTTACTAAATCAAATCCAATATTTGCTCTTAAATTTTTAGAATCTTGATCAATTGATTTTGTATATTCTGTAGTTTCCGATAAGTAACGATATGTTGCATCTGAAGATGGACTAAAATCTACTCCAAGCTCTAATCCACCATTTGGTTTAAAAGTGAAAGTATCAAAATTTAAAATATCACTTGTGGTAAAACCAGCAGATATCATTCCAGTTTCAATTGTTTGAGCTTTGTAAACTAAGGCTGCAGGACCTTTTTCTCTATATTTGGATAATTCTGTATAGCTTAAATCAATTCTTAAATTAGGAGTAATATTAAAATCCTCTTTTTTATATGTTGTTAAGTAGTTAAGTGAACCAAATATTTGTGCACCATCTCTCTCTCCTGTTCTAGTGCTTCCTCCGCCTTTTCTAAGATGATCAGTATTCAATGTGCTTACTCCAAGAATGCCTTCAGTAAATTTTTCATCATCATGAGGAAAAGTTCCATAAACAGATAAACTAAAAGACTTTGTATCTAAATTAGTTCCAGATGTGCCTACATCAACATCATCATTACCAAATCTAAGTGCATAACCATATAATCTATTTTTGCTTATCTTTTTATCCATTCCAAGTGTAATGCCCTTGGTATTAATTTTTTTAGATGATGAAGAAGATGTATCGCCTGTCTTACCAAAACTCACACTACCTTCGCTCCAAAATGACCAGCTGTCAGACAACTTGTTTAAAGTATTATTTGATTTTTCCGATATTGGAATAACTTTTGCTAAAGACGCTATTGTTTTATTTGGAAAGTTAAATTTAATGTTTTGATTACTTAATTGATCGCTTGTTCTATGTCTTCTTAACCAATACATACGGTTAAGAACTGGAGTACTTGCTTGAATAGCAATTTGTTTAGCAGTTGCAGTTTGAGACTCGATTGAGCTTAAAGTATCTTTGCCCTCATCAGAAGTAGTTATTGGATCATCACATGCACCATCGATTATGCTCCAATTACAACTTAGGTTGAATTCATGAATTTTATTATCGAGATCATCAAGGATAAACATTTTACTTCCATCATTACTAAACACAACTTCTCTTGAATTATTAGTAAGAGAACTTACATCATAGGTGCCTTCAAGAGATAAAGTAGAAACATCATAAGGTGTGGTTAATTTAAACTGAGACATCAAATCTTCTGTACCATTAATGGTATACATTTTAGTACCATCGTAATTAAAAGTAACTCCATCTATGTGATTGTGAAAAGAAATTAGGTCTTCAGTATTAAGTTGAGTAACTCCTGAGCTAAGATCAAATGCTGTATCTAGTGAAAATTCATGAATACGTACTTGTGAGTCATTTCCTACACCAGCAATAAACATTCTGGTACCATCATTATTAAATGCAATTGAATTAGCTCTTTGTTCTTTACCAACGAGACTATATGCGCCATCAAATGTAGCAGTTGAAACATCAAATGCAGTACTTAGTGACCAGTAATCTACTGTCTTTCTACCAGCATGGTTAACAATAAACATTTTTGTTCCATCGTTATTGAACACTACTTGTGTTGGTACATGAGAGTTATTACCTCCACTTACATGTACTACTTTAGTATTATTTACGGTTGCCGTTGAAATGTCATATGCGGTAGTTAATATATGTTCAATAACTGCATCCGTTGTTCCTCCACTTCTTAAAGTATACATTTTTGTTCCATCATTATTAAATGTAAGTCCATAATAAGTGGCTGTGTCGATTGATTTGCTTTGCACAAAGGTTGGCTCCGCTATAGCTTTAGAAAAAAATAAAGTTAGAAAAAATAGAATGTAATGAATTTTATGAATATTTTTCACAACAATTAATTATCAACAAATTGAATTATAAAAAAATTATGTTAAATAAATTTTTTTAATATAAGCTCAATTTAATATTTTTATGAAATGCATCAATAATAAAATTTATAGAAGTAATCATAATAATCTGGAACTAACCACTTCTGCTACCGAACTTAAGCATTAAATTGGTATTTTTGAAAAATTATGTTAAATAAATTTTTAAAATAAACTTAAATAAATATTTTAATGATCAATAGACTAAAATTGATAATTGAAAAAATATCATGGAGAATAACTAAATTTATATACGGTAAAGAGTCATTAATTTCACAAATGGTAATTACCAATGAAAAAATAGTTACAAAAAAATTAAGACCTACAAGAGGTTGTTATTTGCATTTTGGGGCTGGAATTCCATCAGTAAAAGCTTTTTACGATGGTGTAAAACAATTTAATAAAAATTTAAATTATAACATGTATATTTTTGATACATTCGTTGGCCCACCGATGAATTTTGACACTAATCAAAAATTTAGTGGCAATATAAAAAGTAATACTGAATATGGCAATTTATGGAATTATGGTGGAGTAGATAAATTCAAAAAAGATTTAATGAAATCAAAAGTTGATTTAAATTTTGTTACTTTAATACCAGGCGAAGTTCAAGAAACTACCAAAAATTTTCTTATACCAAATAATGAAGATATTGGTATTGTATATATAGATCTTGGTTCTAAATCTTATGACTCAGTACTATGTGTTTTAGAGTTTTTAAAACCACATTTAAAAAATTTCACTCTTTTTTTTTTCGACGATATTCATTCACATGCAGGAAATCCTCACTCTGGAGCCTTAGGAGCATTAAATGCTTTTAATAATAAGTATAAAAATGAGTGTGGTATAGTCAAGTGTCCCACATTTTCTGGAAGAAAAGTCACTCCAGATAAAATTTTGGTTGATGAAGTTTATTGGTCATGGGTGAAATGAAATTTTATTCAAAAAAAAATTTTAAAAGATTTTAAACAACTCTTTAATTTCATAGCACTAAAAATTACTCTTTTACACTGCCAGCTGTTAGACCACTGACTAAATATTTCTCAAAATATATGAAAATAAAAAGTACAGGTAAAGTTACAATTACTGAACCTGCCATTAAGTATTGACGCGGTGTTTCTGCATCACCGCTTAGATATTGAATGGCTCTTGATAAGGTAAATGATTTAGGACTATCCAAAAACATCAAAGAAAAAAGGAATTCATTCCAAGCAATCATAAATACATAGAGTGCAACGGATGCAATAGCTGGCAAACTTAAAGGAATAATAATCTTTAAAATTATACCAAACCAATTTTGACCATCCATAATTCCCGCATCCTCAATTTCCTTTGGAATACTTTTGAAATATCCTTGCAACATATAGATAGCAACCGGCAAGGTTGTGGCCGTATAAACAATCAATAGACCAAAGATTGAGTTTCTTAATCCCAGTTGACTAAACACAGTATATAAAGGGATCACTAAAACAATAGCTGGAAACATGTAAATAATTAAAATCGAAGTTGATAAAAAGTTTTTGCCAAAGAAATTTAATCTAGCTACTGCATAAGCTGCTGGTATTGCAAATAATAATGTGACAATAACAGTTCCGATAGAAACTGCTGAGCTTATTAAGATATATCTACCAAAATTATAAGTTTCAAAGATTACAAAATAAGATTTAAATAACTCAGCTAAGCTTTTGGTAAAATCTAGACTAAAATCTAAAGGATTAACTAATAAAGCTATTTGAGTTTTAAAACTTGTAACCAACATAATGTAAAACGGAAATAAGATTACAAATGCAAAGAAAATGATGCCAAATAAAGTGATAAAATCAAAAATAATTTTTTCAGATATGAAATCTTCCTTTAGAGATTGGATACTGTATTTCTTGAGTTTGTTCGTAAAAAATAAAGTGATTAAGAAAACTCCAAGAATATACCAGTATGGAGATGCTTCATTTAAGTAAAAATACAAAAATGAAAATATAAATGATAATGAAAAAATCTTTATTAAGTGATTAATCTTATTGCCAATTAAGACAAATGCTAAAGATAATAGAATACCAATCAAAAAAATAGGAATGACGTTTAGATTGGTAAAACTTAAACCTTGCAGTGTAGCCATGATTTTCCAAATTGACAAAATACATGTCAGAAAAAATGATGAAATGATCAAAAAAATTGCAAGAGACTTAAACTTCATTGGCCCTCTTTCCAATTAATCTGAAATAAATAATCATAAAACTTAGAAGTAACATGACAATAACTATTGAAACAGCAGAGCCCATCCCAATATCTGACACTGCAAAGCCTTGTTGATAAACATTGATAGGTAAAGTTCTTGTACCTGATGCCCCACCCGTTAATAAAAAGATATCTTCAAATTTATTAAAGTTCCAAATAAACCTAATCATAAATAAAATTGAGATGATCGCTGTAATTTGAGGCAGTGTAATATGGATAAATTTTTGAATTGGACTTGCTCCATCTACCTCCGCTGCTTCATACAAACTTTGTGGTATTGCCTGCAATCTTGCTAAAATAAAAAGAAAAGCGAGTGGAAAGTAGCGCCAAATTTCAAAAAAGATAACTGTCGTTAAAGCCAACCTTAATTTAAATTCAAAACCAAAAATACTCATGGTTATGTATTTTTGGCCTAATAAATTTATTGGTTGTTCAATAACATTAAAATTAACTAATAAAGCATTTAAAGTTCCACTATTTGGATCTAATAATAAAGTCCAAGTATAAGCTAAAGCAACTACAGGGCCTACATAAGGAAAAAGTAAAATACCTCGCATATAGGTTCGACCTTGAATGTTTTGATTAACTAATTGTGCTGCCAAAATTCCAAAGATAATCGCACCTACTGTGCCAAAAAAAGTGAAGTAAAATGTCGTTAAAAGTAATTCAACAAAATTATTTTCATAAAAAACTTTTTTAAAATTTTCTAAAGTAAAATTTGTAGTCAGTAGTGGATTATCTGCTTTCCCACTTAAAATTGGTTTTTGAGATTTAATTATTTTTTTGTCAATTATTTCACCTTTGTTATTTACTACGGTTATTTCAAAATTCTCCCTATATTTCGCCTGCCAATTTCCAAAGTTACAAACTATCTTTTTAGATTGAAAATTACATCTTGGATCAAGATTAATTGGTGAAACATTTGTTGGAAATTTATCTTGAAACTGAACATTTCTTATTTCTTGAATTAATGAACTATTTCTTAATTTATAGATAATTTTTAATTCTGATTGATTTTCTGAAATTGATTTAACAATTTTCTTTGCTCTAGGTTCTGGAATTCTAATATCTTTTAATTCAATGTCTTTAAAACTAATCCAAACATTTGCAAATATAGGAAATAATACAATGGCAAAAACTAATAAGACTGCAGGTAAAACTAAAGTGTAAGCAGTTCTTTTTTCTAATTTTGATAATGAATCACTCATAATAAAAAGCGGATAATAAAATATTATCCGCTCTTTATAAATTTGTTATTTAAAACTTAGCTAATTCAGCGTTAATTTTCTTAACCGCTTCATCAACTGAGATTTGATCATCAATATATTCTCTAGTGATTCTGTTTAAGAATTGAGAATTAATGATTTTTGATGCTCGAGATAGTTCACCTTCTTTAACACCCCATCTGTTGGCAGTATCTAGACCTGCAACGATGTTATCAATAACATCTGCAGAATAAAGATCCGTTAAAGGAGCTTTTCTATCAACACCTACTGGTAATTTACTCCAAGCTTTAGTGTAAGCACTAGGATCACTTTTATTTCCTCTTCTTACTGGAAATTTTCCTTCCGGAGCGATTCCTAATGTAGCCGTATAACCTTCACTCATAGAGTACTCTATGAATTTTTTAGCTTCATCAGTATCTGCATCCGCAGTTATTCCAAAGTATCTTACATCTGCCCAAGCAGCTCCTTTTCTATTGTTAGGTCCACTAAAATTTGTAATGAAACCTGTTTTAGAAGCTAACTCTGATGATGTTGGATCACTGTTTATTGTAGGCGGAGCAGAGTCTCTTAAACCTGCTAATTCATCCATAATAAATGGTGACCAAATAATCATTGGTGTCTTACCAGCAAAATATAAAGCTCTAGATTGTTTCCAGAACAATTCCCCTGGAGGACTAGCTTTTGCAATTACTTTGTAAAATTCTAAAGAATTCTTTAAAGCTTTACCTTGCTTTTTAGTTCCACCTTTCTTAACGAAATTTACTCCATTCGCTAAAAGCACATGTTCAAGTACCTGGCTCATAAAATTTTCGTCTGTTTTCGTAGCAGCTACAAAACCAAACATGTCATTACTTGATAATGTGTTAACAGCTTTAACTATGTTAGCGTAAGAAGTTGGTGCTTCTAGACCAGCTTTTTCAAATAGGTCTTTTCTGTAGACAACCATTTGTGTCCAGCCATCAACTGGAACAGCTGCAATTTTTCCACCTTTCTTGGCCATATTTAATGCACCCGGTGCAAATGTTTTCTTGCCTAAAGATTTTACGACAGCATTATTTGCATCAACATCTAATATGCCTGCTTCAGCCCATGGTAAAACATATTGCAATGTGTGATAAATCACATCTGGAAGATCTCCAGCTGCTGCTGCTGCAGTGGCTCTAGTACCAAGATCTTTCTCCTCAATAGGTATGACTTCAACTTTAATTCCAGTTTTTGACTCAAATGCTTTAGCCATTTCCTCTTGTTTTGCCATTCTTGCTGGTTGAACCTCAGTGGTCCAAAATTTGATATCTGCAAAACTAGTATTAGAAATTAGAAATACTAGAACAGATATATTAATTATGATTTTTCTGATCATTCATTCCCCCTCTTATATTGTTTTCCCAAACACTCGAGATTTTTTCATTGCGATAAATCTAGCAGTGTAATAAATTTTTAACAACATTTAATGGTTAGTTAAAATCCTCTTAAATCTAAAAAATGTCTAAAATTACAATTAAAAATCTCGAAAAATCTTTTAACAACAACAAAGTTATAAAAAATTTTAATATAAATATTAGTGATGGAGAGTTTATTGTTTTAGTAGGTCCTTCAGGTTGTGGAAAATCAACTTTATTAAGAATGATTTCAGGATTAGAAAGTATTGATCAAGGAGAAATTTACTTAGATACAAAATTAATTAATAATCTAATTCCTTCTAAACGTGAAATTGCAATGGTCTTTCAATCATATGCTTTGTATCCTCATATGAATGTTTTTGAAAACATGTCTTTTGGACTAAAAATGGAAAAAATTCTAAAAAATGAAATTCATGATAAGGTCAAAAGAGCAGCTGCTACACTTCAAATAGAAGATTTGTTAGAGAGAAAACCTAAACAACTTTCAGGTGGACAAAGACAAAGAGTTGCAATTGGAAGAGCAATTACAAGAAATCCAAAAGTATTCTTGTTTGATGAGCCCTTATCAAATTTGGATGCAGCTTTAAGGTCTGAAATGAGAGTTGAGATATCTAAATTACATAAGAAATTAAAGTCAAATATCATTTATGTAACTCATGATCAAATAGAGGCAATGACATTAGCTGACCGAATTGTGGTTCTTAATAATGGAATAATCGAACAGTTTGGAACACCTAATGATATATATTCAGATCCAAATAATATTTTTGTAGCCGAATTTATTGGTTCACCAAAAATGAATATTATCAAAATTAATAAAGAACAGATTATTAATTCAAACACAATAGAACTCTTTAAAAATAAAATAACTTTTGAAAATTTTGAGTTTAAAGATGAAATCTATTTAGGAGTTAGACCTGAAAATATAAGCATAAAGGATGATAATGAAATCAAGTTAGATGTAAAAGTAGATTTAATTGAAAATTTAGGTTTTGAAAAAATTATTTATACAAAAATTTCTGGAAATGAAATCATAATAAAATCCTCAGAAAATGGGACAGGACAGTCATTAAAAATTTCTTTTTCAAAAGATAAAGTATTATTTTTTGATAAATCAAAAAAAAGGATAAGATAGTCTCATTGAAAAAGAAGAATTCATTAATAATTTTTACTGATCTTGATGGTACTCTATTACACAGAGAAACATTTAAATTTGATCCAATTAAAGATTATATTAAAGAACTTATTAACAACGAAATAATTATCATTCCAAATTCTAGCAAAACTGAAAAAGAAATTGAAAAATTTAATGAGGAGCTAGGTGTTGAGCTTCCTTATATTTCAGAGAATGGTTCTTCAATACATGGATTAAACTTAATCAACTCTAATTTTCCAAATAAAATTATTTTAAGCAGAGAAAAAGAGGAATTGTTAAAAATTTTTAATTTAAAAATACCAGAGAAGATAAGGGATAAATGTCTTTTAATTTCTAAACTAGATAAAAAAAGACAGGAAATAATTTTTGGACAAAAGGATGACAAACTTAAGGATGTTTTAAATAGAAAATATACTTTACCATTTTTATTTAGCGGAGAAAAAAAAGAGAAAAATAGATTATTAAAAATTTTAAGTTCTAACTCATTAACTTTACAAGAAGGTGGACGTGTTTCAAATCTTTGTGATAACGTCAATAAAGTGAAATCAATGAATAAAGTTATTAGAATTTTAAAAAAAACCAAAGACAAAATAAAAACAATTGCTGTTGGTGATAATTATAATGATCTAGATATGTTAAAAAATTGTGATGTACCTTGCTTAGTTTTTAACGATCAATTTAAACTTGACCAAATTAATATAGATAATCTTATATTTTCTAACAAGCCATCTCCTGAAGGCTGGGCTGATGTGATTAAAAAGGCTCTAGCTAAATTAAAATATAATGTCTAGAATTTGATATGAGTGAATTTTCTCAAAATGGAATAATCTCAACTTTGCATGATTTTGGGACAAGATCTACGACAGAAATTGAAAAAGACTTATTAAAATTTTCTAAAGAGAGAAAGATGGAGTTAATTTTACCCTGTCTTTATTCAGAGCTAGAAGGTAACGCTTTACCTAATATTGTAGAGGAAATTAGTAAAACAAAATATTTAGACCACATTATTGTCGGTCTTGATAAAGCCAATGAAAAACAAGCAAAAAAAGCTTGGAAATTTTTTAAAAAGCTAAAAACACCCTTCTCTCTTCTTTGGAATGATGGACTAGCTTTAAAAAAACTTGATAAAGAATTAAAAAAAAAAGATCTTGCACCGAGTGAACTCGGTAAAGGACGAAACGTTTGGTATTGTATTGGAATGTCCATTGCAAGAGATACTGCACGTTCAGTTGCTCTCCATGATTGTGACATCAAAACTTACGATAGAAGGATGTTGGCTAAACTTTTTTATCCAGTTGTGAACCCTCTTTTTAACTTTGAATTTTGTAAAGGATACTATCCAAGAATTGCCAATGGAAAAATGAATGGGCGTGTTGCAAGATTACTTGTTTTTCCTTTATTAACTGCACTTGAGAAAACTATTGGTCCAAGTAGCTATTTGGAATTTATGAAGTCTTTTAAATATCCTTTAGCTGGTGAGTTTTCTTTCAGAAGAAATGTTTTACCGGAATTAAGAATATCTTCTGATTGGGGGATTGAAGTTGGTATTTTATCTGAAATGCAAAGAAGTTTTTCACCACAAAATATTTGTCAGGTCGATTTAGCTGACACTTATGATCATAAACATCAAGTTTTATCTAGTGACGATGAAACAAAAGGTCTATCAAGAATGTCCATTGATATAATAAAAACATTTATAAAGAAATTAGCCACACAGGGAAATACATTTAGTAGAGAAAAATTCAGATCTTTAAAGGCAACTTATTATAGATCTGCATTAGATCTTATAGATATTTATCGAAGTGATGCATATATGAATGGATTAAAATTTGATTCCCATACAGAGGAGAAAGCTGTCGAATTATTTGCTGTCAATATAATGAAAGCGGGAGAAGCATTTGTTCTTAACCCAATGGATACACCTTTTATACCTACATGGAGTAGGGTTAAAAGTGCAATACCTGATTTTTTAGGAAGATTAGAAAAAGTTGTTAATGAGGATAACAAAAAATACAGTTAATGTTATCCAAAACAAATCAAAAAAAGATCTACTTTAAGCTAAATAATATTTATCAATCACACTGCACCAAAGAAGATGTCAATTTTTATACTAGTGAAGTTGTACAACTTTTAAACCAATTCAATCAAAAAAATAAAAAAAAGATAAAGAATATAACTGAAAAAACTTCAATGCTTATATGCTATGGTGATAGCATTTTTGCGCAAAATCAAAAACATTCAATAAAGGTATTTAAAAACTTCTTTCAAAAAAAATTAAGTAAAAATTTTAACACTGTTCACTTTTTACCATTTTATCCATCAAGTAGTGATAGTGGCTTTGCAGTAAAAGATCATTACAAAATAGATGGTAAGCTTGGCAATTGGTCAGATATAAAAAGTTTTTCAAAAAAAAGTGATATCATGGCGGATATTGTCATTAATCATTCATCTGCAAGAGGTTTATGGTTTAAAAATTTTTTAAAAGCAAAAAGACCCGGTAAAGATTATTTTTTAACTGTAGACTCGAAATTTAATACCTCAAAAGTTGTAAGGCCAAGAGATCATAAACTTTTAAAAAAAATAAATATTTTTAACAAAACTGACTATCTTTGGCGAACATTCAGTCCAGATCAATTAGATTTAAATTTTAAAAACCCAGCAGTGTTATTGCGCTTTATAAAGATCATGATTAACCTAATAAATCATGGAGTGACTATTTTTAGGTTAGATGCAATTGCTTATCTTTGGAAAGAAAGCGGAACAAAATGTATTAACTTAAGTAAAACACATGAAATCATAAAACTCCTTAGAATGATTTCTGGCTTACTTAATACTCAAACCTTAATAGTTACGGAAACAAACTTGCCTGAAAAAGAAAATTTAAGTTACTTTGGAAAAAATGATGAAGCTAATTGGATATATAATTTTTCCTTACCACCTTTATTAATCCATGCTTTTTTATTTGAAAACAATTCGTATCTTTATAATTGGAGTAAAAAACTTCCAAAAAGTAAAAATGGAAATTGTTATTTAAATTTCATTGCATCCCATGATGGAATTGGAATGAGACCCACTGAAGGATTATTAAGTAACAAAGTTTTAAAAGATTTTCTTAACAGGTTAAAAAAAAATGGATCAAAGTTTTCTTATAGAAAAATTCAAAATAAATCAAAAAGGGTTTATGAGGCAAATATAACAATATTTGATGCCCTAAAAAAAACAAATTACGATAATGGTAAGTTTGCATTTGAAAGATATATCTCTGCTCATTCAATAATGATTGCATTCGAAGGAGTGCCAGCGATTTATTTCAACTCCATGTTTGGTACATCTAATGATGAAGCAAAATTTGTTATTACTGGAAATAATCGAGATGTTAATAGATATAAATGGAATTTAAAAAATATTTCAAACAAACTTAATAACAAAGACTCTAAAGAGAATTATTTTTATAAAAAAATTTCAAATCTACTGAATATCAAAAAGAAACAAAAAGCGTTTCATCCAAACGCAAATAGAGAGAATATTAATCTTGGACCAAAAATATTTTCTTTTAAAAGAGAAAGTATTGATAAAAAACAAACCATAATTTGCATAACAAATCTCTCTTCAGAAATGCAATATTTTAAGTTAAATCAAAAGTTTTTAAAATATAGGGACTTATTAGGGAGTAAAATATTTTTTACACTTGATAAAAGAATTAAACTAGATCCTTGTCAAACAATCTGGTTATCTAATAGATAAATTATTTTTCCCAATCAAATCTTGGAAAAGAGTTGAAAATTTTGAATATACCATCTGACCATTGATTGCATACTTTAGAATATTCATCATCAGCAATATTCAAACATTTTTGTGAAAGAATTTTATATCCATCTTTTTTATAAACCACGAAATCAATTGGTGGCCCAACAGTTAAGTCACTTTTTAAAGTAGAGTCGATTGAAATCAAAGCACATCTAGAAGCATCTCCAATAGACACATCAGGTTTTATAACTCTATCTAAAATTGGTTTACCATATTTAACCTCACCAATTACTAAATAAGGTTTACTGTCTGCTGGTTTGATATAATTACCTTGCGGGTAAACTAGGTAAAGTTCCATCGGTTGATCCTTAATTTGTCCACCAACTATAAAAGTTGAACCAAGCAAAACTGTATCTGTATTAATGCCTTTTGGCATTGAATGTTTTATATTTAGCGATCCAACGTAAGAAGCTATTTGGTCAAAATCTTTACAAGTATTCAAATTGAGTTCTCCAGATGTGTTCTCTAAATCTTTTTCAATAGATTTGTATACAGCTTGAGAGGTACCTAAATTTCCAGAGGTAACGATTACAATAGTTCTGTCACCAACATCATAAGTAAACATTTTTGAGTAAATATTTACATTATCTAACCCAGCATTCGTTCTAGAGTCTGATGCAAAAACTAGGCCATCATTTGCTTTTATACCAATACAATAAGTCATTATTTTTAAGCAATATTTTTAAATTTGCATAATGTATAATCTATTTCTTACATAACAGGTATAACAATTATACAATTGAATTAATTAATTTAAAATTTGAAGATATTTTATGGCCTCTAAATTATGGAAAGATTACAACGCCAAAAATGCATATGATGGTTATTTTACAGCGGACAACAAATTAAGAAAACACGCAAAAATAATATCTGGTATTTTAGAAAAGTACGGCAAAAAGAAACTACAAGAAATTGAAAAAAATTGTCAGAGTACAATAAGCGCCAGGGGAATAAACTTTAGAGTTTACGCTGCAAATAATAGAGCCGAAGAAAAAAAATGGCCGTTAGATATTATTCCAAGAATAATACCAAAACCTGTTTGGAATAAAATTTCCAAAGGTTTAAAACAAAGAGCCAAAGCTCTTAATCTTTTTATTGATGATATCTACAATCAAAAAAAAATTTTTAAAGACAAGATAATACCTGCAGACTTAATTTTAAAATCTCCCTATTATATAAAACAGTGTGAAGGGTTTTCGCCAAAGTTTAAAGCTTGGTCTAATATATCCGGGATCGATTTAATAAGAAATAAAAATGGGGAATATTTAGTTCTTGAAGATAATTTAAGAGTACCATCAGGTGTCTCTTATATGCTTGAGAATAGAATGGTTATGATGGATGTTTTTCCAGAACTATTTTCTAGATATAAGGTTTCATCAATTCACCAGTACACTAATAAATTATACAATTGTATGGTTGAGTGTATTCCAAAAAAGACAGCTAATCCTCACATGGTTGTTTTAACTCCAGGAATTTATAATTCAGCTTACTTTGAACATTCATTTTTAGCAGAGCAAATGGGAATTGCTTTAGTTGAAGGTAAGGACCTTTTTGTTGAAGATGATAATGTATATATGAAAACTGTTAAAGGACCTCTTAAAGTTGACTGTATTTATAGAAGACTTGATGACAGTTTTCTAGATCCCAAAGTATTTAACAAAGATTCTTTGATTGGAGTTCCAGGTTTATTTAAATGCTGGTTAAAAAAAAATGTTGGTATCTTAAATGCGATAGGAACGGGGGTTGCAGATGACAAAGTCGTCTATTCGTATGTAAATAAGATGATTACTTATTATTTAGGTGAACAACCTTTGTTAAACCAAGTAGAAACATATTTGTGTCATGAAGAAGATCAAAAAAAATATGTTTTGGAAAATCTATCCAAGTTAGTTGTAAAACCCGCAAATGCTTCAGGTGGCTATGGTTTAATGATAGGACCCAAAGCACCAAAAAAAGAGATTGAAGAGGTAAGACAGAAAATTTTAAAAAATCCAAGAGAATTTATTGCTCAACCACTAGAAGTGTTATCAACTGGTCCAACTATAACTAATAATAATATCGAGCCAAGACATGTTGATTTAAGACCATTCGTTTTAACAGGAAAATCAAATTATGTAACTTCAGGCGGACTAACAAGAGTAGCTTTGAGAAAAGGTAGTACTATTGTAAATAGTTCACAAGGTGGCGGATCCAAAGACACTTTAATTGTTGGTTGAAAAATATTTATTTAATAAGAGCTTTTTCTAAAAATTTTAAATCAAGTTTGCAATCTTTGTACCCACGCTTGACTACATTTAAATATCTTTCTGTTGGAAATCTAAAAGGTGTTTTTTTAGTCATGGTATAAGTCATTATTTTTTTTCCCTCATACAAAAAGTAATATTTTTTATATAAAACAGGAAAATCTTCATAGACATCTAGTTTTTTTTCATCACTCTTTGATATTTCAAATAAACCGCCTGGAACCATTGAATTTTTTTTGGGTTCAATGTCAGCTGCTCTATATTTACTTCGAAAAGTTAATCTGAAATCTTTTAAATCTATCTTTTTTAGAAAAATGCTATCCTTACATCTTCTTTTCATTTGAATGTGATGAAGATTACTACCGTAGGCAAAGTAAAGCATTTATCTCTCTACAATTTCTATATCTTTTTCTTTTATAAATTTTAGAATTTGAGTGTTGCAGTAGTCAATTTTAGATTGATTTTCAGATCTCAAAACGATTGATACTCCTAACTTACCAGCATGAAAAAAAGGATAACTTCCAATTTCAACATCTTGGTTTTGATCTTGAACTTTCATCAAAGAGTTAGCAATTTCACTTTCAACAGTTCTTAAATTAATTGTATGACTTAAAATTGGTTCTCCACCAGCTAATTTATTCTTCAATCCTCCCAACATAGACTTCATTATTGATGGTACACCTGGTAAACAAAATACATTTTCAACACTAAAACCTGGAGCACCACTTGTTGGATTTAAAATTAATTCTGCATTTTCAGGCATCCATGCCATTCTTTGTCTGCCCTCATTGAATTCCCCTTTTTTATAATAAGTATCTAAAATTTTAAAAGCTTCTTTATGTATTTCATACTTTCGATTGAAAGCTTTTGAAACGGATTGTGCAGTAATATCATCATGCGTAGGACCGATTCCACCAGTTGTAAAAACATAATCATTAGATTTTCTTAAAACATTAAGAGTATCGACTATTGTTTTCTCTACATCAGGAATAACTCTTACCTCGTTTACTTTTATACCGATTGAATTAAGCCAAAGAGCTAATGTGGTAGTATTTGTGTCCTGAGTTCTTCCTGATAAAATTTCATTACCAATTATAAGAATTGCAGCATTAACTTTTTTGTTTTTACTCATTATTATATGTATAATTTGAAAATGGAATTTACCAAGTCTTTAATAAAAGGCAAATTAATCAAAAGATATAAACGTTTTTTTGTTGATGTTAAATTAGATAATCAAGTGGTTACGGCACATTGTCCTAATACAGGATCGATGAAAGGTTTGTTAGATGAGGGGAATGAGGCCTATCTTTTAAAAAACGATGATCCAAAAAGGAAGTTGAAGTACACACTTCAAATTTTAAAAGCTAAGGGAAATCTTGTTGGGGTAAATACCCATTTAGCTAACAAAATTGTTCATAATGGTCTTATAGAAAATCTTATAAGTGAGTTAAAAAATAATGAAATAATCAAACCAGAAGTTTTTTTCAATAAAGAGACAAGATTCGATTTTTTGGCTGAAAAAAATAATAAAAAGATCTTTATAGAGGTAAAAAACGTAACGCTTTTTCGTGATGAGAAAACTGCTGAATTTCCTGATGCAATTACCTCAAGAGGATCAAAACATTTGCTCACCCTTATTGATGCCATAAAAAAAGGTTATAAAGCATACTTAATTTTTCTAGTACAAATACAAAATATGGAAAACTTTAAAATAGCAAAAGACATAGACCCAGAATATTATAGTAATTATCGAATTGCTAAAAAAGCAGGAGTAAATTTTTTAGCGTATAGATGTAAAATTAGTTCAAAAAAAATTTTGATCGAAAAAAAATTAAAAATTATAAATGAATAACTACTCTGAAAAATTTGAAAAGATGAGAATTGCAGGAAAACTTGCTGCAAAGACTTTAGATATGCTCACTGAAAATATTAAGGAAGGTGTTACTACAAATTATATAGATAAACTTGGCTACGAATTTATAAGAGATAACGGTGGTCACTCTGCTCCACTTTTTTATAGAGGGTTTGAAAAATCACTTTGTACATCTTTAAATCATGTTGTCTGTCACGGAATACCTTCGGAAGATAGAATTTTGCAAGATGGTGATGCTTTAAATGTAGATGTTACTGCAATCATTGATAATCATTATGGGGATACTAGTAGAATGTTTTGTGTTGGCAAAACATCAGTAAAATTAAATAATTTAATTGATGCTACTTATGAGGGAATGATGAAAGCAATTAAAATTCTTAAACCGGGAATAAAGCTTGGTGATATTGGGCACGAAATTCAATCTTATGTCGAAGAAAAGGGTTTTTCAGTTGTAAAAGATTTTTGTGGTCATGGAATTGGAACTGTATTTCATGAAGCACCTAATATTTTACACTATGGTAATAAAAACACTGGCATGGAATTAATACCAGGTATGACTTTTACAATAGAGCCAATGATAAATTCTGGGAAATTTGATACTAAAGTTTTAAACGATGGTTGGACTGCTGTTACAAAAGATAAATCTTTATCAGCACAATTTGAGCATACAATAGGAATAACTGAAAATGGTTATGAAATCTTTACAGAATCTGCTAAAGGATATTCTAAGCCACCATACAATTAATGATAAAAAGATACTCTCGTAAAGAATTAACAGACATATGGTCTGAAGAAAATAAGTATAAGATTTGGCTTGATGTAGAAATCGCTGCGGCTCATGCAATGGAAAAACTGAACCAAATTCCAAAAGGAGTTTCCTCAACGGTTAGAAAAAAAGCAAGAATTAATGTAAAAAGAATTCATCAATTAGAAAGTCAGGTTAAACATGATGTGATTGCTTTTTTAACATCTGTTACTGAAAAAGCAGGACTTAAAGCAAGATATCTCCACCAGGGTATGACTTCGTCAGATGTTGTAGATACAAGTTTTAATATTCAATTAGTTCAATCAGGAAAAATTCTTGTCAAAGATTTAGATCAAATTTTAAAAGTACTAAAAAAACAAGCGCGTAAATATAAATTTATTCCTTGTATGGGAAGAAGTCACGGTATACATGCTGAGCCAATTACATTTGGTCTTAAATTAGCATCTTTTTATGAGGAGTTTAAAAGAAATAAAAAAAGATTAATTGATGCAATTGATGAGGTTTCTACATGTGCAATATCAGGAGCTGTTGGAACTTTTGCAAATATTTCACCAAAAGTCGAACAACATGTTGCTAAAAAACTTGGGTTAAAGGTTGAACCAATTTCAACTCAAATAATTCCTCGTGATCGTCATGCTTTTTATTTTTCAGTCTTAGGTATTATTGCTGGATCAATTGAAAGAGTTGCAACAGAAATAAGACATCTTCAAAGAACAGAGGTATATGAATTACAAGAATATTTTTCCAAAAATCAAAAAGGATCCTCAGCAATGCCACATAAAAAAAATCCTATCTTAAGTGAAAATCTCACAGGCTTATCAAGAATGGTAAGAAGTGCGGTTGTGCCAGCCTTAGAAAATATTGCTTTATGGCACGAAAGAGATATTTCACATTCAAGTGTAGAGAGAAATATAGGGCCAGACGCAAACATCACTCTTGATTTCGCTTTAGTAAGACTGGCTAATATATTAGATAATATGATTGTTTATCCAAAAAAAATGTTACAAAATTTAAATCTAACAAAAGGATTAATTTTTTCTCAAGAATTGATGTTAGAATTAACTAAAACTGGATTGAGCAGAGAAAAATCTTATAGAATGATACAAAATTATGCAAAAAAATGTTTTGCAGAAAATTTAGACTTATATAGCGTCATTCAGACTGACAAATATATAATGAGCAAAATTTCACCCAAAAAATTACAATCTATTTTTAGTTACGCTAAACATTTTAAGAATGTGAACTTAATATTTAGAAGAGTATTCAGGTAATGAAAAAAGGAAAAAAATTATACGAAGGTAAAGCAAAAATCATTTATGCTTCTTCTGATAAAAATTTAGTTATCCAATATTTTAAAGACGATGCTACTGCTTTTAATAATCAAAAAAAAAGTACTATACAAGGAAAAGGTGTATTAAATAATCGTATTTCAGAGCACATACTTTCTAATCTGTCTCAAATAGGAATTAAAAATCATTTAGTAAAAAGATTAAATATGAGAGAGCAATTAATCAAATTAGTAGAAATTATTCCAATTGAGTTTGTTGTAAGAAATGTTGCTACCGGCTCTTTAACAAAAAGACTTGGAATTGAAGATGGAACGGTTCTTAAAGAACCCCTAGTTGAATACTGTTTGAAAGATGATGAACTTGGAGACCCCTTAATAGCCGAGGACCATATCTATGCTTTTGAGTGGGCCTCAAAAAAAGAAATAGAAAAAGTAAAGAAAATGATCCTAAGAATTAACGATTTCATGATTGGTATGTTTAGAGGCGTTGGTATCAAGTTGATAGACTTTAAACTTGAATTTGGAAGAATAAAAATAAATGGTAAGAGTGAAGTTATTTTAGCTGATGAAATTAGTCCAGATACTTGTCGATTGTGGGACTCTATTACTGAAAAGAAACTAGATAAAGATAGATTTAGGAAAGATTTGGGAGATTTGATTCCTGCATATACTGAAGTTGCAAAAAGATTAGGAATTTTACATGAACAATCTAATCTTACTGCGGTCAATGTTACAAAATTATCTTCAGTTAAAAAAAAAAGTAAATGAAGGTTTCTGCAATTATCACTTTAAAAAAAGATGTTTTGGATCCGCAAGGAAAAGTAATACATCAAACTTTAGATGGAATGGGATTTAAAGACATTAATGAAGTTAGACAAGGCAAATATTTTGAAATTGACGTAAAAGAAAATGATCCCAAAAAAGCTCAAAAGATTGTTGAGGATATGTGTAATAAACTCTTAGCGAATCTTGTAATAGAGAATTATAAGATTATTGAGATACAATAATTGATGAAATCAGCAGTAATTACTTTTCCAGGTTCAAATTGTGATAGAGATATGCACGTCGCACTGAATAAGTTTGGTTTTAAAAATCAAATGGTCTGGCATAACGATAATGAATTACCTAAATCTGATTTGGTAGTGCTTCCCGGGGGATTTTCATATGGTGACTATTTGAGATGTGGGAGCATGGCTTCTAAATCAAAGATAATGCAATCAGTAATCAATTTTGCAAAATCAGGTGGTTTAGTGATGGGAATTTGTAATGGTTTTCAGATACTGGTTGAAAGTGGATTAGTTCCAGGAGTTTTGTTGAGAAATAAATATCTAGAATTTATTTGTAAAAATGTTTTTGTAAAAATTGATAGTAAAGATAATCCATATTTTAAAAATTTAGACAAAGAGGTATTTGAGCTACATATTGCTCACAATGAGGGAAATTATTTTTGTACCAATGATCAACTTAAAGAAATTCAAGATAATAATCAGGTAGCTATTTATTACTGCAATGATAATGGAAAAACTGAAGAAAAATTTAATCCCAATGGTTCATTAAATAATATTGCAGGTATTTTTAACAAAGAAAAAAACGTTTTAGGTATGATGCCTCATCCTGAGAGAATGATAGATGAAAGTTTGTCTGGGGAAGATGGATCAATCTTTTTTAAAAATCTTTTAAATAATATTAAATAATGGAAGTTAACGAACAGATAGCTATAGATCACGGTTTAAAAAAAGAGGAATATAAAAAAATTTGTGATCTGCTAAAAAGAATTCCCAATCTCACTGAACTTGGAATTTTCTCTGCAATGTGGAATGAACACTGTTCCTATAAATCATCAAGACTTCATTTAAAAAAACTACCAACTTCTGGAAAAAAAGTAATTCAAGGACCAGGAGAAAATGCAGGTGTAATTGATATTGAGGATGGAGATGCAATCGTTTTCAAAATTGAAAGTCACAATCATCCATCTTTTATTGAACCTTATCAAGGGGCAGCCACTGGTGTTGGTGGTATTATGAGAGATGTTTTTACAATGGGTGCAAGACCAATTGCAAATTTAAACTCGATTCATTTTGGATCTTCACAGCACAAAAAAACAAAAAATCTTTTAAGAGGAGTGGTTCATGGAATTGGGGGTTATGGAAATTGCATGGGTGTTCCAACTATTGCAGGGCAAACGTCTTTTGATAATTCTTACAATGGCAACATTTTAGTCAATGCAATGACACTTGGATTAGTTAAGAAAAATAAAATTTTTTATTCAAAAGCCGCTGGTCTTAACAAACCTGTGATTTATGTTGGTTCAAAGACAGGACGAGATGGTATTCATGGAGCAAGTATGGCATCAGCTAGTTTTGATGAAAAAATAGAGGAAAAAAAACCAACCGTTCAAGTTGGAGATCCTTTTACAGAAAAACTTTTACTTGAAGCTTGTCTAGAATTAATGGCTGGAGACTCAATTATTGCAATACAAGACATGGGTGCAGCAGGCCTTACATCATCAAGTATCGAAATGGCCTCAAAAGGTAATTTAGGCATTGAATTAAATCTAAATAAGGTTCCATGCAGAGAAAGTAAAATGACACCTTATGAAATTATGCTTTCTGAAAGCCAAGAAAGAATGTTGATTGTTTTAGAAAATGGAAAAGAAGATTTGGCAAAAAAAATATTTGATAAATGGGATTTAGATTTTGCCGTAATTGGTAAAACAACTAATACAAAAAACATTGAATTATATTATGATAAAAAACAAGTAGCTAGTATTCCGATTAATACTTTAGTTGAAAATTCTCCAATGTATGATCGAAAATGGAAAAAAACAAAATTACCAAAAAAAAATTTAATCAAAAAGGAAGAATTTAAAAAGTTTAAAATCAAAGAAGTTTTAAATAAAATTTTATCAAATCCTAATGTTTGTAGTAAAGAATGGATTTGGCAACAGTATGATCACACAGTAATGGGAGATACAATACAAAAACCTGGTGGTGACTCGGGTGTTGTAAGGGTTCACGGAACCAATAAGGCAGTGGCTGCAACTGTTGACTCTTCAGCTATTTATTGTTGGGCTCACCCCCTGACAGGTGGAAAACAAGTTGTTTGTGAAAGTTGGAGAAATCTTATTTCAGTTGGGGCAACTCCAATTGCTATAACAAATTGTTTAAACTTTGGAAGTCCAGAGAAAGAAGAAAACATGGGGGAGTTTGTTGAATGTGTCCAGGGAATAGGTGAAGCTTGTGAATATTTGAAATTTCCAGTCGTCTCTGGAAATGTATCATTTTATAACCAAACAAAAGAAATTGGAATAAAACCAACCCCATCGATTGGTGGTGTGGGTTTAATAAAAGATTACAAGCAAATGATTACTATGGACTTTAAAGAAATAAATAATCTTGTTTTAATAATTGGTAAAACTGAAGGTCACTTAGACCAAAGTCTTTTTGCGAGAAATATATTAAATGAAAAGAATGGACCACCACCTGAAATAAATCTCTTTAATGAAAAAAATAATGGTGAAACAATTCTCCAACTTATCAAAAGCAATCTTGTTAGAAGCGCTCATGATGTATCTATTGGAGGAATAATTACGGCCGTTAGTAAAATGTGTATAAAAGGAAATAAAGGTATTGAATTTAATAAACCTAAATATTTCATAAGTGAAATCGAATACCTGTTTTGTGAAGATCAAGGACGATATGTAATTGAGATAGACCCAAAAAATTTAAAAAAGGTTATAAGTATATTAAACAAAAACTCTGTCCACTTTGATGAATTAGGTAAAATTATCGATAAAAATATGATTATTAATCAAAAGACAAAAGTTACAATTGACGAATTAAAATCATATAATACTAATTGGTTATCAAACTACATGAATTAATTATGGCAATGGATTTAAAAGAAATTGAAAAACACATAAAAGATGCATTACCTGATGCATTGGTTGAGATTCAAGATTTAGCTGGTGACGGAAACCATTACTCTGCAACCATTACTTCTTCTAAATTTAGTGGTAAAAGTAAAATTGAGCAGCATAAGATGGTTTATAATTCTCTAAAAGGTAAAATGGGAAATGAACTTCACGCTCTAGCGATAAAAACAAAGGAGCAATAATGGACGATCAAATTAAAAATTTAATTCAAAATCATATTGATAATAATGACGTTTGTTTATTCATGAAGGGAACGCCTGATGCTCCACAATGTGGGTTTTCAATGGCAGTTGCAAATTTACTTAAAATCTTAGAAGTAAATTACAAAGGAGTTAATGTTTTAGAAGATCAATCTTTAAGAGAAGGTATAAAGACTTTCAGTGATTGGCCAACAATACCACAATTATATGTTAAAAAAGAATTTGTTGGTGGATGTGATATTGTTAAAGAAATGTATGAAAATGGTGAACTAAAAAAGATCTTTGATGATAAAGGCGTGAATTATAAAAAATAATTCTATCTAGAGTAATATTCAATTACTAAATTTGGCTCCATAACTATTGGAAAAGGAACTTCCTCAAACTTTGGTACTCTTATGAATTTAAATTTTTTATTCTTTTCATCCATTTGAATGTATTCTGGAGTTTCTCTCTCTTTGTTTGCTAAAGCTATATCAACTATTGCCATTTGTTTCGACTTATCTCTAATCTCAATCGTATCCTCTTCCTTAACTGAATAACTTGAAATATTTACTTTTTTTCCATTAACTTTAACATGGCCATGATTAATTAGTTGTCGTGCAGAAAAGATCGTTGTTGCAAATTTTGCTCTATAAATAACTGCATCTAATCTTCTTTCTAATAAACCAATTAGGTTTTCACTTGTGTCCCCTTTTAACATACTAGCTTTTTTATAAATATTTCTAAATTGTCTTTCATTGATATTACCATAATAAGCTTTTAATTTTTGTTTTGCTTGAAGCTGAATACCATAGTCTGAGGGTTTAGATGTTTTGCTTTGACCGTGCTGCCCTGGTCCATAAGCTCTAGTATTAAAAGGACTTTTAGGTCTTCCCCAAAGGTTTACTTTTAATCGTCTATCAACTTTGTGTTTAGAGTTTAATCTTTTTGTCATTTAATATTGGGTCTTATAAACTTACACATTATTTTGTCAATCAACGTTTTTTACCCAAACTTGCGAATACGCTTGATAAAATACGTGTTTCTTTATCGGATAATTCCATTTTATAAAAAATGTTTCTTAAATTCTGTAACATTACTGGTTTCTTTTCCTTTGGTTTAAAAAAATTGATGTCTTCTAAATTACTCAAACACAAGTTTATCATTGATTGTATTTCTTTTTTTGATGCTGGTTTAACTTTTTTTGATTTTTGAAATGGTTTAGTTCTCATTTTAATTATACTAGAGGCTACTTGAGCTATAATAATTAAACTATGAGAAAGATTTAATGACTTAAATTCTGGATTAGTTGGAATTTGTAAAGTGTAATTAGCATAACTCACCTCTTCATTTGAAAGACCTGAGGCTTCAGATCCAAATAAAAAACCGACTTTTTTTTTAAAATCTATTTTCTTCAAATCGTCTAGATTTATATGTTTTATATTTTTATTTCTAAATCGCGCTGAAGTCGCAATTACAATATCAATATCTTTAAGTGCCTTTTCAATATTCTCATACACTTTACTTTGATTAATAATATTTTTTGCACCTACTGATGTAGCAAAAATTTTATCATTTGGAAAAATAGGCTTAGGATTTATTAAAATTAACTTTTTAAAGCTAAAATTTTTTATTGCTCTTGCACATGCACCGATATTTTCTGACAACTGTGGCTTATGTAAAATAAATGAAATATTATTTTTTGACATGTTAATCAGTCAGACCATGGTCTCTATTATAAGATGAAATCTTAGAATTTTTTATACCTTCCAAAAATTTTTTGTCTACATCCCAAATAGAAACTTTTAGTGGATAACATTTTGCTACATCAGATGAATGTTCAGAGCCGCAATCACCACCGGGACATGCAGATAAGGCTCCTAGCAGATCAGTCTCAGCAAAAAATTCTAAATAATCGCCTGGTCTAACCGGGCTTGATTTCATAAAATATTGCTTAGTATCATTGGTAAAACCAGTAAGCATAAATACATTTAAAACATCATGAACTATTTTTTCAGCATCATCTTTTTCAAGCCCCTGTTCTTTAACTAGAGCTCTAGTCAAATTAGAATGACAACAATAATGATAATCATTTCCAGATATTAATTTTGATGTGTATGGATCACATCGAGTTCCAATTACGTCATGTACTGAGCCACCATCTTTGTCATAACCATACCAGTCTAATGTATCCCAAGTAATTGTAGCTAATGATCTTAAATAAGGAAAGCCACTAAACATTTTATCACCAACTGAAATGTGCGTTCCATATAAAGCTCTGGTCTTCCCAGAGTAAAATTTTTCATCAAGATTATCTGCTTGGAATATATTTAAATCACCAACTTGTGGGCCCTCAACACTTTCAATCCTAAAGAAATTTCCTGATTTTACTTTAAATGTTTTTGCATCTCTAGGAGGTACCATGACTTCATCTATCTTTTTAATATGTTCTCTGGCTTTATGTAATATTTTTAAGTTATTAGAAATGTTTTCATTTGGATAACAAACAATTGGATTAGCGCCTATTCTATCATCTGTATTCAAAGGTTTTTTTGAAAATTTATTAATTTTCATTGTGGATAATCATAACTTAAAAAAAGAATATCTATTTAAGATCTAATTAAGCAACTTTTTTTTAGCTTTATCAAATTCATCTTGGGTTATTACGCCACTATCAAGTAATTCTTTTAAATCTTTTAATTTTTTTATATTGGTTTCTCCGCTTTCAGCTGAAGCTTTTTTTAATGGAAAGGTGATATTTTGTTGTGGATACGTACAGCCTGCACCAGTAGATCTATCAACTGCAATTCCAATAATACCACCAAAAATAACATTGCCCCAAGCCATTCCTTTTGATTTATCTTGAATAGATCCTGCGCCCGGATTGGCAGGCACGTAACCTTTCTTTGTGCAAGTCACTGTAAGCTGATCACATGCATTTCTAACCATAACAGAACCTGGTGTTGAATTAACATAATAGCTTCCTTTTGAATTTGAGAGTGTGCACATTGCGCCAACAACATCCCCTGTATTAACTGACATTGATTGATCTTTTGACTCAGTAATTGATGCACAATTGGTTAAAAGGGCAAAGGAAAAAATTATTAAAAAATTTCTAAACATATTTTACTTTTATTTACTAGCTGGTGCGTTATCTTTATACAGCTTATAATCTAAACTATCAATAAGAGCTTTAAATGATGCATCAATTATGTTTGGTGACACGCCAATTGTAAACCAATTTTTTCCTTTGGAATCTGTGCTTTCAATAGATACTCTAGTGGTAGCTTCAGTCCCTGTATTTAAAATTCTTACCTTATAGTCGACTAGTTTTAAATCTTTTAGATATTCAGAATATTTTTCTAACTTAGTAACATTTTTTCTTATAGCGTTATCTAAAGCATGAACAGGTCCATTACCCTCACCTTCACAAACTATTTGTTCCCCATCAACCTCCAGTTTTGCTTTTGCTTTAGAAACTATCTTATCTTGATTGTTTTTTGAGACTGAAACATCGTATTCTTTAATTGAAATATATCTTGGAATTTCTCCCATTACTCTTCTAGCTAGTAACTCAAAAGATGCATCAGCTCCATCATAACTGTAACCAATGAACTCTCTATCTTTAACTTCTTCTAATAGTTTTTTAACTTTAGGATCATTTTCCTTAATATCAATCCCAATTGTTTTAAGTCTAGACAGGATATTTGATTTACCTGACTGATCGGAAACAACTATATTTCTATTATTACCAACATCTTCAGGATTTATATGCTCATAAGTTTTAGGATCTTTTTGAACAGCAGATACATGTAAACCACCCTTGTGTGAAAATGCTGCAGCACCAACGTATGGTAAATGTTTATTTGGTTTTCTATTTAGTATCTCATCAAGCAACCTTGAACACTGTGTAATATGTTTGATATTTTTTTCTTTAATACTTATTTCAAATTTATCTGATAACTCTTTCTTAAGATGGAAAGTTGGAATAATTGACATTAAATTGGCATTACCACATCTTTCACCTAAGCCATTTATTGTGCCTTGAATTTGTCTCGCTCCTGATAAAACAGCTGCTATTGAATTCGCAACAGCATTACCAGTATCATTATGGGCATGAATACCTAAACTCTCACCAGGTATGTGTTCTGAAACTTCTTTTACTATCTTAGTTACTTCATGAGGAAGTGTACCACCATTAGTATCACATAGAACTATCCATTTTGCTCCATTATCATAAGCAGCTTTGATACAAGCTAAAGCATATTCCGAGTTTGCCTTGTAGCCATCAAAGAAATGCTCAGCATCAAACATGAACTCTTTATTATTTTTTACAAAATGCTTTGTGGTTTCTTTAATGTTGTCTAAATTTTCCTCTTTAGATATTCCCAAAGCAACATCAACATGGAAATCCCAAGACTTTCCAACTAAACAAACAGATTTCGTATTAGAATTTAAAATTGCTGACAAACCTGGATCATTTTCAGCACTTCGTCCTGCTTTTTTCGTCATTCCAAAAGCAGTAAAGGTAGAGTTTTTTAGTTCCAAACCTTTCTGAAAAAATTCTGTATCAGATGGATTGGCACCTGGCCAACCTCCTTCTATGTAATCTACACCAAGGTCGTCTAAAGCATGTGCAATTTTTGTTTTTTCATCAATTGAAAAATGCACACCTTGGGTTTGAGCTCCATCTCGAAGAGTTGTATCAAATATGTATAATCTTTCTTTACTCATTTAAATTTCCACAGTGTTTTACCATCTTTGTCCTCTATTAAAACACCTTTGTCTGAAAGTTCATCTCTAATTCGATCAGCCTCTTTATAATCCTTATTTTCTCTAGCTTTATCTCTTAAGTTTATCATTTTTTCGATTTCAGGCTCACTTAACGAAACTCTATCTCTTTTAAAATTATGCCACTGCTCACTCGTTTCATTTAATAAACCAATAAATCTACATGCTGATATAAATAAATCTTTTTTATCATCCTTAATTGCTTTTTCATACAAACCATGGAGATTAGCAATATAACCTGGGGTATTTAAATCTTCGTATAAAGGTTTCAATATTTCATCAGGGATTTTAACAGGTTTGAAATTGTCTAATTTTATTCGATACCACTTATCTAAAATATTTTCACAATCAATTAATAATTTATCGTTCCAATCTAAAGGTTGTCTGTAATGTGCACTCATCAGTGCTAACCTGATTATTTGACCACTCATTTTTTTTCTAAAGTCTTTTATCTTTAAGATATTGCCTTGAGACTTAGCCATTTTTTCATTCGACATTGTAATAAAAGCATTATGAATCCAAAAGTTAGCGAAAACTTCAGTGTCATTAGCACATCTAGATTGAGCAATTTCATTTTCGTGGTGAGGGAAAATTAAATCAATACCACCACCATGTATATCAAATTTATCACCTAAAAGTTTTTTTGACATAGCAGAACACTCTAAATGCCATCCTGGCCTACCAGGTCCCCAAGGAGAATCCCAAGAAGGCTCATCCTTAACTGATGGTTTCCATAAAACAAAATCCTCAGAATTTTTTTTGTTGTCACTAATTTCAACTCGTGATCCTGCAATTAAATCTTCTAACTTTTTATTTGATAATTTTCCATACTCAGAAAATTTTTTTACTTCAAAATACACATGTTTATTGTTCTCATAAGCATAACCTTTTTTAATCAATTCATTAATCATTTGAATCATAATATCTATGTGCTCTGTTGCTTTTGGCTGGTGTGTGGGATCTTCACAATTTAAAAATTTACAGTCTTCGAAAAAACTTTTGGTTATTTTTTCAGTTAACTCTTTTGTCGATATTTTAAGTTTTTGCGAAGATAAAATAATTTTATCATCAATATCTGTTATGTTTCTTACATATGTGACTTTTGAAAAATTATTTTTTAAAATTTTAAAAAGAATATCAAAAATAACTAGTGGTCTTGCATTCCCTATATGTGGATCATCATAGACTGTTGGTCCACAAACATACATTCCAACACTCTCTTTTTTTATTGGGATAAATTGCTCTTTTTTATTAATTAAATTGTTTGTTAAAAAAATATCCATTTCACTTGATTAAGAAATATACCTTATTTGATGATTTGTTAATCTAATTGATTAACTAGGAATTTTGCATACTGGAATAGGCTCCATTTTATGCATATTTTGTTTTCTAATTTTTTCGTATTCTGCTTTATGTGGAGAATTAGGATTCTTCATTGCATCTTCTAAGGCTTGATAATCAAAACCTAACTGACCCTCGTCAGTTCTTCCATCATCCCAAAGACCATCCGTTGGAGCAGCATCAATAATTTCTTGTGAAATTCCAAGTTCTTTTCCAATTTCCCAAACTTCAGTTTTATTACAATCTGCTATTGGTGAAATATCAACACCTCCATCTCCATATTTTGTATAAAATCCAACTCCAAAGTCTTCTACTTTATTACCTGTTCCAACAACTATTCCTTTATTAGCTGCTGCAACTTGATAAAGGGTTGTCATTCTCAATCTTGCTCTTGAATTTGCAAATCCGTGTTCGTTATCAAATTTATCTAATGTTGATGAAAATGTTTCAAATAATTTATCTAAACTTATAGTATGAGCCTCTACATTCTTAAAATTTTTAACTAACCATTTTTGATGTTTTAAACTTAAATCATGTTGGCTTTCGATTTGCTTTATAGGCATAGTCAAAACAATAGTTTTTAAGCCTGTCATTGCGCTTAATGTACTTGATACAGATGAGTCGATTCCTCCTGATATACCAATTACTAAAGCTTGAGCTTTAGATGGCATTTGATCTACGTATGATTTGATCCAGTTTGATATAAATTTTATTTTTTCTTTAGGATTCATAAATTAATATCTAACAATCTTACGATTTAAAGCAATAGATCAAGATGCCACTTGAATAGAATTTTTCGAATAGCTGCTATTCTTTTTAATCTCATCTGATATTAAAAATGCTAATTCTAAGGCTTGATCTGCATTAAGCCTAGGATCACAATGGGTGTGGTATCTGCTTGATAAATCAGCATCAGAAATTTTTCTTGCACCACCTGTGCATTCAGTCACATTTTGACCAGTCATTTCAATATGTAAGCCTCCTGCGTACGAACCCTCACTTTGATGAACTGCAAATACATCTCTTACTTCTTTTAAAACCCTGTTAAATGGTCTAGTTTTAAATCCAGTTGTAGATTTGATTGTGTTTCCATGCATTGGATCGCACGACCAAATTACGTTCAAACCTTCTTTCTTAATGGTTCTTACGAGTTTTGGTAAAAATTTTTCAACTGAGTCGTGTCCAAATCTTGAGATAAGAGTAATTTTACCTTTTTCATTTTTTGGATTTATTAAGTTACAAATTTTTACTATTTCTTCTGGTTTACTTGTAGGCCCACATTTTATTCCTATTGGATTTTCTATACCTCTACAAAATTCAACATGACCCCCATCTAACTGTCGAGTTCTATCACCAATCCACACAAAGTGTGCAGATGTATCGTGGTATTCTCCAGTTGTGGAATCAATTCTTGTCATACTTTCCTCAAAAGGTAGATGTAAAGCCTCATGTGATGTCCAAAAATTAACTGTATATAATCTGTTATTAAAGTCTGAAGTAATTCCACACGCTGACATAAAAGCCAATGCATCAGCAATCTTGTCTTCTAAATCTTTAAATTTCTTAGCTTGCGGACTTTTTTTGATATAATCTAAATTCCATAAATGAACTTTATTTAAGTCTGCAAAACCTCCTTTTGAAAATGCCCTTAACAAGTTCAAAGTTGATGCAGATTGTGAGTAAGCTCTAAAAAGTCTTTTTGGATCGTGCTCTCTTGCTTTTTTATTAAACTCAATACCATTTACATTATCACCTAAGTAGCTTGGAAGTTCTAAATTTCCTTGTTTTTCAGTCGGTGCACTTCTTGGTTTAGCAAACTGTCCTGCTATTCTTCCAAGTTTGATTACTGGAAGTGATGCTGAATAAGTTAAAACCAACGACATTTGCAAAATTAGTTTGAATGTATCTCTAATATTATCTGGATTAAATTCAGCAAAACTCTCTGCACAATCTCCTCCCTGAAGTAAAAAAGCTTTACCATCTACTACCTCAGCAAGTTGTTGTTTTAAGTGTCTTGTTTCACCAGCAAAAACAAGTGGTGGAAAATTTTTTATTTTACCTAACACTTGTTCCAATTCCTTCTTATTAGAATAATCCGGAATGTGTTTTACCGGATACTTTCTCCAACTATTAATTTTCCAATTTTTCATATTCAACCTAAGATTGTTGTATCAGAGTTTTATTAGTAATCAACTTAGAAGTAAAATATTTAAAAAATTGCTAAAAATCTAATTCATTTAATGCTTCTTTAGATACATACCATGCATCAAAACTTGTTAGCTTTCTAAATATTCTTTGATAGTTCTTTGAAACCATCAATTCATCAATTTTACTTTGTAATTCAGTGAAATTATGCTCAACTGTAAAAACTTTTGGTCTATAATTTTCAAAATTAAAAGACTCTAAAATTTTAAATTCAGACCCCTCAGTATCAATTGAAATATATGATGGTGATATATTATTAAAATATTCTTTAATTACATCATTTAACGATATTGTTTCTACAGTTATCAACTTACCAGCTTTTTTTCTTGATTCAGTATTCAATGGCATAGAATACTTATCACTATCAATAAATTCGTTTAAAGTAGAAAAATTACCTCTATCTGACATAAAAAAATCTAAAATTTTTCCACTCTCTGACCAAATACATTTTTTTATAATTTTCGTATATTTTCTGTTTTCTTTTAATACTTCATGCCATTGTGGACTTGGTTCAGATAAAACACCACTCCAATTTAAAGTATTTTCAAGCATAAATGAATTAGACAATTCTAAACCATCTGTCGCACCAAATTCTAAAAATGTTTTATCAAACTGGTTTCCAATAACAAATGATGCAAATACATCTTGATAAAGTTGTGAATTAATATTCTTAACATTTTTAAAACAATCAATAAATTTCTTTAAAAATATTTTATTTTCTTCTTCAAATACATCTTGTTCAAAAGCTTGGTTTAAAATTTCATAATCATTTACGTTTTTATTGCGCGCGACAGAGGCTATATGCCAAAAATTAGGTTTTTTGGTAAAGTTTATTTTCACAGACTATTATTCAACTGTAACTGACTTAGCTAAATTTCTAGGCTTAACTATATCATATCCTTTTTTTAATGATTACTTTTATTAGTTAATTAGTTTCCAAAACCAAAAACAGATTTATCTTGTACATATCCAGGACCAAAGGGATTTGAGTCTTGTATATAACCTTGGCCAAAAGGATTGCTATCTTGAACATATCCCTGACCAAAAGGATTTGAATTTTGAGTGTAGCCTTGTCCAAAAGGATTACTTTGCTGCACATAACCTGGTCCAAAAGGATTTGTATTTTGAAAATATCCAGGACCAAAAGGATTTGCTGAAGCTGTAACTATCAAGAATAAAAGAATAGATATTATTTTTGTAATTATTTTCATAGAAAGACCCTATTAAAAACATCTTGTTTAGTAAATACAACTATTACTCTACAGTAACTGATTTGGCTAGATTTCTAGGCTTATCAATATCATAACCTTTCTTTAATGCCGAATAATAAGCTAATTTTTGTAAAGGTATCGTTAAAAGAAATGGCAAAAGGTCTTCATTAGCTGTCTCAACTTCAATAGTTTCCCAAATATTTTCAGAAAATATTTCATCTTTACTTTTATTGGTAATTAGCAAAACCTTTGCTCCTCTCGCTATAACTTCCTGCATATTAGAAATAGTTTTTTTGTAGTAATTATCTCTGGGCGCCAACACAACAACAGGCATTCCTTCCTCAATCAAAGCCAAAGGTCCATGTTTCATTTCTCCTGCTGGGTAACCTTCAGCATGAACATAGGATAACTCTTTTAATTTTAATGCACCCTCTAATGCTATCGGATAAGAAAAACCTCTGCCTAAAAACATAGAACCTTTTGCTTCATTAAAAGTGCTGGAAATATTATGTATTTTATTATCTATCAATAAGGTTTGTTCTAACAATTTTGGTAAATTTTTTAACTCCTTTAATTTTTTGGAAAACTCTTTTTTGTTAATATCTCCTCTAATTAATCCAATTTTTAAAGAAAGAATATATAATATCAACATCTGACCCAAAAAGGCTTTTGTTGAAGCAACACCTATCTCAGTACCACAATGAATTGGTAAAACAAATTTGGAGTCTCTTGCTATTGAGCTCTCAATAACATTAACAACGCCACAAGTTTTCATACCATTTTTATTACATAAATCTAAAGCCGCATAAGTATCAGCAGTTTCACCTGATTGTGATACAAAAATGTATAAATTATCTTTTTTAAATCTATTTTTCCTGTACCTAAATTCTGAAGCTATATCTACACTCACATCTAAAGAAGTTAATTCCTCAAACCAATATTTAGCCATTAAACACGAATGATATGCCGTGCCACATCCTATCAATGTTACAGATGAAATATCTTCGACCTTCCACGGAAAATTAAATATATTAATGTCATTGTTTGCTGTATCCAAATATTCTTTTATTCCATTTTTTATTGACATTGGTTGTTCATCTATCTCTTTTGCCATGAAATGTTTGTAATCACCTTTGTCATATTTTTGGTTTTCACTCGATAACTCTAAAACTTTTTTGTTTATTTTTTTTCCTTTCTCATCAAAAAACTCTACTAAATCTTTTTTAATCACGCAAAATTCACCATCGTTTAGATAAGTAATTTTGTTCGTCATTGATTTCAAAGCATAAGAGTCTGAACCTAAATAGTTTTCATTTGGACCATAACCGACAGCTAAAGGTGAGCCCCGTCTTGCGCCTATAATTAGATCTGGTTGATCTTTAAAGATAATTCCTAAGGCAAAACTTCCATGAAGTAACTTAAGGGTTTTTTTTATAGAGTTTATTATATTTTCTTTTTTTAAGTGTTCGGTTATTAAATGAACAATAACTTCTGTATCTGTTTGAGATTTAAATTTATGCCCTTTACCAATTAAAAATTTTTTAAGTATAGTTGAATTTTCAATTATTCCATTATGTACCACTGAAACATTCTGTGAAGAATGCGGATGAGCATTCAAACTACTAGGTACTCCATGTGTTGCCCATCTGACATGACCGATGCCAATAGTTCCCTCCATTTTTTGGACAAGTGAATTTTTTTCTAAATTATCTACCCTACCCTCAGATTTAATCTCATTGATCAAGCCACTTGATAAAGTAGCTATTCCCGCAGAATCGTAACCTCTGTATTCTAATTTTTTTAATGAATTAATTATCGCTGATGATACTGGCTTGTTACTATTAATTCCAATAATTCCACACATTATTTTTTTCTAATTTTGTAATTCTTAATTTCTTTTTGTTCACCTCTTGTTAAAGCTAATGATTTTTTTTTTACATTTCTTGTTATAACAGAACCAGCTCCAACTGTACTTTCTTCACCAATAGTTATTGGGGCTACAAGCGATGAATTTGATCCTATAAATACTTTATCTTTTATATTAGTTACATATTTTTTTTTTCCATCATAATTACAAGTAATTGTTCCTGCGCCAACATTCACAGATTTACCAATTTTACTATCCCCGATGTATGTTAAATGATTTACTTTTGACTTTTTACCAATTACACTTTTTTTAACTTCTACAAAATTTCCTACTTTTGAACCTTCTTTTAAAATTGTATTTGGTCTTATTCTTGCATAAGGTCCAATCTCAACTTTATTCTCAACTTGGCATGACTCAAGATGAGAAAAAGATTTAATGAGCACATCATTTCCAATTTTTACTTTAGACCCAATAACAACATAAGGTTCAATTGTTACGTTTTTGCCTATTTGAGTATCACTAGAAAAAAAAATTGTTTCAGGACCAATCATTTTTACGCCTGATTTTAAAAATTTATTTCTTAAATTAATTTGAGAATTTTTTAAATCAATATGTTTCATCTTCCAAATTCTTTATATTATGTATATATATTTCTTAACTCACAAAATATTTCTTAAAAATACTTTTAAATATGAAAGAAAAATTTACAATTCTCTTTGATTTAGACGGTACTTTGGTTGATACAGCGCCAGATTTAATGAGAGCACACAATCATGTTATGAATAAATTTGGGTTCCCCACTAAATCTACTGAGGAAATTAGAAATCTTGTTGGACAGGGTGCTGGAGCAATGCTTGGGCGATCAATATGGGGGCAAGCTAAGAAGGAATTTGGAAAGGTCCAAGATGAAAAAATTAAAAAAGAAATGGTAAAAGATTTTATTGATTTCTATGGAAAAAATATAGTTAACGAGAGTACATTAATAAGTGGTGTTAAAGATTTTTTAATATGGTCAAAAAAAAATGATATTTCCATGGCAGTTTGTACAAATAAACAAGAACATTTAGCCGTTGATCTTTTAAAAAAAATAGGGATTTATGATTTTTTTGAATACGTTGCTGGTCATAATACTTTTGATTATTGTAAACCTGATCCAAGGCATTTAACTTCAGTAATTGAAATACTCAATGGTAATATAAAAAAATCATTGATGATTGGAGATAGTGAAACAGATGCAAATGCAGCCAAAGGTGCAGACATTCCTATTATCTTACTTGAAGATGGATATACCGAAAAAAATACAACTGAAATTTACCACAATCACCTAATAAAAGACTTTGTGGGTATTGAAAAAATAGTATCAGAATATCTTTAATATTGATTATTTTTTTTTAACTATTACAAACAGTCTCGATAATTAGGAGTTATTTTGATATTACATAAAGTAAAAGTTTACCCATCTAAAACTTACTTACCTAAAAAAAAACAACTTGCCTGGAAAATTGCTGAAATAGCCAGCGATAACGTAAAGTTAAATAAGGATGCAGTAGAAATGGTGATTAACAGAATTATTGATAATGCCTCTGTTGCAATCGCATCTCTAAATAGAAAACCTGTTGTTTCATCTAGAGAAATGGCTTTAAAACATACTAGAAAAAGTGGTGCAACAATTTTTGGTGTTAACAGAAAATTAAAATTTGATTGTGAATGGGCTGCATGGTCAAATGGAACAGCTGTTAGAGAGCTTGATTTTCATGATACTTTTTTAGCAGCAGATTACAGTCATCCTGGAGATAATATTCCTCCATTAATAAGTGTTGCACAACAAAATAAAAAAAATGGATTGGACCTTCTAAGAGGAATTATTACAGCTTATGAGGTACAAGTTAATTTGGTTAAAGGAATATGTTTACATAAACACAAAGTTGATCATATTGCTCATTTAGGACCTAGCGTTGCTGCAGGAATAGGATCGATGCTTAAATTAAACACTGAAACAATTTATCAAGCTGTTCAACAAGCTTTACATACTACTATTTCAACAAGACAATCTAGGAAAGGTGAGATTTCAAGTTGGAAAGCGTATGCACCAGCTCATGCTGGTAAACTAGCAATAGAAGCTGTGGACAGAGTTATGCGAGGAGAAGGTGCTCCAAGTCCAATCTACGAGGGTGAAGATAGTGTGATAGCCAGAATACTAGATGGCAAAAAAGCATTATATAAAGTTCCGCTTCCAAAAAAAGGTGAGGTAAAAAAAGCAATACTTGAGACTTATACAAAAGAATATTCAGCTGAATATCAATCCCAAGCGTTAATTGACTTGGCAAAAAAGCTTAAAAAGAGAGTACAAAACCTAAGTCTAATTAAAAAAATCGATATCTATACTAGTCATCATACTCATTATGTAATTGGAACTGGTGCAAATGATCCTCAAAAAATGGATCCTAACGCAAGCAGGGAAACCTTAGATCATTCAATAATGTACATTTTTGCTGTAGCTTTAGAAGACGGTAGTTGGCATCACATAAGATCATACACTAAAGCAAGAGCAAAGAAAAAAAGTACATTAAAAATTTGGAAATCTATAAAAACTCATGAGGATAAGAAATGGACTAAAAAATATCATGATCCAAATCCTAAAAAGAAAGCATTTGGTGCAAGAGTAGTTATAACTCTCAAAAATGGAAAAAAAATTTCTGAACAACAAAATATAGCTGATGCACATCCTTATGGATCACGTCCTTTTAAAAGAAAAGACTACATCAACAAATTTTTAACTTTAACTGAAAATATTTTGACTAAAGAAGAAAGTGATAGGTTCTTAAGAATAGCGCAGAATTTAAAAAAATTAAAATCAGGTCAATTAGATAAATTGAACATAGAAGTGAAAAAAAGTAAGCTCAAGAGGAACTTAAAAAAAGGAATTTTTTAATGCATTTCGTTGAAAAAGAACCAAATCAAAAAAGAGAAGATTTCGATAAGAAATTAAAATCAAACAAAATTTTAAGAGTTCCTGGTGCTTATAATCCTTTAACAGCAAAACTTATCGAGGAAATTGGATATGATGCAGTTTATATTTCAGGTGGTGTTATGGCTAATGATCTTGGTTTTCCTGATATTGGATTAACAACACTACAGGATGTAAGTACAAGATCATATTTAATATCTAGAGTTACAAATCTTCCAACTATTGTTGATATAGATACAGGTTTTAAATCTTGTAAAGAAACAATTGAAACTTTTGAGGAATTTGGAATTTCAGCTGTACATATAGAAGATCAGATTGAAAGGAAAAGATGTGGTCATCTAGATAATAAAGAGCTGATTTCTACTGATGCCATGGTCAAAAAAATTAAAGAATGTGTTTCAGCTAGAAAAGATAAGAATTTTAAAATTATAGCTAGGTCAGATGCAAAAAGTGTAGAGGGAATAGATAAGATGATTGATAGATGTAAAGCTTATGTCGATGCTGGCGCTGAAATTATTTTTCCAGAAGCTTTACATGATGAAAAAGATTTTGAAAAAGTAAGAAAAGAGCTTACATGCTATTTATTAGCGAATATGACAGAATTTGGAAAAACCAAGTTGTTTAATTTTAAAGAATTAGAACAATTTGGTTACAATATAGTTATTTATCCAGTCACCACTCAAAGATTAGCAATGAAAAATGTTGAAGATGGATTAAGAGACATTTATGCAAATGGACACCAAAACAATATTATAGATAAGATGCAAACTAGAAAAAGGTTATACGAGCTTGTGGATTATGAAAAATATAATAGTTTAGACGAAAGTATTTATAATTTTAATACTGATGGACATGAATAATGACAGATGACATAAAAAAAGGCTTACTTGGAATTGTGGTTGATGAAACAGAGGTTTCAAAAGTTATGCCAGAGATAAATTCTCTTACCTATAGAGGTTATGCAGCACAAGATCTATGCGAATATTGTAAATTTGAAGAGGTCGCCTATTTAATTTTGAATAAAGATTTACCAAACTCAATAGAATTAAAAAAATTTGAAAAAGAAGAGAGAAATAATAGAAATCTCTCAAAAGATCTTTACTCATTCATAAAAAAAATGCCAAAGAAATCGCATCCAATGGATGTGGCTAGAACTGCGGTCAGCATTATGGGTTTAGAAGATAAAGAAACAACAGACTCTTCACCTGAGGCGAACATGAGAAAAGCAGTTAGAATTTTAGCGAAAACACCAACTGCCTTAGCTGCGTTTTATAGAATAAGAAAAGGTAAAAATATAATCAAACCAAAAAAAAATTTAAATATGTCTGAAAATTTTTTTCATATGTGCTTTGGAAAAGTTCCTCAAAAAGAAATTGTAAAAGCATTTGATGTATCTTTAATTTTATATGCTGAACACAGTTTCAATGTTTCAACATTCACAGCAAGAACTATAACAAGTAGTTTGTCTGATATTCACGGAGCTATAACTGGTGCAATAGCAAGTTTAAAAGGTCCTCTTCATGGTGGAGCTAATGAAGAAGTTATGCATATGATGAATAAAATAAAAAGTCCAAAAAATGCATTAAAGTGGATAAACAATGCACTTGCCAAAAAAGAAGTTGTAATGGGTTTTGGTCATAGAGTTTATAAATCTGGCGACTCGAGAGTCCCTACGATGAGGAAATATTTTGCTAAAGTAGCGAAGATCAAAAAAGACAAAAAATTTGAAAAAATTTACGATATTGTTGAAAGAGTTATGATTGATAAAAAAAACATACACCCTAACGTAGATTATCCCACTGGACCGACTTATCATTTAATGGGTTTTGACACTGATTTTTTTACACCAATATTTGTAATTTCGAGAATTACAGGGTGGTCAGCACATATAATGGAACAACATGCTGCAAATAAACTAATTAGACCTTTAGCGAGCTACAAAGGTAATAAACACAGAAAAGTTCTACAATTAAATCAAAGATAGTTTTTTATTTTTGAATTTTGGCAAATCGATTTTCACAAAGTATCTCAACATTTAATTGATTTTTTTTTACAAAATCATCAATAGCTGTTTTAACACCTGGCGCTGAGCCTAAATTATAGTCATCACATAAAACAGTCCCACCCTTTTTTATGACTTCAATACAGTTATCCAAGTCATTTTTAACTGTACTATACTCGTGCCCCCCATCTAAAAAAACATAGTCTATATTACCCATGTCTATTTTTTTCAAAACGTTGTTTGAATTTCCTTGAATTAAATGAACGTTATTTTCAAATTTTTTTAATAAATCTTTTACAGCCTCAAGACTATATGGATTTTGTTTTTTAATATATTTAAAATAAATTCTTTTTAATGGGTTGTTAAATGTATTGTTAGGTATAACCTCATTTTTATTTTCATCATTTTCCGCAAATAGATCTAGCCCTATATATTTAAAATCATTTTTATGAGTTTGATAAAGTAATTCACATATATTCCGCGCCGTAACCCCATGAAAAACTCCTATCTCTAAAAAGATTTTAGGTTTTTTTTTTCTAATTTCATCTAAAAGGAAATCCCCATGGTTTTTTTGTTTGAGGCTTGTTTTCCTAAAATATTTCTTATATTTCATTAATAAATTTGTTGGTTTTTAAATTATTTAATTTGATCAAAGTTAATTTATTTAAGCATTTCTTTTTTAAAAAGAGAAATACCGTTTTCAACTTTATTTTTATACGACTCCTCAAAGCTTCTTAATTGCCAGCCATTAAGTCTACTTTTGATTTCTATGAGATTTTTTTGCTTCCATTCATCAGTTGTTTCACTAAGTTTCCAATTCTTTTTTTCCACATTAGTCCTTCCACACCCATAACAATAACCTGTTACAGGGTCTGTTTTACAAATACTTATACAAGGTGACACAATCATCTAACTATATTAGATAATTTATGGACTTCTATCTAGTAATTAATTTAAAAATTAACTAAAAGCCTCGACCCATGTCCCTTGCGTTGATGCTTTTGAGTACTCCGTAGCCCGACCTTCAAAGAAGTTCATGTGCTCAACAGCATTAAGCATTGTATCGAGCCATCCTAGTGGATTTTTTTCTACATCATAAATTGGCTCTAATCCTAATTGAACCAATCTTCTATTTCCAATAAATCTAATATAATCTTTAACCTCTTGTGCAGTTAAACCTTCCATTGGACCCATTTCAAAAGCTAAATCTATGAAAGCATCTTCATGCTCAACAATTGTTCTGCAAGCTTCATAAAGTTCTTTTTTTAATTTTGGTGTCCAAATTTCTGGGTTTTCTTTTATAAACTCTTTAAAGATTCTAATCATAGAATTGCAATGAAGAGTTTCATCTCTAACAGACCAGGTTACTATCTGTCCCATTCCTTTCAATTTGTTGTGTCTTGGAAAGTTTAAAAGAATTGCGAAACTAGCAAATAACTGTAAACCTTCTGTGAAAGCACTAAAAACTGCAACTGTCTTTGCAATATCTTCTTTTGAGTTTACATTAAAACCTTGCATATAATCATATTTGTCTTTCATCTCCTTATACTTCATAAAAGCTGAATACTCTGACTCAGGCATACCAATTGTATCTAATAAATGTGAATATGCAGCCACATGGACTGTTTCCATTGCTGCAAAAGCAGTCATCATCATTAGTACTTCAGTTGGTTTAAATACTGTTGTGTAGTGTCTTAAATAACAGTTATTAACTTCAACATCTGCTTGAGTGAAAAATCTAAATATTTGAGTGACCAAATTTTTTTCAGGTTGTGACAAATTTTTTTGCCAGTCTCTTACATCGTCACCAAGTGGCACCTCTTCTGGTAACCAGTGAATTCTTTGTTGTGTTAACCACGCATCATAACACCATGGATATCTAAATGGTTTGTATACAGGATTTTCTACTAATAAACCCATCTTTTTTGGTTGAATAATTTCTTTTTTGTCCGTCTTAGTTTTCTCTGCTACTGACATGATAAACACTCCTCGTATTCTGGTTGTTCGTTAGATTGTTGTTTTTTTGATTTATATACATTAGCTGTAATATCAGTTGAATTAGCATTATTGATATTTTCAGCTCTTTGAATTGATTTCGATCTACAGTAATAAAGGCTTTTAAGACCTTTTTTCCATGCATCAAAATGAATTCTATGTAATTCTTTTTTATGAACATCTGCTGGCAAAAATAAATTAACTGACTGTGCTTGAGAAATATACGGAGTTCGATCTCCACTTAATTCAATAATCCATTTTTGATTTAACTCAAATGCAGTTTTGAAAACGTCTTTTTCAAGATCAGTTAAAAAATCTAAGTGAGAGACTGAGCCTTGATTTGTAGTAATTGTCGACCAAGTTTCATCATCATTTTTACCGTGACTTTCAAGTATTTCTTCAAGGTATCTATTTCTAACATTAAAAGAACCTGACAAAGTTTTGTGTGTGTAACTATTAGCTGCAATCGGTTCAACACCAGGTGAAGCACCTCCACATATAATAGAAATTGAGGCAGTTGGAGCTATAGCTGTTTTGTTTGAAAATCTTTCTTTGTATCCATATTCAGCCGCATCTGGACAAGCGCCTCTTTCTTCAGCTAAATCTTTTGAAGCTTGATTAACTTGTTTATCAATTTGTGAAAATATTTTTTTATTCCAAGATTTTGCCATTACTGACTCAAGTGGAATTCTCTTTTTTTGTAAGAAAGAATGAAAGCCCATCACACCTAGACCCACACTTCTTTCTCTTTCTGCAGAATACTTGGCATCTTTAAATTGATCTGGAGCTTTATTAATAAAATCAGATAAAACATTATCTAAGAATCTCATTACATCTGCAATCATGTTTGGATCGTCTTTCCACTCATCGTATTTTTCTAAATTTAAGGATGACAAGCAACAAACAGCAGTTCTATCTCTTCCATCTTTATCTATTCCTGTGGGTAAAGTTATTTCACTACAAAGATTAGATGTTTTAACTGTTAAGTTTGCAAGTTTATGATGCTGAGGGATTTGTCTGTTAACAGTATCAATGTAGATAATGTAAGGCTCTCCAGTTTCAATTCGAGCTGTTAATAATCTTATCCATAAATTTCTTGCAGAAATTGTTTGTTGAATGGATCCATCAGCTGGACTTTTCAACGCCCATTCTTCATCGTTTTCAACTGCTCTCATAAATGCATCTGTAACTAAAACACCATGATGTAAATTAAGAGCTTTTCTATTTGGATCACCACCAGTTGGTCTTCTCATTTCCATAAATTCTTCAATCTCAGGATGATCAATTGGAAGATAACAAGCTGCAGATCCTCTTCTTAATGAACCTTGACTTATTGCCATAGTTAAAGAGTCCATAACTTTTATGAAAGGAATAATTCCAGAAGTTTTTCCTACTTTACCAATTTTTTCTCCGATAGATCTTAAATTTCCCCAGTAACTACCAATACCACCACCTTTTGCAGCCAACCAAACATTTTCGCTCCAAAGGTCAAGTATACCTCCTAAACTATCGGAAGCCTCATTAAGAAAACATGAAATAGGTAAACCTCTTTTTGTACCACCATTTGATAAAACAGGTGTTGCTGGCATAAACCACAATTTACTTATGTAGTTATAAATTCTTTGAGCATGTAAATTATCATCAGCGTAAGTGCTAGCAACTCTTGCAAATAAATCTTGAAAAGACTCGTTGTGACCAAGATATCTATCTTTTAAAGTTGCTTTTCCAAAATCAGTTAGATTTGCATCTCTTGATCGGTCGATTTTAATTATGATACCTCTATCATTTTGAAAAAGTTCAGTTTCATTATTAAGTGAGAATAGATCTGGTCTGTTATCACTTTCGACTTTTTCAACCTTAGGGTTATATTCAGAGACAGCTTTCTTGATTGCTAGCGATACTATTTTGTTCATAAATAATGTATTATATTTGTTATTTTAACGAAAACAACTATATGTTGTGTGCGCTTGGTGTTAATATACTATATAAACAACAAATCAATAGAACATTTATAGAACGTGGCAAAAAAAATATCAATAAAAAAATCCAAAAAAATGTAAGTAATTAACAATAATGTCTGAAAATTTAAAAATAAGTCCCTATGGTTTTAGAGAATATGATGCCAGATGGTTGTATGAGAAAGACATAAATTTGGATGGAATGACGAATCTAGGAAAAGGATTCGGGTCACAAATTATAAAACACACAAAAAAAAATAATCCGAGAGTAATAGTGGGTCATGATTATAGATCTTACAGTGAAGAAATTAAGAAAGCGTTTAAGAAGGGTCTTATTTCAACAGGGTGTAATGTCGAAGATGTAGGATTGTCATTATCTCCAATGGTTTATTTTGCTCAATTTAATTTAAACTCAGATGCAGTTGCAATGATAACTGCCAGCCATAATGAAAATGGTTGGACTGGAGTTAAAATGGGTATCAAAAAAGGATTAACCCATGCACCAGATGAGATGAAAGAGTTAAAAGAAATTACATTAAATAAAAGCTTTTTGACAGGCAGTGGAAGTGAAAAACAAATAAGCAATTTTCAACAAGTATATAAAGACGATTTAATCAAAAAAAATAAAATTAAAAAGAAGATAAAGGTTGTTGTTGCATGTGGAAACGGTACTGCAGGTATTTTTGCACCTGATATTTTAAGGGGAATAGGTTGTGATGTAATTGAATTAGACTGTAAATTAGATTGGACATTTCCAAAATATAATCCAAATCCAGAAGATCTAGAAATGCTTCACGAAATATCAAAATTTGTAAAAGAAAATAATGCCGATATTGGTTTTGGTTTTGATGGCGATGGTGATAGATTAGGAGTGATAGATGATAAAGGAAATGAAATATTTTCAGATAAAATTGGTCTTTTAATAGCAAGAAATCTTTCTAACACACATAAAAATTCTAAATTCATTGTAGATGTCAAATCAACAGGTTTATATTCTAACGACAAAATATTAAAAAATAATCAATGCCAAACGATTTATTGGAAGACAGGTCATTCCCATATTAAAAGAAAAGTTCATAATGAGAAAGCGCTAGCCGGTTTTGAGAAAAGTGGGCATTTCTTTTTTAATCAACCTCTAGGGTATGGATATGATGATGGTATCAATTCAGCTATCCAAGTGTGTCACTTGCTTGATAACGATAATAGAAAAATTAGTGAAATAATGGATGAGTTACCAAAAACATTTCAATCACCTACAATGGCTCCATTTTGCAAGGATAATGAAAAGTATGATGTAGTAAATCAACTTGTAAAGGAAATTGAGAATATAAAAAAAAATAAAACTAAAATCGACCAACAAGAAATAACAGATATTATTACTGTAAATGGAGTAAGATTTTCATTTAATGATGGGTCCTGGGGCTTAATTAGAGCTTCATCAAATAAACCTTCACTAGTGGTTGTTACTGAGAGTCCAACTTCTGATGAAAGAAAAAAAAAGATATTTGAATTTATTGATAAATTATTACTAAAAACTGGTAAAATTGGAGAATACGACCAAAAAATATAATCTTTCTCTAATCTATTTATCAACAACTTATAAATTCAATTATTACGAGTTTTGTGTTTTTTTAAGAATCAAATAAGATTTTATTAAGGGTGGTAGAGGGAGACTGAAACCACCCTTGCCCCATCTTTTGAACAGAACTGAATACAATTAAATGGCAGACAAAAAGATAAGGTCAGTTGCAAAAACTTTTTCTTGGAGATTTCTTATATTTGTATACTGGATGCTGTTTGGATATATTTTTACAGGTTCTTTCAAAGTCGCAGGAATACTAGGAGTTGGATCGATAATACCACTTTTTTTCTATTATTTTCACGAAAGGATTTGGAACAAAATTAAATGGGGCACTGATCAAGATAAATTTTAACTAATATTCAGATACTCAATAAATGATCTAATAGACACTATAATTAAGAAAGTTCCAAAAATTTTACTCAATAATTTTTTATCAATTCGATAAACTGCTTTAGCACCTATACGAGCCATGACTGTTGTTACTGGTACAAATACAAGAAAACCTAATAAATTTATGTAACCAATACTAAAAGGAGTATTAACATTATCAATTATTTTACCCCCTAAAATCATTGTTATGCTACCACTTACAGCAATCAAAAATCCTACTGCAGCGGCTGTTCCAATGGATTTTCTAATATCATAACCAAATGTTCTCATAAAAGGCACCATTAACGAACCACCACCAATTCCAAGAGGCACTGAAATGAAGCCTATTACAATCCCGGAAATATTTTTTACTAAATCAGAAATCTCTTTTGGATTTTCAAGAAGTTTTTCTCTCAAAAAAATAAAAAACAAACCTACAATAAATGCAAATATAGAAAAGAATAAAACTAACGCTGCCGTTTTCAAGTTAACAGCTAAAAAAGTTCCAGCGATTACTCCGAATAAAATAAAAATACCAAATGATTTTACCATTTTAAAATCTACTGCATCATATTCCATATGTGTTTTGGTAGAAATAATAGATGTTGGAATTATTATTGCTAAAGAGGTACCAACTGACAAATGCATTCTTGTTATAATATCAAAATCTAAAACTGTAAAAGCATAGTATAAAGCGGGCACCATAATTATTCCTCCACCAACACCTAGTAATCCAGCCAAAAAACCTGCAACTGCTGCAGCAACACCTAAGACAAATAATAAGTTTATTAACTCACCTAAATCAATTATTTCCATTACTGACTTGTTTGATTTGCTTTTTCATTATTTTGAACAATAGTCATAATATGTTTTGCTTTTTGAAAATCAGAATCTCTTGCCATCATATTATCACTTAAATACCTTTTCCATTCTTTAGATCCAACTTGACCATGATATAGTCCAACTGTGTGTCTCATTATGTGATTAACTTTGGTACCCTCTTTAACCTCTTTATCTAAATACTCTAAAAGTTTTTGAACAACTTCTTCTCTTGTGGGGCTATTGACGACATTAAAAATTTCTTTTTCTATTTCCACGAGAGAATATGGATTTTGATAAATAGATCTACCAATCATTACACCATCACAATAATTTAAATGATCTTTTATTTCACTTACTTTGGTTATGCCTCCATTAATTATAATTTCTAAATTTGGATTTTCTTTTTTAATTTTGTAAACCATATCGTAGTTTAACTTTGGAATATTCAAATTTTGTTTTGGAGATAATCCACTTAGCATTGCTTTTCTTGCATGCAAAATAAATGTCTGTGTTCCTGCATCTCTCATTTGTCTAATAAAATTATTTAGATAATCAAAATCTTCTACATCATCAAAACCAATACGTGTTTTAGCAGTTACTGGAATTTTACAAGCATTTACCATTGAGTTTATACACTCAGCTACTAACTCTGGTTCTTTCATTAAACATGCACCAAATTTATTTTTTTGAACTTTTTTGCTAGGACATCCAAGGTTGATATTTATTTCATCATAGCCCATGTCTTCTCCAATTTTAGCAACTTCTGCTAGTTCATCTTTATTGGAACCACCAACCTGTAAGGCAAGAGGTTTTTCCTCAGGACTGAAAGACAAAATTTTTTTTCTATCACCGTGAATTGCTGATTTTGTTGCTACCATTTCAGTATAGAGTATTACATTCTTACTCATCAGTCTTAAAAAGAAACGATCATGTCTGTCAGTGCAATCCATCATTGGAGCAACTGATATTTTTCTATTTATTTCTTTTTTAGAATCCAAGGTCCTTGCCCATTATTTTATCAGGTAACCATGTAACAATCTCAGGAAAAATACATAAAATTACTATAGCTAAAGCCATAATTATCATGAATGGTATAGATCCTTTTAAAATTTCTGACAAACTAACGTCTGGGGTAATTCCTTTTATAATATAAAGATTTAGTCCAACTGGCGGTGTAATTAAGCCAATCTCCATATTGATTGTAAATACTATTGCAAACCAATACGGATCAAACCCTAATGTGGTAATTACTGGTAATAATATAGCTGAGGTCATTACAATAACAGCGACTGGTGGTAAAAAGAAACCAGCTATTAAAAGAAATATATTTATTAAAATAAACACAACCCATTTGTTTGAACTTAATTCAACCATACTCTGCGCTAAAGATTGAGTTACATAGAGTTGTGAGAGAGTAAAAGCAAAAAGATAGGATGCAGCAATGATAAACATTATCATCACACTTTCTTTCATTGAAACTTTAACAATGTTCCATATTTTGCTTGGTTGATAAATTTTGTAAACTACCGCAATCAATACAAAAACTAAGAATGCTCCTACTCCCGATGCTTCAGATGGTGTTGCAACCCCTCCATAAAGAACATACAAAACACCTGCAATGATAGCTAAGAAAGGAAGAATTCTTGGTAATACCTCAAGTTTTTCTTTTAAAGTTGGTCTCACTCTATTTCTCAGAGCTTTTGCTGCATCCTTATCAATAAAATAACTATGTATTAATGCCCAAATCGCAAACATACCAGCTAACATAAAGCCTGGCACAAGACCACATAAAAATAATCTTCCAATAGATGTACCGGTTGCAATTCCATAAACAATTAAAACAATACTGGGAGGTATTAAAACTCCTAAAGTACCTCCAGCTGCAATAGTTCCTGTTGCGATTTGGTCAGAGTACCCTCTTTTCCTCATTTCAGGTATTCCCATTGTTCCAATTGCTGCACAAGTTGCAGGGCTAGATCCACTTAATGCTGCAAAAATTGAACAAGCACCAATATTAGAAATTACTAATCCACCTGGTACTCTCCAAAGCCATCTATCCAAACCTGTATATAAATCTTTTCCTGCAGGAGAATTGGCAACAGCCATTCCCATTAAAATAAACATTGGTATGGAAAGTAAAACAAAAGAATTTAATCCTGCAAAAAATGTTTCAGCAAATACGTCAAGCATTTGAATTCCCTCAAATGTTACTAACAAAGCAATCGAAACAAAACTCAAACCAAAAGCAATTGGAATTCCAGAAAAAAGTACCAATAAAGTAAATACTGCAACAATTAATGCTATAATCAGCGGATCCATTTATTTAAAATCCTTGTCATCAGTTAATTTTATAATTTCTGCGATATACTGTAATATCATTAACAAAGCTCCTAACATCATTGATGAATATGGTATCCATAGTGGTGGATCCCAAACAGTTCCTGTTGAATAATTTTTAGTAAATGCTTCCTCAAACATTAAAAATCCGAAATAAAATAAAATTAAGAAAAAAAGTAAGCTTATTGATGATGTAAAAATTTTTAATCTAATTATATTTTTTTTTGATAAAAAGTCATAGATCCATTCCATACTAACATGAGCTTTTTCACTTAAAACGTATACACTTCCTATAAAAGTTGAGGCAACCAATAACATGGTGACAAGTTCTGTCTGCCATGTGATTGCTCTTTGAAAAAAATATCTTTCAAAAACAAGTTCAACGATTACTAAGATGGATAAGAGTAATGCTAATACAGCGAAAGCACCACATGCTTTAGCTATATAGTCACAAAGTTGTAGATATTTTTTTTTCATAAAAAAACCCCTATTTAATAAGAATAAATAGGGGTTCTTTATATATTATTTTATTTAACTGCTAAAGCCATTTCCATCAGCTTATCGCCACCTGGAACTTTATCAGCAAATGCTTTATGAGAAGATTTTTTCGCAATCTCTACCCATGCAGCATGGTCTTTTGCATCCATGTATACCAATTTTACACCAGCAGCTTTATAAGCATCTTCAAACTTTTTATCTAAGTTTTCTACTTGAGCTGTCATGTATTTCTCAGCAACTTTACCAGCTTTCATTAAAGCTTTTTGTTGCTTTGAACTTAATGCATCATAAGACTTTTTTGACATTAAGATTGGTTCATACATAAACCATAGACCAAATTTTCCTGGAGGAGTTGCACATGAAACTTGTTCATAAATTTTATAACTTACAAAACTTCCTGAACTAGTGTTAGCACCTGTTAATACACCAGTTTGTAAACCTGTGTAAATTTCAGATGATGGCATACTTTGTATACCAGCTCCTGCTGCTTCTAACATTTGGTTAAATGCTTTACCTGCAGCTCTCATAACTTGACCTTTTGCATCACTAGGGTTTTTGATACATTTTGTTTTTGAAGCAAAACCACCCCCCAACCAAGCATCAGATAAAACTACAACACCAGCATCATTAATAATTTTTTTAATTTCTGTCATCATTGGTCCTTTATTAAATCTCAATGCATGATCATGATTTTTAACTGTTCCTGGCATTAAAGTTGCGTCAAATTCTGGATGGAATTTAGATGCATATGCTAATGGAAAAGCAGAAATATCCAACTGACCTGTTGTCATTGGTTTCCACTGTTCTTTTGGTTTGTATAATGATTTAGCTGGATAAATTCTTATATCTATTCCAACGTTTGCTTTTTTGACTTCGTCTGCAATGATTTGCACCATTTCATGACGAGGGTCAAAAGATCCATCAGCTCTTGGTGTTCCCGGCCATTGGTGACTTGCTTTTAGAGTTACAGCAAAAGCAGAACCAATAGTTGTGAAAACGAAAACTAATGAAGTTAAGTATAAAGATATTTTTTTAAACATTATTTTTCCCTCTATTGTTATTTTTAATAATTCAATTAAAGTGAACTTATTAATAAGAGTCAAGTCGGTAAAAGCACTTAATATATAAAACTATATTTATGGATGGACCTTTAAAAAACCTTTTAGTTGTTGATTTAACAAGAGTATTAGTTGGGCCTTATTGTACAATGATATTATCAGATTTAGGTGCAAGGGTGATAAAAGTTGAAGCACCAGAAATCGGTGATGACTCAAGAAATTTTGGACCATTTATAAAAGATTACTCTGCTTACTTTATGTCTTTAAATAGAGGAAAAGAAAGTATTGCCCTCAATTTAAAAAATGCTGAGGATAAAAAAATTTTTGATAAAATTTTATCTAAAGCAGATATTTTAGTCGAAAATTTTAAACCAGGAACTTTAGAAAAATGGGGTTATGGCTGGAAGGATGTGTCCAAAAAATATCCCAAACTAATTTATGCTTCTGCATCAGGATTTGGTCAAACAGGTCCCCTTAAAGAGTTACCAGCTTACGACATGGTAGTACAAGGTATGGGGGGATTAATGAGTGTAACTGGCCAACCAAATTCTGAACCTACAAGAGTTGGGACATCTATCGGAGATATAACTGCAGGACTTTTTACTACGATTGGAATTAATGCTGCTCTTTATGATAGACAAAAAACTGGCAAAGGAATGTACATAGATGTGTCGATGCTTGATTGTCAAATAGCTATTCTAGAAAATGCTATCGCACGATATCTTTCAAAAAATGAAATTCCAAAACCGATGGGATCACGTCATCCATCAATTGCTCCATTTGAAGCCTTCAAGACAAAAGATAGTTATATAATAATTGCAGCAGGTAATGATAAATTGTTTGAAAAACTGTGTAATGTTTTAAAAATAAGTGAAGTAAATCAAAATCCAAAATTTTCAAATAATTCATCCAGAGCTAAAAATATGGATGAGCTTAAAAAAATTTTAGAGGATAAATTATCTACAAAAAATACAGATGAGTGGGTTAAAGAAATGGAAAAAGATAAAATTCCATGTGGTCCAATCTTCAACATAAAAGAGGCTGTAGAAAATCCTCAAATAGAATCAAGAAACATGATTGTAAAAGCTTTTCATAAAGTTGTGGGCGATTTTAAATTAGCTGGAAACCCGATTAAAATGTCATCATATAAGGATGAAAAGACTAGAGGTGATATTCCTGATTTAGATGAGCATCGACAAAAAATTTTAGAAGAATTTAATAATTAATTATTATCTTCAGAGGACTCTGTGTCTTGTTGACTTACTTGTTCTTCAGCTTCTGAAACTTCATCTAGAGAAACATCATCAGAGTCACTCTCCATTTCCTCTGATGGTTGGGAGTCTACGTCAGGATTAGCTGTTTGAGATAGTTCTGCCAAATCATCTTTTGAAACTTGAATTTTTTCTGGAGCTTTTCTAGCTCTTTTTGATGGTAATATTGGAGTACCACTTTTTGAGATTTCTCCTTTATATAAGTTTTCAAAATCATCACCTACTTCTTCATCATCTTCTGCTCCATCATCAACTTGCTCTACATGTTTTCTTAACTTATAAATTGCACTCTCACTTAAATCAGAAACTTTAATATTTTCTTCGGCTATTTCTCTTAACGAAATAACTGTATTTTTGTCATTATCTCTATCTAAAGTTGGTTCAATACCAGAGTTCAATTGAGTTGCTCTTTCTTTTGCAACTAAAACAAGCTCATAGGGACTTTCAACTTTATCGATACAATCTTCAACGGTAACTCTAGCCATGGGCAGTATCTATACAGTGACTAAAAAAAAATCAAGGAGATTTTTATATATATCGTGGATTTAGCTTATTTCTAACCAAAACTAATAAGATTAAAGAGATTAAAATATAAACAAATGAAACCATGGCAATTTGCTCAATAGAAAAACCTCTATCTATCAAAAAACCAAATAAAGCTGTTCCAAAAGCAGTTGAAAAAACCATTAAAGCTGTAGTTAGAGCTTTAATTGAGCCAATAAATTTCACACCGTAAATTTCAGCCCATGTTGACGAACCTAAAACATTAGCTAAACCATTTGAAATACCAATTAATCCAAGAAAAATAAAAGATGTTATTGGACTGTCAAAATAAAATAAAACCAAGGTAGAAATCAATAATGGTATGTTCATAAAGATTAAAAGTTTTCTACTAGTAAATTTATCAATTAAAAATCCAGAACCTAACAAAGTTATTACAGATAGTATTGAATAAACCATAAATGATTGAGCGATAACAAAAGAACCCCATTCCTTAGCTTCAGTAATGAAAGACTGATAAACAAATACACCAGTTGCAATCCACGGCATTGCTAACATATTTAAACATACGATATAAAATCTGTAATCTTTTATAACCTCAATTCTTTTCCATTGTTTAATTTCTTTTGTTTCAGAGTCAGTTGGGTCTACTTGTTCTCTCGTATCAAAATCTAATTTTTTAATTAAAAAAAATGATATCAAAGGTAAAAAAATCAAAACTAAAATCGAAATAGATATCCAAATATTCTGCCAAGCTGTAATTGAAAGTAAATAAACGATTAATACAGGTAAAATAAATTCAGCTGTTGAAAGACCAAACCAACCTACACTTAAGGCTTTCCCTCTGGATTTTGTAAAATACCTTGTAATTGTTGTGGTTGCAGTGTGAGACATTAATCCTTGTCCAGAAAATCTCATCAAAAAAACAGCTATAAATAAAAAAATAATTGAAGATATTTTTGAAAAAAAGAAACATGAAAATGCTAAGAGTAGAGTAACATAAAATGCAAATTGAAAAATATTGATATCATCAATTTTTTTTCCAACCCAAATTAAAAGAAAACTACTTAATAAAGTAGCTGATGCATATATTGAGCCAAATTGTCCGTGAGTTATAGAAAGTGTTTCTCTAATACTGGAATTAAAAAGGCCTAAAAAAAAACTCTGTCCAAAACTAGAAAAAAATGTAAAGATAAATCCAAATATGATTACTTTTAAACTTAAACTATTAAACATAAAAAATTATGAGTTGTAATGTTGCTTTCATAGGTCTTGGTGTCATGGGGTATCCAATGGCTGGTTATATATCAAAAGGTGGACACAATGTAACTGTTTTTAATCGAACAAAATCAAAAGCAGAAAAATGGACTAGTGAATACAAAGGTAAAATGGCTGAAACTCCAGCTGAAGCAGCTAAAGATGCAGAATATATTTTTACCTGTGTTGGAAATGATAATGATTTAAGAGAAGTAACTTTTGGTGAAAGTGGTGCTTTCAAAACAATTAAAAAAGGAGCTGTTTACATCGATAACACTACTGCATCTGCAACTATTGCAAGAGAGATTTATGATTACGCAAAAAAAAATGGTTTCGGCGCATTAGATGCACCTGTATCTGGAGGGCAAGCTGGTGCAGAGAATGGCGCACTAACAGTAATGATCGGTGGTGATCAAGCTGATTTTGATAAAGCAAAAGATAAAATAGATTGTTACAGTAAAAAGATGAAGCTACTGGGTAGTGCTGGTAATGGACAACTTGCCAAAATGGTTAATCAAATTTGTATTGCTGGTTTAGTTCAGGGTTTATCTGAAGCAATTAACTTTGGTATGAAAGCTGGACTGAATATGGAAGATGTAATTGAAGTTATTTCAAAAGGTGCAGCTCAATCATGGCAAATGGAAAATAGATATAAGACAATGATAGATGATAAGTTTGATTTTGGTTTTGCGGTGGATTGGATGAGAAAAGATTTAAAAATTGCAATGGATGAGGCAAAAAATAATGGTTCATTATTACCTGTCACTGAACTGGTAGATAAATATTACGGGGAAGTTCAAAGCATGGGCGGCAATCGTTGGGATACTTCAAGCTTAATAAAAAGATTTAGAAAGTAAAGTATGCAGCCAGCATACTATGAAGATTTTGTAGAAATTCAAAATAAGTATTGGTCTATGTTAGATGATGCTGTGACTAACAGAGGTTCACCATTTAGAATTCCAGTTTTTATTTGTGCCCATCAAAACGAAGTAGATGGTAGAATTGTTGTTTTACGTAAATCAGATAGAGCAAACAATCTATTACAATTTCATACAGACTTAAGATCCCCTAAAGTCGATATTCTAAAAAAAAATAAAAATGCCTCTCTAGTTTTCTACGATAAAGAAGAAAAGATACAATTAAGAGTAAAAGTAGAATGTGAAGTTAATAATCAAAATTCTACAACTGAAGAGTCATGGAAGAAAACTCAACATATAAGTAGACGTTGTTATTTAACTGATAGCCCTCCTGGAACTACTTCAGAAAATCCAACTTCTGGAATGATATCTAAATTAGAAGATTTTGATTACACAATGGAACAAAGTGAGGAAGGTTATAAAAACTTTACAGTTATTAAATGTAATATTAAATCTATTGAGTGGCTATATCTTGCGGCTAAGGGGCATAGAAGAGCAAAATTTGATTTAGAAACTAATAAGAATTATTGGTTGGTTCCTTAATGAATCTAAACACCATCTTTAATGATCTCATAAACCATTTTTTTCCAGTTATAGTTATATTTTTTTCTATTAACGTGAATTGTATTTAAAACTACAATCCTTGAATTTTCTACATCAATCAAAATTTGCTGACCTCCATGTCCTCCCATACCAAGAATTTTTCTATCTTTCATTCCTTTAATATCTAAATGAAATTGACCTCCATAACTATATGTGGCTTCCTCAACACGAAATAAACTTCTCTTTGGATTAGTTAATTTCTTTTCAATTCTATTATCGTAAATAGTTTTTAAATATTTTCCGACACATGTATCATTTTGCCAATCATCCATAATTGCCTTAGCTACTCGTAAATAATCATATCTTGTTGCATAAAACATACTTTGAGCGTCACCATTTTCAGCAAATTTATTAGGAACCTTAAAAAAATATACACTATTTTTTACTTTAGCTTTAACCTGAAAAATATTATTTAAAAGTTTTTGCCAATTATCTCCAGATTTAAACATTGCATAATTAAATATTAAGTGAGTATTAATTACGTTGTAATTATATTTGCGATCAGATTTTTTTTTATTTTTAAAATAATTACCCATGTAAAAAGCAATAGTATTAGTGTCCGCCTCACCTTCTACTGTTTGGTACTCTACATCTCCCATTTCTAAAATTACGCTGTCATAAACATATTTTTGATCACCAGCATTCATATTTAACAAATCAATTAGTTTCTCATCTTGATAAAGTGTATCTTTTACTAAAGGCCAATCACTAATTCTCTGATTTACATCCTTAATGTATCCGGCACAAATTGCGTGGCCCAATACATACGATGCCAAACTTTTTCCCATTGAATTTGATCTTAATTTTGTATCATTATTTACAAATTCACCAAATCGTTCAAACGGTGATAATTCATCTATTATAATTTGACCATCTTGAAAATAAAGATAACTTAGGATGGCTTGTTTCTTAAATTGTTTTTTTATAAATTCATTTTCTATTTTATTGAATTTAAATTCATAAGGATCTTTGGAAGCTGGAATTAAATATTTCTTCCATTGCATAGTGCTACCATCACCCGTTTCATGACTAAATAAATTTTTGTAATTGTAATATACTAATGTATCTCTGTTAGGATTTTTGTTAAAAGGTACGCTCCACCTTCCTTTGTAAGCGTTAACTTTCAAATTATTTTCTTTATCTTCCCATAGTGGATTTCCACTCTCATCATAACACAGCGCATTTCGCGTCTTTTTATTATCGCATCCCACTCTATAGCTATAACCGTTATTTTTTAACCAAAGATTAAAACTCAACATGCTGTTTGAGTAATCTGATGCAAAAGCAATATTCTTTTGAAAAAATAGTAATATTAAGATCAATGTAAATTTTTTCATAAATTATTAAAAAATTGATTTAGAATATTTTTTCCAATTATCCTGGTAATGTTTGGTATTTTCCCAAACTGCTTTTTTTTCTTCCTCGGTCACTTCTCTTACAACTTTACCTGGTGAACCAACGACTAGTGAATTGTCAGGAATTACTTTGTTTTCTGTGATTAAAGCTTTTGCACCTATAATACAATTTTTTCCGATCTTAGCATTGTTTAGGATAACTGCACCAATGCCAATTAAACTATTATCTCCTACTGTACATCCATGAAGCATAACTAAATGACCAACGGTTACATCTTTTCCAACTTTTAAAGGGCAGCCTGGGTCAGTATGCAAAACACACCCATCTTGAACATTTGATCCCTCACCTATGTGAATATTTTCAATATCGCCTCTTAAAGTTGCATTAAACCAAACGCTAGTATTTTTTTCTAAAGTAACGTCGCCAATGACTACTGCATTAGGAGCTACCCAATTTTCGCCAGAGTTTTTTGGTTTTTTATCTTTTAAATCATAAAACATAATTTATATATTATTACATTATGCCAATACAAACTCCAATATGTGATTTCGGCCAAAAGGCTCATGACTTTCGTTTAAAATCCACAGAAAATAAAATTATTTCTCTTAATGACATTAAAGGTGAAAACGGAACTTTAATAATGTTTATTTGTAACCACTGCCCATACGTCAAAGCAGTGACTAAAGATATTGTTGATGATTGTAATAAATTAAAAGATTTAGGTATTAATTCAGTAGCTATATGTGCAAATGATGCAGAAAATTATCCAGAGGATTCATTTGATAATATGATCGAATTTGCCAAAAAAAATCAATTTAGTTTTCCTTATTTAAGTGATGAGTCACAAGAGGTTGCTAAAACTTATGATGCAGTGTGCACGCCTGACTTTTTTGGCTATAATAAAAACTTGGAGCTTCAATATAGAGGTAGGTTAAGAGAATTAAAAAACTTAATTCCAGTAAGAGATGGGGATAGTGACTTGTTAAAAGCTATGAAACAAATAGCTGAAACTGGTAAAGGGCCAGAGAAACAAGTCCCAAGTGCTGGCTGTGGTATTAAGTGGAAAACTAATTAATGTATTTAATCGCTACAAGATCTTTTCCACCAGAAATCGGTGGAATGCAAAGTTTAATGTGGGGTCTCGCACGAGAGATGTCAAAAAACTTCATGATCAAAGTCTTTGCTGAATATCATGAAAATCACAAAGAATTTGATAAAAACTTAAATTTTTCTATTGAAAGAATTGGAGGTATTAAATTTTTAAGAAAGATTAGAAAGGCCCAGTTAATTAATGAGTTTCTTAAAGATAATAAAGTTCGAGGAATTATAGCTGACCATTGGAAAAGTTTAGAATTAATTAAATCTAATAAAAAAAAATATTGTCTGATACACGGCAAAGAAATTAATCATCCAAAAGATAGTTACCAAAATAAAAGGATTGTGAAAGTATTTGGTAATGTAGAAAAAGTTATTGCTAACTCTGAATATACTAAAAACTTAGCTATAAGTATTGGTTTAAATCCTGAAAAAATTGTTGTTATAAATCCTGGAGTAAATCCTCCTAAAGACCTAAATAAAAAATCTTTAGATAAAGTTGAGAGTTTGCTTAAAATAAAAACACCACGCTTAATTACTGTCTCAAGATTTGATAAAAGGAAAAATCATGAAAAAGTATTAATGGCTTTAAGAAACTTAAAACAAATTTATCCAGATATAGTCTATATTTGCATAGGTTATGGGGATGAGGAAAAAAATATTAAAGACTTGGTTAAAGAGCTCGATTTAAGTTCACAAGTAATGTTTTTCAAAGAAATTAGTGAAGATTTAAAAAATGCCTTGATAGCAAAATCAAATATATTTGTGATGCCGTCAATTATTCACAAAAAGTCTGTAGAGGGATTTGGAATAGCATATGTAGAAGCTGCACAATATGGTGTTACTTCCCTAGGTGGTAAAGATGGAGGTGCCTCTGATGCTATTAAGCATGATACAACAGGATTAATTTGTGATGGAAATGAGTTAGAAGATATTTATTCTTCTTTAAATTCCATGTTAGAGAATAAAAAATATTCAGAGTTAGGTAAAAATGCAAAAGAATATTCTTCTAAATTTAATTGGTCTAATACAATAGAAGAATACAAAAAAATTTTACAATAAGTTTAATAACCTTTCAAAAACTTTACTAGCACTTAAATTATTTAAATCAGTTACCTGTATTGCTTTAAATTTTTCTCTTTCAATACTAACTTTATGGGCAGTAGTATGTTCTCCAAACAGAGTTAAACCTTTTGCTGCGACATGGGCAGCTATATGGGCAGGACCAGTATCATTAGCAACAATAAAAGAACTCTCCTTGATAAGAGATGTTAACTGAGATAAATTTAACGCTTTATCATTATCAAGAACACTTATTGCATCAAATTTTCTAGCATCATCTATTTCATTAGGTCCAGGTGCTGTTATAACTTTATATTCTGAGCCAAACTTATCTTTAATCAATTCAATCAGTTTATCGTAATAAGGCCATTTTTTAACTGATAGATGTGGTGAACAAAAAGGAAATAATAAAATATATTTTTGTAAGTCATATTTATTTTTTATTTCGTTAATTTCAGAACAAGCCCAACTAAAATTAGGTTTAAGTGTATTGATAGTATTTAATCCAGATTCTTTTAGCTGATAATCAAATCTATTTAATACTGAATCCTTATCAAATTTTTCCTTATCTATTTCTGTTGGTAAAGTTGTTTTAGTACTAGACCAACTATCTTTATTGGCTTTTGGGAAAAGAATATTCTTATAAAAAGAAGTCCTTGATGAATTTTGAAGATCAAACACCCTTGAAAAATTATACTTCTTAAGCTCTCTCATTAAAAAATATAAATAAATTAAATTATATTTTGGTAATCTCTTGTCTAAGATCACCTCGTTTACAAAAGGATTTTTCTTAAATAATTCAAAATAAGGTTTTGTTGTTAGAAGATATATTTGGTCATTTTTATGATTTTCAGATATGTCTTGAATTGCACCACAAGCTTGAGCTATATCTCCTAAGGATCCGTGTTTAATAATTAAAATATTAGACATATTTATAACAAGATAGCACAGTATTGAATTTTATGAATAAAATTATAGTCGAGGTTTCAATTGGGGAACTTTTAGACAAAGTTTCAATTTTAGAGATTAAGCAAGAAAAAATTAAAGACACTGAAAAGCTAAAATTTATAAACAACGAACATTCTGTTTTAAAAGATCAACTAGAAAAAAATGTAAAGTCTGATGAAAAACTTAAGAAACTTTATCAATCACTAAAAAAAATAAATTCGAAACTTTGGTTAATTGAAGATGAAAAAAGATTATGTGAAAAAGAAAAGGATTTTGGAGAAAAATTTATTAAACTTTCAAGAGATGTTCACTTCTTAAATGATGATCGTGCAAAAATTAAATTAGAAATCAATAATCATACTGGCTCAAAAATTAAAGAAATTAAAGAATATACAAAATATTAGTAGCTATATTTTTTTTCTAAAAACTTTATTACGTTGTGAACTATAAAAGTCATAAATAAATAAATCCCACCTGCAACTATAAAAACTTCAATTGGTTTAAAAGTAGTTGATATTATATATTTTGCTACACCCGTTAAATCCATCAATGTAACTGTGCTTGCTAGCGAGGTGCCTTTAAGCATTAGTATTATTTCATTCCCATATGCGGGAAGAGATTGTCTAATAGCTATAGGAATTTGAACTTTATAGAATATAATTTTATTAGATATACCTAAACTTTTTCCAGCTTCAATAATGCCTGGTTTAATTGTTTGAAAAGCAGACCTTAAAATTTCAGAAGTATAAGCACCAGTATTTAACGCAAAAGCTATAATTGCACACCAGTAAGGTTCTTTAAGTATTAACCACAAAAAAGAAGACCTTAAAGACTCTATCTGGCCTAATCCGAAATATATAATAAATATTTGTACCAACAATGGAGTTCCCCTAAACACATATGAATATCCATAAGCGAATTTATTAATAAAGATATTTTTATTTAATCTTAAAATTGCAAATAATAATCCAATAAATAACCCAACAATTAAAGAAACTGATAGAAGTTTCAAAGTTACTACTGCAGCATTTAATAGCTTTGGAAAACTATTGATCATTAACTCAAAATCCATCAATACCCTCTACTGTACTTAACTTCTAATTTATTTATTAACTTCATGCTTATAAAAGTAAGTAATAAATACAAAACTGCAGCGAATGAATAAAAAAATAGTGGGTCTCTTGTGGACCCAGCAGCAATGTAGGATTGTCTCATTATTTCAACTAAACCTGTTACAGATATTAAAGATGTATCTTTTAGGGTAATTTGCCAAACGTTACTTAAATTTGGTATAGCTAACCTTAGCATTTGAGGAAGAACAATTTTATAAAACTGTTTAAATTTACTAAATCCTAAAACCTTTGCAGCTTCAAATTGACCTTTATCAATCGATTGAATTGCTCCTCTAAAAACTTCAGTCGAATAAGCACCAGATATAATACCAATAGCAAATGAGCCTGTAACAAATGCATTAATCTCAATGTATTCGTTGTACCCAAAAATTGAAGCAACAAACATAATCGCTCCACTCCCGCCAAAAAAGAAAAGATAAATAACTAATAATTCAGGGACACCTCTGATAACTGTTGTATAAATATTAGCAATTAAATTTAGAAATTTAAATTTAGATAATTTTAATGGAGTAAAAATTGCAGCGAAACTAAAACCGATTAACATTGCTGTTATTGAAACAGCTATGGTCATTAGGGTTGCACGAAATAACTCATCACCCCAACCAGTATCTCCAAAAGCTAGAAGTTCCATATAGATTGGCGACTATACATGATAGTCGCCAAACCTAAAATTTAATTACATAGAAGCGTCAAAACCGAACCATTTAGTAGCTATTCTGCTAATATCTCCGTTCTTTCTTGCTTTATTAATTGCAGCATTAAACTTTTTTAAAAGTTCAGTATCATCTTTTCTAATACCTACCCCAACACCATTTCCAAAAGCACCGCCTGAAAAAGTTGGTCCAGTTAAAACAACTGGCTTACCAGATTTTTCTGCATAATCACTAAATGCTACTGCAGCAGCTAAGGCAGCATCACATCTTCCAGATGCTAAGTCTAAGTTAACTTCATCTTGTGTCTTATAAGTTCTGACATTTACTTTTCCTACATCACCAGAGTCTAAAAAGTTTTGGTGAATTGTGGCAGTTTGTACACAAACAGTTTTACCTGCTAATGCAGCAGTAAGTGTTTTAAGATCTTTTTTAGCTGCAGCATTTGGTTTAGTAAGATTTATCCCAGCAGATGTATCTAGACCTTCTAGGCTAGATCCTTTCATCACTGCTAAAGATGCAACTTCATCAGCATATCCTTGTGAAAAGCTAATAGCTTTTTGTCTTTCTGCAGTAATCGACATACCTGCCATTATTGCATCAAACTTTCTCATGATTAAAGCTGGTATCATTCCATCCCAGTCTTGCTCAACTATTACACATTGCTGTCCAATGTACCTACAAAGTGTATAAGCTAATTCAACTTCGAAACCTATTAACTTACCTGCTTCGTTTTTTGAGTTCCATGGAGGATAGGCACCCTCTGTTCCAATTCTTATTTTATCAGCGTTAACATTTCCTATTACTAATAGAGAAAGTAAAACTGAAAAAATAGTCTTTTTAAATATATTCATTATTATCTCCTTTAATAAAAAAAAATATTATTTCACAGATTATGGATATTAAAAAGAAAAAATTAATGATTTATAGATGAAGAAAAATTCCAAGAACAATCAAAACTAGGTATATAAACTCTAGATAAATTAGTATTTCCAAAATGATGATTAAATACATTCAGCCAATTTTCAACTTGAAGAGGTTTTTTATCCTGACTTCCAACTTGTGCAGTAATAACACCTTTAGGTTTTAGTATTCTGACTAAAGAATCCATATTTTTGGCAGCGAGATCTATACAAAACTGGTCATCATTTAAATCAACAAAAATATGATCATATGTATCTTCATTCACTGTCTTTATACTTTCAAAAGCATCTCCCCACACACATTTTACAGAATTTTTTTCTGTAGCTTTTTTTCCAATATCACCAAGATGTTTATTGCAAACTTCAACAACTTCAGGATCTAATTCATACCAATCTATAAAGTTAAACTTTTTTGAAATACACTCTCTTGCAACACCACCATCACCACCACCAATTATTGCTGCTCTTTCACTTTTTTTATTTAACTTAAGCCCAGCTCCAACAAAAGTTGAGCTGTATAAATGCTCATCTGATGCCGCCACTTGTATTTCACCATCAATAAATAAAGATTTTCCGAATTGCTCTAATTCTAAAATTTCTATATGTTGACCCACTTTTGATTTAAAATCTTCTAAAACTTCATTCACAACATATGATTTTTGTAAACCAGGTGAGCTATAAATATCATGATACAAAGATCGGGTATCTCTATTAAATTCTTTTTTTACAATTCTTTTGTGTTCAAATTCTTTTTTAATAATATCAATTGCCACTGATGGGCTTATTTTTCCACAGGTAAAAAAATCAAAACTAATTATTCCATTTTCTGGAAATGTATGAAAACTAATATGACTTTCAGCCAATAAAGCTAAAATGGTAAAACCCTGAGGTTCAAATTTATATTTTGAAATATTCAAAATAGTTACGTTAGCTGCTTTAGCTATTTTATATATAACTTTCTCATAAACTGAAGGATCGTACTCTTTTGTAGTACCTATAATATCTAAAGTAATATGCTCCCCAACTTTAATCATCTTACCCTTTTTTATAGTTTTTAGCCTTATCTAAAACTTTTTTCATTTCTTCAAATGAAAGTATCTTAGGTTGTCCTAGTTTTAAAGCAATAGTGTATTGATGACAAATATTTTCTATCTCTTGTGCAAGTTCAAATGCATCCTCTAAATTTTTTCCAAAAGCAACCTGGCCGTGATTAGACATTAAACAAGCATATCTATTTTCTAAAGCTTTGATAACATTTTTGGATAATTCCTCTGTTCCAAAAGTAGCGTATTCAGCACATTTAATGTTATCTCCACCAGCTAGAGCGATCATATAATGAAAGGGTGGAATAGGTTTTCCATGTGAAGATACAGCTGTTGCGTGTGGAGAATGAGCATGAACAATGGCATGTGCATCTTTTTTATTTTTATAAATATCTCGGTGAAATCTCCATTCAGATGATGGTTTGTTGGTTGAATTGTTTTTTTCTTCTTCTTCATTTAAACCCATAAAAACAATATCTTCAGGTTTAAGTGTTTCATATTTTTTTCCTGATGGAGTAATTAAATATCCTTCTGTGTTATCCTCTATTCCTCTCAATGATATATTGCCTGATCTAAGAGGTGAAAGATTTGTAGAATTTAATTTTAACGAATATTCTATAATCTGATTTCTTTGATCTAAATTCTTCATTTAAATAATTCTTTAAGTCCTTTTTCTGAAGCCTCACATACACCTTTTTCGGTAATTAATCCTGTAACATATTTTGCTGGAGTTACATCAAAAGCTAAATTCATAGCTTTACTTTTTTTTGGATAAATTTGTATTTTCTTTATCTCTCCTTTTTCATCTAGACCTTCAAGATGAGATAATTCATCTGAATTTCTCTCTTCGATTGGGATATCTTTATGATCTTTTATGTTCCAGTCAATCGTTGAACTTGGTAGCGCAACATAAAAAGGAATATTATTATCATGAGCTGCTAATGCTTTAAGATAAGTTCCAACTTTATTACAAACATCTCCATTTGCTAAAGTTCTGTCTGTTCCCACAATACACATGTCAACTTCACCTCTTTGCATTAATATGCCACCTGTATTATCTGCAATGATTGTGTTTTTAATTCCTTCCTCATTCAATTCATAAGATGTAAGATTTGCTCCTTGATTTCTTGGTCTGGTTTCATCTGCCCACACATGAACGGGTATTCCTTTTTTATGTGCATGATAAATTGGAGAGGTTGCTGTCCCCCAATTTATTGTTGCAAGCCAACCTGCATTACAATGAGTTAATATATTAACTGTATCTTTTTTTTTACTATAAATTTCCTCAATAATTTTTAGTCCATTCAATCCAATATTTTCACAAAATTTTACATCCTCTTCACATATGTCTTTTGCTTCATTCAAGGCTATTTCTAGAATTTTATCGCTATTAACACCTGATAATTTATTCATCATTCTATCAACAGCCCACTTTAAATTTATCGCTGTTGGTCTTGAACTAATTAAATCTGCAGCAGATTTCTTTAAAAATGGTTGGTCATTATTTTCAATTATAGCTAAAACCATTCCATAAGCTGCTGTAGCTCCTATTAGAGGTGCTCCTCTTACCTCCATTACCTTGATTGCATTTATTGAGTCCTTAATTGTTTTAAGCTCTTTAATAATAAATTGGTGTGGAAGTTTTGTTTGATCAATAATTTTTACAACATTATTTTCAAACCAAATAGTACGATATTCTTTTCCTTCAATTTTCATTTAATTAATTTTTGATGCAATAAAATCTAAAATTTTTGGATTATATTCTTTAAAACAAGTGGCCCTATCCATGTCATGATAATTTTTAATTGGTTTTCCCCACACATTACAACTTTTTTGATTAACCTTATTATTTTGAGAAATAACTATTCTTTCGACACCAGAAACTTCCTCTACCCAATCTGATACCAATCCACCAAAAGGATCCTTTGGATGAGTAAAAACTAGCACAGGTAAATTTGGGCTTTTTTTAATTTCATCTATTTGCATTTGTCTCATGTTAGCTGGACCAGGGCCTTCCTTTTCCTTAAATTTCTTTAAAGCCTCCTCTACTCCTACTTTTTTTACTTTATAAGCTTTTGTTAAACGCCCATAGCATTCAGGAACAAAAGAAATACCTCCAGCGACAATATTTTGATATCTGCTAAGTAGCATCATTGTCATCCATCCTCCACAAGATCTTCCAGTTAGAAAAATTTGATCTTTTTTAAAACCTTGAGCAGTAAAGTCCTCTATAAGTTTTAAATTAGCATCTAATCTTTTTTCTAACTTTGGTTTCCCTTGATATGGCTCTGTAAATTTTTTTTTATTCCATAATCTCTTATGATCGTCTCCTTTTAGTTTACCAGTGCAAAAAAGGTAGACGACTATCTCTTTATCTTTAATTTTTTTTCCTACCAAAGATGAAATATTGTTCATTCCTCCCTTCCAAGCACAATCACTAGACGGACCATCATGAGTAGATTGACCATGATTATAAATTACTAAAATTTTATTATGTGGATCATTTATTTTTTGATCTTTTGAATAACTAACTTTGTTGGTCAAAAAACCACTCTTAGTCATTTTATCAGCTAGAACACTAGTATTGAAAAAGATAATAATCAAAAATATAGCTAATTTTTTCATTTATTTAAAACTCTCCCAGCTATTGTTTTAAGTTTATCAATAGTTTTTTTAGTTCTTTTTTCTGGTGCTGTAATTATTGCAACATCTAAACAATTATTTGTAGGATCCTTAGGATCAATGTGATTTTCAAAATTTTCTATTAAATTTTTAATCATATTTTTAGCTTTAGCAGCATTTCCTAGAAGAACTTTTATTACTTGTTGCACATCAACGTTTTCATGGTCTGGGTGCCAACAATCATAATCTGTAACCATTGAAACTGAGGCATATCTAATTTCTGCTTCTCTAGATAATTTTGCTTCAGGCATATTAGTCATGCCAATTACATCTGCATTCCAAGATCTATATAAATTTGACTCAGCCAAGGTCGAAAATTGTGGTCCTTCCATCACTATGTATGTTCCATTTCTTTGGTAATCTATTTTTTCTTTTTTAACTGCTTCCTCACAAGCATTCATAAGACCATTTGATGTAGGATGTGCCATGGATACATGTGCAACTATTTCATCATCAAAAAAAGTTTTATTTCTAGCAAAAGTTCTATCTATAAACTGATCAACAATTACAAATTTTCCTGGAGGCAAATCCTCTTTTAAAGAGCCTACAGCAGAAACTGATACGATATCTGTTACACCAAGCTGTTTAAGCGCATCAATATTAGCTCTAAAATTAATATTGGAGGGTGAAATGAAATGTCCTCTTCCATGTCTAGGCAAAAAATAAACTTCCTTTTTTTTATAAATTGTTTTTAAAATCTGATCAGATGGCTTTCCCCATGGAGTATTCAAATCCATTAATTCCCTTTCAGTAAATTCCTCTACATCGTAGAGACCACTCCCGCCAATTATTGCTAATTTATTTCTTGTCATGTCAAATTTTTTAATTATTTATACTTTAATAATAAACTATTATGAATTTAAAAGATCACATTAGGTCAATTAAAGATTACCCAAAGAAAGGTATTTTATTTAGGGATATTACTACCTTAATTAAAAATTCTGAAGCATTTGAAGAAACAATTAATCAGATAGTTGAAAGATCTAAAAATTATAAATTCGATAAAATCGCAGCGGTAGAATCTAGAGGGTTTGTTTTTGCTTCAGCAGTTTCTTATATTTTAAAAAAACCTTTTATTATGCTTCGTAAGAAAGATAAATTACCAGCTGATACTCATTCTATAGACTTTGAACTAGAATATGGCACTGCAACTATTGAGGTGCATAAAGATTCTATAAGTGAAAATGAATCTGTATTAATTGTTGATGATCTAATAGCAACTGGTGGAACAGCAGAGGCAGCAGCAAAATTAGTTGAAATTTCTAAAGCCAAGGTATCCTGTTTTATCTTTGTAATTAATCTATTTGATTTAGGTGGATCAGATAATTTGATAAAAAAAGGTTATAAGGTAGAGAACTTAATTGATTTTCCAGGTCATTAATTGGTAGCGGGAAGTGGGATCGAACCACTGACCTCAGGCTTATGAGTCCTGCGCTCTAACCAACTGAGCTACCCCGCCAATTATTAAACATGAGTTATAATTAATTTATATTATCTTTCAACTCGCTTTTTAAATATAATTTTTTGATGGTTTATTTAAGTATCTTTTTTGTTTCTTTTTTAGCAGCTTCAATAGTTCCTTTTTCCTCAGAAGTAGGATTAGCAAGTTTATTGTCATTGGGTATTCATAATAATACTCTGTTATTAATATTTGCTAGTTTTGGTAACATTTTAGGTTCCTGTTTAAATTGGTTATTAGGTATTTTTTCTAGAAAATTTGAAAAAAAAAAATGGTTTCCTTTTGATAAAAAAAAAATAGTAAAAGCATCTAGTTGGTTTGAAAAATATGGTAAGTGGTCATTATTATTTTCATGGGTTCCGATAGTTGGTGATCCAATCACATTTGTTGCTGGAACAATGAGGACTAATTTCATAATTTTTTTATTGCTTGTTTCTATTGGAAAAATTTTAAGATATTTATTTGTTTTTACAATTTTTATCTGAAAAATTACCATTAATATTTGATCGTAAATTTCACTTAATTTTTCTCTAAAACACTCAAAAAATACTAAAAACTTTTACCTATTGATATATTTGTATTGTGATTAGGAACGCTTCCTAAAAAATTATAATTTGTGCTTAATCTAAGATCAAAATCATCAAGAGCCTTCGTAAACTCTAAATCAATATTTTTAAGATCTTTAAATTCAAATACAAAATTTGTCTTATCTATTGGCACATATCCAACAGAAAAATAAAATTCGTTACTATAACCCTTACCTCTTGCTCCAAATCTTTCAAAATTTACCACTGTTGACCACCCTGAGATAGAAGTTCTGTCTATTCCATATCCAATTCTGTAATTATGTTCTGATTTATCAGTTGTTGAATAATTATATAATGTACTTGGATTATTTATAAAATAAAACTCTGCATCAGAAGATGTGCTTAGATCTCCAACATATTCTAATCTTCCATGGTGATTTATAATTGTGTCACCTTGTTCATCTGTCGTATCAAAAAGAATTCCAATTGTTGCAATCGCAGTTTTAATTTCTTGATCTTTGTAAATTAATGAATCTGCAAGACTATTACCTATTGTAGTTTGTTCTCTCAATATTTTAAGTTTAGTGTATCCAAGATCCAATTTAATCCCTGGGTTTAAATTAAATTTTTCATCTATAATTCTTTTTCCAAAATTAATTGAGCCAAATACTTGTTGTCCTTCTCTGTCACCTCTTAATGTATTTCCATTAATTACCCTTTTATGGCCAATATCAAGATGGCTTATACCAATAATACCATCTGTGAAAATTTGATTGTCTCTAAGTTTAGTTTCATACAGAGCTAAGCTGTAAACATCGGTATTTACTTTTGTACCATTGCCACCAATTTGAATAACATCTGTTCCATACTGAAAAACATAACCATACATTTTATCTCTATCTTCTTTTTTAATTCTGTCAGCACCTATTGAAACACCTAGGTTATGAAAATCTCTAGAAGACATATTTCTAGCATGCTTATTTCCCAAGACAATTCTTCCCTCACTCCATTCAAACCAATCATCACTATTGTAAGAACGATCCTTTTCTTTTTTTAAAGGTTTAAGAGCACTAGCAAATTTTGCAACAGTTTGATTTGTAAAATCAATTTCAGCATTCAAATTAGAAAGGTTATCTTTATTTTTATGTCTTCTTAACCATTCCATTCTATGAAATATTGGAAGAGTATTGCTTTGAATTATACGCTTAGCTGACTCTACATTGGCTTCAATGATAGCTTTGACATCTGCATTAGTTGATGCATCAAGACAAGTTATAGTTTCAGCACAAGCCACACTATATTCATATATAGTATTTACACCTGTCTGACTTTGTCTAGAGTCTGTATCTTGTGTGATATATAATTTTGTAAAATTGGCTGTAAAAATAAAACCTGCCATAATTGAATTACCAGATGATGAAACTTGAGCACTAAATGAATATGACTGTGAAAATTCTAATGTGCTTACGTCCCAAGGAGTTGATAGAGTGTATTTATGAATAGAGTCTGTTCCTTCGCCACCTATATAAAATATGGTTCCATCTGAATTAAATTGAATACTTCTTGGTTTGGCTTCTTTTCCCGTTAAAGCTGGAGACTCTGTTGAGTCTTTTGTTGCGCTAGTTACATCCCAGGGAGTAGACAATGTAAATTGTTGTACTACCTCAGTCTCATTACCAGTTACGTACATTCTGGTTCCATCATATTTAAAAGCTAATGATCTTAATTGATTTTCATCCGATATAGTAAAATTATCGTCGTGAACTAAAGTAGAACTATCCCAAGCAGTAGTTAAATTGTATTGTTCTATTGTAAGAGATCCATTATCCACGACATACATTACTTTTCCATCCGGTTTAAAATGTATTGCATGAGGTTTATCTATATTTGTTAATCTAGTAGAAGAGGTTAGAGTCGCCGTACTAATATCAAATGGTGTGCTTAAAGAATATTGAATTACACTATCAACTACAGATACAGTATCATTTTCACGATTGGTGACATACATAATTGTTCCATCGGGTTTAAAATTTATTTGTCTAAGGCCTGTTGCGTCTGAAGAAATATCTTTTGATTGTTTAAATGTTATAAAAGCAAATGAATTTGAGCTAAATACAAAAAAGAAAAATACAAGTAAAAAGTATCTGGTCATTTATCTCAAATAAGTGTTAATTATCCACTAAAAGTATTTTTTTCAACTAATAATATAATTGATATTTCGAATATCAAAGTTATCTTTAATTTAATGAGAATAGAAGAAGAGCTTAAATTAGACTACTCTGATGTCTTATTTAGACCCAAAAGAAGCACATTAAAAAGTCGTAAAGACGTAAACCTTCTTAGAACTTATCGTTTTAAATATAGTAAAAATGAATGGTCAGGAATCCCAATAATAGCTGCCAATATGGATGGCGTTGGAGAACTTAGTGTAGCAGAAAAGTTAAACGAGCATGGCATGATAACATGTCTTACAAAACAACACGATGTTAAAAAAATTAAACAAAATAAAAATATTAAAAAAATTTATCAAAATATAGCTTTAAGTGTTGGTATTAAAAAAGAAGATTTTCAAACTTTAGATAAAGTATTAAAAGAATTTAGTTTTTTTAAATTTATATGTATAGATGTAGCTAATGGATATACAGAGCATTTTACTAATTTCATAAAATCAGTTAGAGACAAATATCCAACGAAGACAATTATTGCAGGAAACGTCGTTACTGCAGATATGACACAAGAATTAGTTTTAAGTGGAGCTGATATTGTAAAAGTTGGTATCGGACCTGGAAGTGTATGTACTACAAGAATACAAACAGGAGTTGGTTATCCTCAATTAAGTGCTGTAATTGAGTGTGCAGATGCAGCTCATGGTTTAGGAGCACACATTATTGCTGATGGAGGTTGTACTTGTCCTGGTGATGTTGCAAAAGGTTTTGGTGGAGGTGCTGATTTTGTTATGTTGGGTGGAATGTTAGCAGGACATGACGAAGGAGGTGGAAAAATAATCAAAAAAAATGGCTCAAAATATATCGAATTTTATGGCTCTAGTTCTGAAGTTGCTAATAAAAAACATTATGGAGGTCTTTCCAATTACAGGAGCAGTGAGGGAAGATCTGTGAAGATTAATTACCGAGGAAAAATTAATGATACTATTTTAAATATTCTTGGTGGTGTAAGAAGCAGCTGCACTTACGTTGGTGCACCATCTTTAAAACAACTAAGTAAGTGTACGACTTTTGTAAGAGTTAGCAATCAGTTTAATGAAACTTTTACGAAATAAATTTTTAGAAAATCAGAAGTCCAAATAATACTAAACCAGTAGAAGCTACAGCAGAAAAGTATAATTTCCTCATACTTTCATTCTTTTTTTCAGTCCTTACTCTGTTTAGTAAAACATTAATATTTGTACTTTTCGATTGGTTTTTTATATTGTCTTTAACAAGATATTTTTCAATTAATTTTTCTTTAACATTAAAACCAGAATTTTTCATTAGGGTATTAAACCATGAAAAACTTATATTTGCAAATTTCATTATAATGAGAGGTTGATCCCTAAAACTCCCAACATTGTAAATAGCAATATTAAAATGATAAGATTTTTTTTGAACTCTCTACTCTCAGTCTCTTGAAGTTTTGATTTTAAAACGTTGATATCAACTCTTCTTTTTAAAGGCTCTCCAGCTCCACTGAAATCATTTGGGGTCTCGATTTCGGTATTTAAATCTGTAAAGCCTTTATTTTTCATTTAGCTTATAAAACATAAAGTATAATTTTTTTCAATTTGCGAAAAAGTCCAATATGGGTCTGTATTTGGTTGACAAGTGTTCAATTTGGGTCATTAATACCAATTTTAATTTATGGAAGTTAAACAAATAGATTTTTCAAAAACACTCTCAGAGGATCAAGTTTATAATTGTATTTTACAAAATTATGAAGCCCTAGGCACAGATTGGATTACACATCAGTGGAATTGGATTAATGGTATCTACACATCTTTTCAAGATCATATAAAATTTTTGATAATAATTTCCTTAGTTGAAAAAACTTTAAATTTCTATCACCAAGTTAATATTACACAAAATTATGACCAATATTATGCAAAAGATAATTTAAAAATAGATAAGTTTAGTATCTCAGAATTATGTGAAAAACTTAATTTACCTAAAGAAACTTTAAGACGTAAAGTTTTAGAACTAGAAAAATTAGGTGTTATCAAGAGAAAAAAAAAACAAGTTGAAATTGATGGATCTGCTTATGTATATGTTAAACCACAAAATCAAATACCACTAACTGCTAAATATCTTGCTAGAGTAGGAGAGCTTTTAAATAAAGAAAAAATATATGATAAAAAAATTGACAAGAATAGTTTAGAAAAATTAATAAAAAAAAATTTTACGTTATGTTGGAGGTGGTATTATAGAATGCAAATTCCATGGATTATTGGTTATCAAAAAATGTTTAATGACTTAACAACTGTTCATGTCATAGGAACAATTATGATGCATCAAGCATTAAATACAAAGACATTTCCAAGAGACTTTTCTATAAATAGAGATAACAAACATTTTGTTGATGATACATTTACTAATCCTCTTCAGCTAACCAAACCAGGTTTAAGTGCTATGTCTATTTCAGAAATGACAAATATTCCAAGAGCAACAGTTATAAGAAAATGTAAATTTTTAATTAAAAAAGGAAATCTAAAAATTAATGATAAAAAGCAATATTTTTTAACAGGAAATAACAGAGACCAGATACTTAAGTATCAATTAGATTTTTTTAGAGAAAAATCAAAATTTATAACAAGAATTTTGAATTTGATTGCAATTTCATAAAACTTTAATATTTTATAAATATTTTACTATTATGCAAAGGGGTCATGGAGATAGTAACAAAAATAGCACCTATCATACTCGCATTAATAATGTTTGGTTTAGGTTTAGGTTTAAAGATTGAAGATTTTACGAGAGTATTAAAAACTCCAAAAGATTTTTTTGTTGGTTTTTTTTCTCAACTAATTATTCTTCCATTAGTTGCTTACTTTTTAATTATTATTTTTAATGTATCACCTGAAATAGCCATTGGAGTTATGATTATCGCTGCTGCGCCGGGTGGTGTTACGTCTAATATATTAACAAAGTTTGCTAAAGGAGATGTTGCTTTATCTATTACTTTAACGGCTATAATCAGTTTAATTTCTATTATTACCGTTCCTCTTATAATCTTTACATCTGCTGATTTACTTGGAATTAAAAATATTTCTCAAAATATTTCAATGACTGGTATAGCGCTAAAAATGTTTTTGGTTGTAACTGTTCCGGTAATCTTAGGGATGATTATAAGAAAATTTGCTGAAAATTTTGTAAATTCGAAAATTCAAATATTTGAAAAACTCAACATAATGTTATTTATTATTTTTTTTTTAGCTGCGTTTTATGAGGAAAGAGAAAGTTTTATAGATTTTCTAATGCAAGCAGGTTTCATTACTTTTATTCTAAATATAACAATGATGATTGTGGCTTATTACCTTGGTAAAACTTTTGCCTCAGGAATAAAACAACAAAAATGTATTGCTTTAGAATGTGGATTACAAAATGGTACTTTAGCGATATTTGTTTCTACACAAATATTCGGTACAGATATAGTCTACATAACTCCAACGGCTTCATACGCTTTGATTATGTACATCACTGGCTTTATATTTGTTTTTCTTTTAAAAAATAAAGTTTAATTTGTCTTAAAATTAGTCTGTTTTAATGGTTTATTAATCAATTCAATTTCGTATTTCCTTTTCTCAACCTCGATAAATAATTTACTATCTCTCAATTTTTCATTGGAAAAATCGTTTTTAATGTAACCAAAAGTCAGATTTTTCTTAAAGTTAAAAGAGTAATTTCCTGAAGTTGATCTACCTATTATCTTATCTTCTAAATAAATAGGCTCATCATGAAGTAATAGCGGTTCTCCAGGTTTACTATCTTTTAAGGTAAACATAGCAAATCTTGTTTTGATCTTCTTATTATTAATTTTTTCAAGAGCTGACTTACCAATAAAATCTACTTTTTTTTTATTACTGATTGTAAAAGATAAGCCTGCTTGATATTGATTTTCCTCAGGTGAAATATCGTGTCCCCAATGTAGAAAGCCACTCTCCATTCGCATAATATCCATTGCGTGCATACCACAATTTGAAAGATTAAAATTTTTACCTTTTTCTATAATTAATTCATAAATTTTTTTCGCATCTTTGGCTTTAACGTAAAGTTCATATCCTAACTCCCCAACATAAGACAATCTCTGTGTCCAAATTCTAATATCCTCGATTGAAATAAATTTTGCTGTTCCAAATTTGAAATTTTCATTATCAAAATTATCTTTACTTAATGAACTTAAAAGATTTCTGCTTTTGGGTCCAAATAAACCAAAAACACAATAATCATCAGTTACATCTTTCAATTCAATATCTTTATTTAAATGTTTTTTGATGTGATGCTTGTCTCTTTCTCTTGTTGCGGCAGAACTAATTATTCTAAAATGGTTTTCATCTATCGCCGCTATAGTTAAATCAGTCTCAATTCCTCCATCTGAGTTTAACATATGAGTATAGGTACATTTACCAACTTCTTTTTTAATATTTGCAGTACAAATTCTTTGTAATTCTTGATGGGCTTTATCGGATTTGATTTCAAATTTTGAAAAAGGGGTTAAATCAAACAAACCAACATTTTTTATCGTATTATTTGTTTCATACTCAGCTGAGGGATACCAACTTTGATAGTTATAACTATACTCATATTTCGTTTTCTCACCATCAAGTGCAAACCACATGGGTCTTTCATATCCGCCTGATACACCAAAGCAGGCTCCAAAGCTTTTTAAATTATCATGATGTGGAAGTTTTTTTATATCTCTAGAAGTTTTGTGTTGTTTAAATGGCCAATGCATTCCATACAAATCTCCCAATGACTCTGTAATTCTTTTTTTTATAAAACCTAATTCCGAATGAAATTTTTGAAATCTTTTTATATCATAGCTAAAAATATCTTCATTAATATGACCAGTCATCAACCACTCTGCTGTAACCTTACCCACACCACCGCCACTCCCTATTCCAATACTATTTAACCCACAACATACAAAAAAATTTTTAATTTCAGGTACCTCTCCTAATAATGTGTTGGTGTCAGGAGTAAAAGATTCTGGTCCAGAAAAAAATTTTCTTATTCCAGCAGTTTCTAAGATTGGAAATCTTTTAATTGCTGAAGCTAAATAAGGTTCAAAATGTTCAAAATTTTCTTGAAATTCACCAAAGGAAAAATCTTCTGGAACTTTATTAGTTTTATTCCAGGCAGGAATTGAATTTCCTTCAAAAATTCCAACAAGTATTTTTCCTGCATCTTCTTTTATATAAGTTCGATTATCAAAATCTCTAACAACTGGTAAAGTTTTAGATAAATTTTTAATTGGCTCAGTAATAATGTAGAAATGTTCTGCTGGATATAATGGAATACTCACACCAGCTTTTTCTCCTATTTGCCTTGACCACATGCCTGAAGCTAAAACAATATATTCACATTCAATTTTTTGTCCCTTGACCTTAACTCCAGAAATTTTTCCTTCTTTAGTTAAAATTTCTTCAACAGGTGACTTTTCAAAAATTTGTGCACCTTCCATTCTTGCTGCTTTAGCCAACATATGAGTAACACCAGAGGGGTCTGCAGCACCATCACCTGGCATTAAAATACCTCCTATAACTTCATCTGTATTGATTATGGGATAATCTTTTTTGATTTGATCTTTATCTAAAATTCTTACATCAACATCGTAAAGTTGTGCGGTCGTTGCTTGTCTTTGAAGTTCTTGCCATCTTCCTTTATATTGAGCGATTGAAAGTGCTCCGTTTAATCTTAACCCTGCAGAATGATCAACTTTTTTTTCAAGCTCTTTATATAAATCTAAAGTATATTTTCTAATTTTTGTGACTGCTGCAGTTGGACCCAACTGGCTCACTAAACCTGCTGCATGCCAAGTTGTTCCTGACGTTAATTGATCTCTTTCTAAAAGGATTGTGTTTCTCCAACCAAATTTAGCTAAATGATAAGCAACAGAGCAACCTACTACCCCACCTCCTATCACAACAACTTTTGTGCTACTTGGAAGTTTTTTTTCCATCTAATTAGTTATTGATTGCATCTCCTGGATTAACATATTCATGTCCAAAAACATCTGCAACCGCTTTATAAGTCACATGACCCTTATAAACATTTAATCCTGCTAGAAAGTTTTTATCTTCACCAAGAGCTTTTTGATAACCTTTATTAGCTAATTTTACCAGATATGGAAGTGTTGCTTTATTTAATGCAATAGTCGAAGTTCTTGGAACTCCACCTGGCATGTTCGCTACACAATAATGAACGACATTATCTACTATAAAAGTTGGATCATTAAATGTTGTGGGTTTACTTGTTTCTACACATCCACCTTGATCTATAGCAACATCAACAATTACAGAACCTCTTTTCATCAATTTAAGCATATCTTTAGTAACTAATTTTGGTGCTTCTGCTCCCGGGATTAAGACCCCACCTACTATTAAGTCAGCTTCAGCTACTAACTTTTTTAAATCTATTTTGTCACTTTGTTCTGGAATAATTTTGTCTCCAAACATTCCAACTAATTGTTTTAGTCTTGCTTCTGATTTATCTACAACATGAACTTTTGCTTTCATGCCAGTTGCTATTGTTGCAGCATTTTCACCTACAACACCCCCACCTAAAATTAAAACATTTGCGGGTTCACCGCCTGGAGCTCCTCCTAATAAAACTCCCCTACCTTTTTGATTTTTTTCTAGACAATGTGCTCCTGCTTGAACTGACATACGTCCAGCTACAGCGCTCATAGGTGCCAACAAAGGAAGTCGTCCATTGTCATCAGTGATGGTTTCATAAGCAATATTAATACTTTTTGATTTTACCAAACCCTCTGTTAATTCTTTTGCGGCAGCTAAATGTAAATAGGTATAAACAATTTGATTTTCCCTAATCATTTCAACCTCAACTTTTTGAGGCTCTTTAACTTTTACAATTATCTCAGCATCATTAAAAATATCACTAGCTTCTTCTATAATTTTTGCGCCAGCTTTTTTGTACTGATCATTTTCAAAACCAGCTTCAAAACCACCATTATTCTCAACTAAAACTTCATGGCCTTCTGAAACTAAAGTTTTTACACTATCGGGTGTCAGGCCAATTCTATTTTCTTGAGGTTTTATTTCTTTAGGAACGCCAATTCTCATTAACGAAATTTAATTCTTTTTACTCTTTGCGTAATTAGTTATTCCTGTTCTTAATTTTTCTATAATTTCATCAATGTGTTTTTTTTCACATATAAACATTGGTGCTATAATTAAACAATCACCAGTAGCTTTGAAATTTACGCCTGCATCGTAACAATGTTTGAAAGTAGCTAAACCAGCTTTGCCGGGTCTACCATCAGTTTTAATATCTATACCACCCATCATTCCATAACCTCTAATATTATCCACTACATCAATGTCTTTTAGAGAAAATAGACCTTCTTGAAAGTAAGGAGCAAGTTCCTTAGCTCTATTAAAAATATCTTCCTTTTCAAAAATATCTTGAACAGCTAAAGCCGCAGCTACTGAAACTGGGATTCCAGAATATGTATAACCATGAAATAATTCTATTGCACCTTTTGGAGAATTATCCATCACCGCATCGTAAATTTCTTCTTTACAAGCAACCACACCAAAAGGAACTATTCCATTAGTTGTTGCTTTTGCCATTGTCATTATGTCAGGTGTTACGCCAAACTCTTGAGCTCCAAAAGCTGAACCAGTTCTTCCCCAGCCCGTGATAACCTCATCAAAAATTAAGAGTATTTTATGTTTGTCACAAAGTTCTCTTAGTCTTTGTAAATATCCAACTGGTGGCACTAACGTTCCTGTTGAACCAGCAATAGGTTCAACAATACAAGCTGCGATGTTTTCAGAACCAAAATTAGTACAAATTCTCTCTAAGTCATTTGCAATCTCAGCTCCCGTTTCTGGTTGACCTGAAATAAATTTATGTTCATCTAAATGTGTGTGTCTCATGTGAACAACTCCTGGCATCAATACACTTGCATACGCTTTAACGTTATTGATCATACCACCTACTGAGGTTGCTCCAATATTCATACCATGATAAGCACGTTCTCTACCTACAAATCTAAATCTTTGTCCCTCACCTCTTGCTTTGTGATATGCAATACTAATCTTTATTGCGGTTTCTACTGCAGTAGATCCACATATCGTATAAAAAATTTTATTTAAATTTCCTGGTGTGTGTTTTGAAATTCTTGTTGCTAATTCAAATGAACCACCAAATCCTTGTTGAAACGGCTGACAATAATCAAGAGTGTTTAATTGATTTGTTATTGCTTCGATAATTTCTTTTCTTCCATGTCCCAATGGATTACAGAATAATCCTGAGCTTGCATCAATTTGTGTTTTGCCATGATGATTTTTTAAATAAACACCTTTTGCCTCAACAATCAATTTTGGATTTTCTTTAAAATCCTTATTAGATGTAAATGGCATCCAATGTTCATTGAGTGAATTAGGCACTGACGTTCTTTTTTCTGAGCTCATAAATAAATTTAAAATGTTTAATAGTTAAATCCTTAGACTAATTAATAGAAATTAACCACCAAAATAATGTCACAACTTAAAGTTGTGTAACTATAATGATCATTTTTTTGTTTTACATATAGGTCAAATTAATCTTAAAATTGGAACATATAAATAAACAAAGAAGAGGCATAAATGAAAAAAATAATTAGTTTTATTCTTGGATGTTTTGTAGCTCTAAATCTTTCAATATCAGTTGCTAATTCAGCAGCTAATGAAGTTAGAGTCGCATACTTCTTAGAGTGGCCAAGTCCAAATCTAGAGGACATGATGAAGAAAAACTTCGCAAAAGCTCTAGGGGTTCCTGTAAAGTGGACTAACTTTACTAATGGTGGTGCTATGACTGACGCGATGTTAGCAGGAGATATAGATATTTCTTATTCTCAAGGTTTGGTTCCATTCATTAACGCAGTAAAATCTAAAGCACCTATCAAATTAGTTGATATTGCTATGGAATACGGAATGGGAGGAACAACTTGTGTTACATCTAATGCATCTGGAATTACAAAAGCAAACGCAACTGAATTAGAAGGTAAAAAAGTTGCTGTTCCACTTGGTACAATGGCGGAATATGTTTTTGATGAAAGTATGAAAGTTGTTGGAGCAGATAGAAAAAAAATGGATATCATTCAAATGGACCCTGAAGAAGGTGCTGCTGCTTTAGTAAGCGGTGATGTTGTAATGTCATGTTTATTTGGTGGTAATTCTATTAAAGCTGCTACTGCAGTTGGATCTAGATTACTAACAGTTCAAGAAGCTAGAGATGCAGGTATCCTAGGGATTGATATTACTTCTGTAACTACAAAGTTTATGAAGGAAAATCCAGGAATGTTGAGAACTTTCATCGAAGTAACTCATGAAGCCAATGCAAGATATAGAGCTGGAAAAAGCGATATGAATGCAATGTCAAAAGCTTCAGAAATGAAAATTCCTGACATGAAAGAAACTTTAAGTGGTTTCAAATTTCTAACTCCAGAGGAAACAAAAAGTTCTATGGAAAGTGGAAATCTTGATGCATTCCTAAAAGGAATGGGAACACCAAGAGGAAACGTAGATACGAGTTTCTTACCTTTGTAATTTTAAGGTAATTAAAATTTAAATAGGCGCCAATTTTTTATTAAATTGGTGCCTATTTTTTTACTATAAATTCTAATATAAAGTGAACAGATGAGTGATCTAGTTTCTCAAAATCTTAATATGATTTTTAAAACTCCGAAAGGAGAAACTGTTCACGCTTTAAAAGATTTAAATTTTACTCTTAAAAAAGGAGAGCTTTTAACAGTTCTTGGACCATCAGGTTGTGGAAAAACAACCTTATTAAATATTACCGCAGGATTTATTCGACCAACTTCCGGAAGTATTACTTTAAATAGTAAAGAGATTGATGGACCAGGTGTAGAGAGAGGTATGGTTTTTCAGCAAGGTGCATTGTTCGAATGGTTAACAGTTGCAGAAAATGTCAACTTTGGTTTAAGAATGAAAAAAAAAGATCCAATTGAAACTCAAAAAAAAGTTGATGAATGGTTAGAAATAGTTGGCTTAAAAGGTTTTGGTAATACTCCAACCTATCAACTTTCTGGTGGTATGCAGCAAAGAGTTGCTCTAGCAAGATGTTTGATTAATGATCCTGACCTAATTTTAATGGATGAACCTTTAGGAGCCCTTGATGCGTTAACAAGAGAAAAAATGCAGTCTCTAGTTTTAAAAATTTGGAAAGAGACAGGGAAAACAATTATTTTAATCACCCACTCAGTCGAAGAAGCTCTTTTACTTGGTGAAAGATTATATGTTATGGCACCTCGACCAGGGCGAATTCATAAAGAATACAATCTTCCATTTGCCTCAATGGGACTGAAAGAAGATCTAAGGGAGATCAAAAAGAACAAAGATTTTTCCGCGAAACGTGAAGAAATATTAGAGATGATCTGGAATATGGAAGAAGAAATTATGGGGAAAGATAATTAAATGTTAACTCAAATAGTCACTTTTTTAATTTTTTTTGCAGTCATTGGCTGTATTCTCTATGGAAGAAGATTAATCAAAACTGAAAAAGTTGATGCTGTTTTTGGAAATCCTGAAAGGGCAAGAGGTGGTACTCATTGGATTATAGTCGGAAGTAGCTTTCTATTATTGGTATGGCTTTACTATTCTTGGGATATTGCAAAAGGTTTTTACCCAAAATCAGCTAATGAACTTTGCCAAGTAGCAAAAGTTAACGATTCTTTATTAGGTTTAAAATATCAATTTCCAATAGAGCAACGAGAATTCAAAAGTACTGCTCAAATTAAGAAAGAAAATAAAAATCTTAAAGCAATTTTAAATGAAATCAAATTTTCTAAAGATCTTAACTCACAACAAAAAACAGAGCTCACTGAGTTTATCAACAAAACTATTCAGCTAATTCCTTTATTAACCAATGAAGATTTAATTGAAAATGAGACGAAATTTAAAATAGATAATATTACAGGTAAAATTAACTTATTAACTGAAAATTTTAGAAAACCTGATTATCCTTTTGAAACAGAACAAGAAGCTAATGAAAGACTTAAAGCGGTAAATGAGCAAGGAGATTGGGGAATTATAAAAGTTCAATCTGGAACGGGTTCCATAGAAAATACTATCGAGGTACCTTTAGTTCCTGAAACTAAAAGAGGTTTAAAGTTTGATGCTGCCGCAAAAGAATTACAAATTATTAGTGATGAATTCTTTAAGTTAAGAAATCATAATCCTCAATTTAAAGATAAAATAAAAGAGCTCAAAGATGAGATCAAAGCTTATCGAAAAAATTTAGATGATACTCAAGAAGTAGCTTCAACTTATGCCAAAGATATTGTTAAAATTGCAAGACGAATAGAATTTGCAAGTATATATCCACCCAATGCATTAAATGAAATGCAAAATGCAATTATAAATTTTGATGTTGCCCAAAAAGAAGCTCAAGGGGGGTTGAGATTTATAGATATATTTTTATTTCCAGCAGGTACCATTGTTGCAAGTGGGCCAAGCTGCTCTGAACAAGGATCTGGTAGATGGCTACCTAAGCCGTCAGATACATTTGATAAGTTTATGCTTATGCTTAAACCGAGTGTAGGTTACAAAGAAATTCCTCTTCTTTGGATAGATCTGGTTGATGTTAGTAAAATGATTGGTTTTATTTTACCTGATTGGATTGCTGACATTTTACCTGGTGAATACCCAGTTCACACTCAAGATGGAATTGTTAAACAAAATTTTAAAGGCCAAGTTTTAAAATTAGTAACAGGAGACTTTAAGTTATTTAAAGTGCCCGTGCCATATGGTCATATTTGGGATTCTTTTTTAAGAGTATTTTTAGGATTAGTGTTTGGAATATTGATTGGTGTGCCACTTGGATTATTTATGGGATTAAATAGATTTGCCAAAGGTTTTTTTGATCCATTAATTGAACTTTATAGACCTGTTCCCCCTCTAGCTTGGGCTCCTTTAATCATCTCAGTTTTAGGAATTGATAATACTGGTAAAGTTTTCTTGTTATTTATGGTCTCATTATCAATCATGATTATTTCTGCAAGAGCTGGTGCCTCTGGTACTCAGTTATCAAAAATCCATGCGGCTCACTCACTTGGTGCATCAAAAAAACAAATCTTGAGGTATGTAATTTTTCCCAACTCTTTACCAGAAATACTTACTGGAATAAGAGTTGCCGTAGGAATGTGTTGGGGAACTTTAGTTGCAGCTGAGTTTTTAGCTGGAACAACAGGCATAGGATTTGTTGAAAACGTTGCTAAAAAATATTTCCAATATGAAGTTATTTGGATCACTATATTTATAATGGGAATGCTGGGATTATTATTTGATGTAACTTTGAGAAAAATAATAGACAAAACAATTCCATGGCGTGGAAAAGGCTAATTTGAAAACAGAAAATCTTAAAAAAGAAGTTATCAAAATTTTTCAAAATTACGGATTAAGTAATTCTCATGCTGTTATTTCAGCAAATGCTTTGATTAACGCCGAGTTAGTTGGTGCTTATGGTCATGGTCTCTCAAGACTAAGGATGTATTGTGAGCGAATATCTAAAAAAGCTATCAATCCAAAACCTAGAATAAAAGTAAAAAAGATATCTCAATCGATTGCTCACATTGATGCTGATAATAGTATTGGCTTCGTTGCAGCAGATCTCGCCATTAGAAAAGCAATCGAATGTGCTAAAAAAACAGGTATCGGTTTGGTGGCAGTAAAAAATAGTGGTCACTATGGATTATCTGGTTACTACGCTGAGCAAGCAGTCAAAAAAAAATTAATCGCTATGATTTATACTAATGCTCCACCTGCAATCGCTCCTTATGGAGCTAAAAAAAGTTTATTTGGAACAAATCCTATATGTTTTGGTTCTCCAACTGGAGCAAGAGTACCTTTTATATTAGATACAGCTATTGCAAAAATTAATAGAGGAAAAATTAGATTTGCAGCTAGAAATAATCAAAAAATACCAAAAGGTGTTGCATTAGATAAATTTGGTAAACCAACTACTGATGCAAAAAAAGCACTTTACGGGGTTCAATTACCTATAGCTGGTTTTAGAGGCTCAGGTTTAGCATGGATGGTAGATATTCTAAGTGGTGTTTTAACTGGTGGAAATCATGCAGGTAAAGTTAAGGATCCTTTTGATGATTTTTCAGGTCCACAAAATATTGGACATTTGTTTATCACATTTAAAACAAACTTATTTGTCAAAAATTATACCTCAAGAATTAAGAATAATATTAAAACAATTAAAAGATTGCCTAAGATAAAAGGAGTAAAAGAAATAATGTATCCTGGTCAAAATAAAGATAAAAGGTTTAGAATGAACTTAAAAAAAGAAATTAAATTGTCAAAAATTATTCAAAAAGATTTAGTAGATTTAAAAAATTAACATGCTTTCCAATAAAGAGATTATTTGTCCTGATAACTTGCTCAATGTTGCTCATAAAAAGAAAGGTGTTAAAGCAGGGATTGTTAATGCTGGAAAACCTTTGCCTATGCAGTCAGTACAAGATGCTGTTAAAGAAAATCTAATTGAGCCAATTTTCATTGGTGATAAAAAAGAAATTAATAAATGCGCCCAGGATCTGAAATGGGATATCTCAAATTATGAGATAATCCATGTGCCTGTTGAAAATAATACAGCAATGATTGCTGCAAAATTGGCAAGTGAACAAAAGATCAAAATTATTGTTAAAGGCCATATTCATACTGACGTTTTAATGAAAGAAGTCTTGAAAAGAGAATATAACTTGCTCGGAAAAACCAGATTGAGTCATATTTGGCATATGACTTTAGGAAAAGAAGATAAGCCTTTAATAATTACTGATGGAGCATTGAATGTTCTGCCTAATGTAAAAACAAAATTACATATTCTTAAAAATGTTATTAATTTTTCAAACAGAATTGGTATTGAAAAACCTAAAGTCGCAATATTATCTGCCACTGAAGAAGTTTTAGATAGTGTTCCAAGTTCTAAAGAAGCTGAAGAATTAACCAATTTAGCCAAAAAGGAAAATTTAAATGCCGATGTTTTTGGTCCGCTTGCATTTGATAATAGTATCTCAAAAAAGTCTGCCGCTATCAAAGGAATACAAAATAGTGTAGCTGGTATGGCTGATGTATTGCTAGTCCCAAGTGTTGAGACAGGAAATGGACTTGTAAAAATGCTAATATACTTTTGTGGAGCGTGCGCGGCAGGTGTAGTTGTTGGAGGTAAAGTTCCAGTAGTAATAACCAGTCGTTCTGACGATGCTCCCGCAAGATTAGCATCCATTGCTGCTGCCGTCGTTGCTTTAGATTAATTGTTTGATTGCAATAAAATTGAAATTGTCTTAAATAATCCAATTATAGTAAACAAATAATATGGCTATTACGTATCTAAAAAAATCTCCAAAAACATCATCAACAGATGACAATAAGACAACAGGAATAGTCCAAAATTTATTAAAAGATATTGAAACTACAAAAGAACAAGGTTGCGTTGATTTAACAAAAAAGTTTGACAAGTACGATGGGGAAATAATTGTTTCAAAAGAAAGAATTGAAGAAATTAAAAAAACTTTAGATCAAAAAACTATAGATGATATCCAATTTTCTTTTGATCGAGTAAGAAAATTTGCTGAAGCTCAACTTAAAAATTATGGACAAGACTTTGAGGTTGAATTGTCCGATGGTTTGTATGCAGGTCAAAAATTAGTCCCGGTTAATACTGCTGGTTGTTACATACCAGGTGGAAGATATGCTCATATCGCTTCTGCTGTTATGAGCGTTACTACAGCTAAAGTTGCCGGTGTTAAAAATATAATTGCATGTAGCCCTCCTAAAGAAAATGTTGGTGCTCATCCTGCTATTGTCTACACTGCTGATCTATGTGGAGCAGATGTAATATTGAACTTAGGCGGTGTTCCAGCGATTGCTGCGATGACTAATGGATTATTTAAAAACCCTCCAGCAGACATCATTGTTGGTCCGGGAAACCAGTTTGTTGCTGAGGCGAAAAGAATTTTATATGGCAAAGTGGGGATAGATTTATTTGCGGGTCCGACTGAAATTGGAATAATTGCTGATGCAAAAGCTGATCCAGAGATAGTTGCTGTAGACTTAGTAGGTCAGGCAGAGCACGGGTATAATTCTCCATGTTGGTTATACACAACAAGTAAAGAGTTAGCCGAGAAGGTGTTAAAAAGAGTTCCAGAATTAATTTCAGAATTACCCGAAGTTCCAAGAAAAAGCGCAGAGGCAGCTTGGAGAGATTATGGTGAGGTAATTCTTTGCGATACTGATGAAGAAATTGTTAAGATTAGTGATGAATACGCTCCAGAACATTTAGAAGTTCAAACAGAAAATTTAAAATGGTTTTATGAACGATTAACAAATTACGGATCGTTATTTGTAGGGGAAGAAACTACAGTTGCCTATGGAGATAAATGTTCAGGTACAAATCATATTTTACCAACTAAAGGAGCTGGTAAGTATACTGGTGGTTTATTTGTTGGTAAATTTATTAAAACTTTAAGTTTTCAAAGAATGACAAAAGAATCTACTGAACTAGTTGGTGCTGCTGCAGCAAGAATATCAAGATATGAAGGAATGGAAGCTCATGCAAGAACTGGTGATGTAAGACTAAAAAAATATGGATATTCTAATTAACAGTATCCATTATAACAAAAATTGTAATTAGACTCATAAAACTAATAATAAAAATATTTATTGTTTTCCACACTTTTAAACTCTGAACATATTGAGATAAATATTTAGATGAATAACCAATAGTAAAAAAGAATAGCAAGGATGCTATTGAAGCTCCAATTCCAAATAATATTTTTTGATTTAAAATAAAACTTTTAGAAAAATTTCCTAAAAAAAATACAGTATCAGAGTAAACATGTGGATTTAAATAAGTAAAACCAAGTGTTTTTATGAATACATTTAATTTTGAGATTTTAGGAATTGTATCATTAAAACGTACTATTGAATTTAAGGATTTTAATTTTGAATATATAAAATGAATTAAAAAAATAATTAACAAAATATTAAAAATTAACTCTACTGTTACAGTAAAGTATTGTGTAAAATAATGAAAAAGAAATATTCCTAAAAATATTAAAATAAAATCAGATATAGAACAAATAAAACAAACTAAAAAGATATGTTGTTTTTTTAGACCTTGTTCTATAACAAAAACATTTTGAGCACCAATAGCCAATATAAGACTTAGCCCTGTAAAAAAACCTAATAAAGCAAATTCCATAATATAGATATTTGATTTTTCTGAACTTACTTTAAATATTTAGAAAATAAAAATGATTATCAAGTTTCAGGGATAAACAGTAAACACAATCCATTATTACAAAATCTTTTACCAGTTGAACTTGGGCCATCGTCAAAAACGTGTCCATGATGGACCCCACACTTTGCACAATGATATTCGATTCTTTTCATACCAAATGAATAATCTACTTTTGTTTTAAAAGCCCCTGGTAAAGCTTCACTAAATGACGGCCAGCCAGTACCACTATCGAATTTAGCCTCTGATGAAAATAATTTGTTTCCACAATTGGCACAATGGTAAAAACCTTTTCTTTTTTCTTTTAATAATTCACTAGTAAAGGGTTTTTCAGTGCCTTCCTCAAACATTATTTCTTTTTGTTTGCTGGTTAGGTTTTGATTAATAATTTTTTTTGTCTCTGAAAGTACAAATTTATACGGATACAGAATCAATGACACACAAGATAAACCAATAATTTTTAATAAATTTCTTCTGTAAGTCATTTCACACCTTGGTGTAATTTGATTAAGATTATTCAGGATTTGATGTTAATGTTTTTATTTCCAAAATATTTTCGTTAGGATCTTTAACAAAAAATGTTTCTTGCTCGTACTTAGTGCCTTTAAATCTAAGATAAGGTTCATCGTAGTATTTTGTACCTTTGTCTTTTAATCTTTGTTTCAAAGCATCAAAATCTTTTCTTGATAAATGAACACCGAAGTGAGGTACTGAGACATTACCCATATCAACATCGTGTCTTTCATTGCTAAGTTTGTGATCACTTGCATGAAGGGTTAATTCATTTCCCCAAAAATCTACATCAGCCCATTCTTTTTCAGAATTACCTAAGCTACATCCAAGTGTCTCACTATAAAATTTTTTAGCAGTTTCTAAATCACCACATGGTATAGCTAAATGAAAACAATTAGTGTTTTTGTACATAATAAATCCTTTAAATATCTTTTAAAATAACTATATAAACTAAATTTAATGACACACTAAATACAACATGAGTGATTTTTTACAATCTATAATCGACCGTGACCCTGCGGCAAAATCTAAATTAAGTTTAATTTTAACTTATCCAGGAGTGAAGGCGATATTTTTTCACAGAATTGCAAATTTTTTTGCAATTGCAAAGTTTGATTTAGTAGCAAGAATTATTTCACAATTATCAAGATTTTTCACAGGAATTGAAATTCATCCAAAGGCAAAAATTGGAAAAAATTTATTTATTGATCATGGTATGGGTGTAGTCATTGGCGAAACATCTGAAATAAGCGATAACGTAACAATCTATCATAATGTTACTCTTGGAGGGACATCTCCAAGCATTAATACAAATGAACAAAGGAATTCAAAAAGGCATCCTACCTTAGAAGAAAATGTAGTGGTAGGTTCAGGTGCTCAAATCCTAGGACCTGTTGTTATTGGAAAAAATTCTTTGATTGGTGCTAACGCAGTTGTAACCAAAGATGTTCCAGAAAAATCTATAATGGCTGGTAATCCTGCAAAAAAAATTGGGGATGCTACACGAGGATTTAAGCCTTACGCTGTTACTGATAATAAAGAAGATTAATGGTTCATATTAGAAATACATTTATTGATTCAATTGGTAATACTCCATTAATCAAACTTAAAGCTGCCTCTGAATTAACAGGATGTAACATTTATGGTAAAGCAGAATTTATGAATCCTGGCGGGTCTGTCAAAGATAGAGCTGCGCTCTCATTACTTAAAGACGCACAAGAAAAAAAATTAATTTCTAAAGGTGGTATTGTTGTTGAAGGTACTGCGGGTAATACCGGAATTGGATTAGGTTTGATAGGGAATTCACTTGGTTATAAAACAATAATTGTAATGAATGATAATCAAACTCAAGAAAAAAAAGATACAATAAAAAATCTAGGGGCAGAATTAAGATTAGTACCTGCAAAGCCATATAAAGACGAAAATAATTTTGTTAAGATTGCTGGACGTCTAGCAGATGAGTTAAGACCAACTAATAATAATGGTGTTGTCTGGGCCAATCAATTCGATAATGTTGCTAATGCTAAAGGACATTATGAAGGAACAGGAAAGGAAATTTGGGAACAAACTGAAGGTAAAGTTGATGGTTTTGTTTGTTCATCTGGAACAGGTGGTACAATTTCTGGTGTAAGTAATGCTTTAAAAGAAAAGAATAAAAATGTTAAAATTTATCTTTCCGATCCTAAAGGATCAGCACTTTACAATTATATTAAAAACGGTAAATTAAAATCTGAAGGTGGATCAATTACTGAAGGGATTGGCTCAAGTAGAATAACAAAAAATTTTGAGAACGCAAAAATTGATGATGCATATTCCATTGACGATCACGAAGCATTGCCCATACTTTATGACCTAATTCAAAATGAAGGTCTAAGTTTAGGAACAAGTTGTGGAATAAATATCGCTGGTGCAATTAGACTTGGAAAAGAACTTGGGCCAGGAAAAACAATCGTAACTATTCTTTGTGATAAATCAGATAAATACAACTCTAAGATGTTTAATAAATCATTTTTAAAGGAAAAAAACTTACCTGTACCTAGCTGGTTATAATATCGCATATCAGGCATGTAACAAAACAGTTACATTTTTAAATTAAAATAATTAAATTTGAGGTTCTATGAAGAAAATAATTTTAATCTTGTCTTTTTTTGCTTTTACTTCTGCTTATGCAGATATGAGTAATGAAGATAAATCTAAAGCTTGGGATTGTGTTGGAATTTATATGGCCAACTATTTCCTGCCATCAGGTGAAAAATTTGAATACGGCATGAAAGAAAAATCTATTTCAACTGTAAAAGTTTTAAAAACATATGCTCTTGAAATAGGTATTCCAGAAAAAGATTGGGATGCTGGAGTAAACAAAGCTGTAGATAAACATTACGGTTCAAAATACGACAAAGCTAAAACTGAAAAATGTCATACATTTGTTGAAGCTTTAGTTCCTAATGGAGCTGAAAGAGTTAAAAAAGTAGTTCAAACTTTGTATTAATTCAAAAAAAAGGAGAAAAAAATGGAAAAAGAAATGTTAGTTCATCTTAAACTTAAAGAAGGTAAATTAGAAACTTTCATGGGTTGGATGCAATCAGATGAAGGAATGGGTGTTAGAAAAAGTGTTGCCTATCCAGAAAAAACTGTTGGCGCTATGATACCAGATAAAAGTGGAATGTTATTTAAAGTGAATGTTCATAATGAAGCTGGAATGAAAGAATTTGTAACTGGGAATAATTCTACCGCGAAAGCTATTTACGCAGAATGTGTAGAGAGTGCTAAATTATATGAACTATCTGAAGTAAATTTATAAGGAGTATAAATGAAAAAAATAATATTAACACTTTGTTTGGTCTTATTTGTTAGCTCTGCATACGCAGGTTCATGTCCAATGTTGGCTAAAAATATTGATGAAAAAATTAAAAAAGCTCAAGAACTTAAAGATCAGGGTATGGATGCCCATAATAATGGTGACCATGCTAAATCTGAAAAATTTTTAAATGAAGCTCTTGCTCTTTTTAAAAGTTAAATAGAAAGGAAAAAAATGAAAAACTATATAGTAACACACACTTTTAAGTCAAAAGAAGCAAAAGCTAAAATGATAGAAGTTACTGGTTCAATGTCTATGGAAGATATGACTAAAGCAATGACAAGTGATAGTGCAAAGTGCCAAATGAGCTGGAATACACCTGGAGACAATCTAACAATGTATTGTTGGTGGAAAGGTACTGATCCAGATGCAATTAATAAACAGTTAGAGTCTATGAACGATTTCTTCGAACCTCATAAATTTGTTGAGTGTACAGATGATGTTATAGATTTTAATGCTAAATAAAAATGCCTAAATTTTTACCGAGTGAGGAAAAACAATGAAGGTAATTTATACTAGAACGATGAGGGTAAAAGATGATGGCCTAGGAAAAGCAATGGAAATAGGAAAAGGTTTAGCGGCAGTTAGAAAAAAACATTATCCTAACCATGATGTTTATTTTTCTTTTCAAATGGGTGGAGACCCAAGAACCATAAGGGAGACTTTAATTGGACCCATGTTTGAAGGTAATAATGATGCTGACGCTAACATGTCTGCAGATCCTGAATATATTAAACTTTTAGAGCAATTAAAAGAAGTTGCAATAGAAGGTACTATTGAAGATGAGATTAGACCAATATTTAGTTAAAGGATTTTAATCAATGTTAGAAAAATTTAATGGAATAATCTATTTAACTTTATTTATAATCCACTTTGCAGGTTTTGCTTACTATGGATTTAGGTGTGTGTTTCAAACGCAGTCTTTTTTAAATCAATATGGAATGCATGACACGGGCGCAGGTATTGTTAGATTTTTTGGTTCTATATTTTTTGGCTCGACTGCGATGGCTATTTACATAGGATTTATAAGACCAAATGGTGTAGAAGCTACTTGGGGGTTTTTTAATCTTGTGTTTTTACAAAACCTATCAGCATTTATAGTTGGTTTTTATAGTACTAAGATAAATAAACTTGGACATACCGACAAAACTTCTGATGAAGCAATTTACGCACCTTTATTTTTGACAATTTTAAGTGCTTTACTTTGTTACGGGTTAGCAGATAAAATCTACGTTTAACATCAAAGGAGTGATAATGATCGCAATGGAAGTCAGAAGTCAGCTATCGTTTGTAAGTTTAATAGAATGTGGTTTAAATGATCTTTAATGCCAGGTTTTGTTATTTTTAATATAGAAATAAAAAAACCTGAAGAATATAAAGAATACGTTCAGAAGGTAACACCAATAGCTAAAAAATTTGGAGGTGAATATATTGTCAGAGGTGGTGAATCCAAAGTAATTGAAGGTGTTTGGACATATCCCAGAACAATTATTATTAAATTTCCAAGTTACGAAAAAGCTTTAGAGTGGTATAGTTCAGATGAGTATAAACCAATTAAAAAAATCCGTTTAGACAATTCAGTCAGTAATGGAATAATAATTAAAGGAGTTTAAAATGTCGATATTAGAGAAATATACGAATGCAATTAATAATAAAGATGAGTCAATTATGAATGAACTTTTGCATGATGACTTTAAATTCACAATGCATAAGTCAGGAAATACCATAGGTAAAACTGATGTTATAAAATGGGCAATGAGTGGTGATATAAACCAAGATAAAGCAAGAGTAGTCTATGAAAATGATGAAGTTGGAGTTCACCATTCAATTGTTACATTTAATGATGGGAATGTTGAAGCAGTAATGGCAGTTTATAAATACAAAGATGGAAAGATTATAAGTTTGGAGACTGGCGCTACTCCTATGTCAAAATAAAAGTAAATGATTGACTTTTATTTCTCAATTGGAAGCACATATACTTATTTAGCAGTCACTAGAATACTTGATGTTGAAAAAAATCATCAAGTCAGTTTTAATTGGAAACCTTTTAGCGTTCGGGTAATTATGAAAGAAATGAATAATATTCCATTTCCAAAGGATAAGCTTAATAAAGTAAATTACATGTGGAGAGATATTGAAAGACGGGCTGAGGGTTATGGTTTTTTTGCTAAAACTCCTGTGCCCTACCCACTATCTGAATTTGATTTAGCAAATCAAGTTGCAATTCTTGGATTAGATAAAAGTTGGGGTGTGGATTATGTGAGACTGACGTATAAGAAATGGTTTCAAGAGGGTAAAGAACCAGCGATAGAGCCAAGTATTTCTGAAGTATGTAAAGAATTAAAACTCAATAAGGATGAGATAATATCTGAAGCAAAAACAAAATTAATTGAAGATAAATACTTAGCCAACACAAATTCTGCAAGAGAAAATAAAATCTTTGGTAGTCCCTCTTTTGTTGTTAAAAATGAAATATTTTGGGGTGATGATAGGATGGAAGATGCAATTAAATTTTTTAAAAAATGATATTTTCAAAAAAATACTTTGATCTTATCTTTATCTTAATTATGGGCTTTGGCATGAGTTTGCTTATGACCCTTATTATTACTTATATTAATACTGGTATGGATAAAGATTATATCACCAGATTCCTAAAAGCTTGGATGATAAGTTTACCGATAGCAATCATAGCTGCTCTTATACTTGGCCCACCTATTAAAAAATTTGTAGATAAAATAACTAAATAATTATATTTTAGAATATGAGTAATTTGTCAGGATATATATTTCTTCTATTGGCAATTATCTTAGGCATAACTTCGAATGGTTTTTTAAAATCAACTAATGGATTTACAAATATTGGCCCAACAATTTTTTGTGTAATATCAATAGTTGCTTGTATTTTTTGTTTATCTAAATCAATGAATATTATTCCAGTTGGTTTCACTTATGCAACTTATGGCGGATTAACTATTACTGCAGTAACTTTATTTGGCGTGTTTAAATACAATCAAATCCCAAATCTCTATGGAATTATAGGAATAATATTAATTATTATTGGTGTAATTTTACTCAACACACTTGGCAAGGCTACTTAGCCACAGGTTTTAATATTTTCACTATTCTTTTATGAAGTTTTTTGTTCGGCGCACAAATAATGTTTCCTGCTTTTTTTGGATCCTCATTTTTCCAAGTGGTAACTATTCCTTCGGCCGCTCTAATTATAGGAATTAAAGCATGAATATCCCAAATTTTATTTCCACATTGAATGACAATATCTATTTTTCCTTCAGCAAAATGAGAATAACTCAGAGCATCAGCACACGGAAATTGCATTCGTTTTAATATTTGTGGTATTTTTTTTTGTTGGTTTAAAGATAAGCTACCATGAAATGCAGCCGACAATTTCATATTTGCGAAAGTTACTTTTTTATTTACTTTTAATCTTTTTTTATTTCCATTTTCACACACAAAAGCAACTTTATCTGTTTCGTTAAAATAATATTTTTTTAAAATTGGAAAATTAGCAAGACCTAAAATTGGTATTCCTTTGAAATTTAACGAAATGAGGTTACTCCAGGTTGGGTTACCTATAACGAAAGATCGTGTGCCATCTATTGGGTCTATAACCCAGGAAAAATCACTTTTGGTTTTTTTATTTTTAAATTCCTCACCTATAATTTGATGAGTGGGAAATTTATTACTAATCTCTTTTCTTATAAATTTTTCAAAAGCTATATCTGCATTAGTAACAGGATCATAACCTGTGCCCTTTAACTTATTTGAAACTTTAAAGGGCTTGTTTAATTTTAAGAAATAAAATCTAGTAAGTTTATTTGCTAAATTATTAAGAAATTTAGAGTATTTTTTATATTCTGAAGATTTTAATTTAATCACAAGAGACTATTACAATCTAATTTGTATTGATTAAAGTAAAATTTTAAATAATCATAAGAATCATTATGAAAATTGAACTTTCAGATAATAAAGTTTTTTTTGAAAATCAAGGATTAAAAAAAGAAATACACCCATTCTGGTTGAGAGAAAGAGTGAACGGTGTAGATTTTGTTGATAAAGGTACCAAACAAAGATTGTTTGATCCAACAACGCTCAATCAAAATATTAAAATAAATAAAGTAAATTTGACTGATAAATTTTTAGAGATTTCTTTTAATGACGGAGTTGAAACAAAAATATCAATTCAAAGTATCTTTGAAGAATATTCAGGTATTAATGATATAAAATTTATCAAAAAAACTAAATGGGATTCTTCTTTAAAAAATCTTAATAATTTTCAGTTCAGTGAAAATATATTTGAAGAAAAAATAATGTATGAAGCTTTAATAAGTTTCTATAAATATGGTTTCATTATTTTCAAAAATGTGCCGACAGAAAACAATTTCCTGGTAAAATTCGCAAATTCTTTAGGTAGTATAAGGAGAACAAATTTTGGTGAATTCTTTAATGTAAAATCAAAACCCAATCCTAATGATCTAGCTTATACATCTTTGCCTTTAGCACCTCATACTGATAATCCTTATAGAAATCCTGTTCCATGTATTCAAATATTACATTGTATTGAAAATGCAGTTGAAGGTGGACATTCTACTTTGGTAGATGGCTTTACAGTTACAGAGGAATTAAAAGAAAAATATCCTGAATATTACAAAATTTTAACTGAAGTAAAGGTAAAATATCAATTTATAGATAAGGATGTAATATTAGAGAATTGGGCTGAGATGATTGAATTAGATGAAAATAAGAATTTTAAACAAATTAGATTTAGCCCAAGGTTAGATTTTGTTCCATTAATTGATAAAAAAAAATTAGATGTTTACTATAAGGCAAGAAATAAAATTTCTGAATTGTATAATTCGAGCAAATATAGAATTGAGTTTAAACTTCTTCCGGGAGATCTATTAATGATGGACAATTATCGACTTCTTCATGGAAGGACATCCTTTAATGCTAATGAGGGTAATAGATTTCTTCAAGGTTGTTATATAGATTATGATAGTACTGAAGGAAAAATTAAGCATCTAAAAAGAAAATTTAATATATAAATTATTTATTAAAACAATTATTCACTAATATTGCCATTAATATCCAAATGACAAAAGTTTCACCATGGGTGAAAGAATAATCCGCTCCAGCAAATCCAGCAACTATATTGATTGCATAAATAATTATGGTAGAGGCTAATAAGCTTAAGAATAATTTTACTATTCCATTAATATATTTCACATTAAAATTTTAACTATTCTTAATATTTATGCAAATGAAAATTTTCTATTAATAAGTGAAATTATTTTAGATGCCGGAATATTATTAAATACCTAGGTTGTATTCAAGAAATATATTTTCAGAAAATTTAAATAAATTTATTGATTACAACCTAATCAAAATTTAATCTTTAATTAAGGAGGTAGCTTTAATGAATCAAACACCACCTGATACTTAGCTGGGTATTTTCATACTTCATAAAAACGTAAATAAAAAATATAAAGTCCATTCGGACTTAAATGCCAGAACGGCAAATTAGGGGCTGCTCTTTTGGTTAATTAACTAGAGAGCAAACCCCTAAATTATTTTCTTAATTTATCTATTCAAAACTAGACAAATCAATTTATCTTGAAAAGATATTTGTTTTTTATACTTTTTCTTTATTTCATTTAAACCACTAGATATTAACTTATGGCTCATCCCCAACAACACCGATATATATTTGCTCTTTACCATTTCCATATATTTTTTTTTTGAAATTTTAACTTTATAACTAAACCCTCTAACGATTTTTCCTTTGAATGAGTATGAAATTGATTTAATAATTTTCTTGTCTCTTATTAAGGCTTTTTTAAGCTTTTTTTTCATAATCGAAAATGTTGGAATCTCATTATTAATGGGGTCTAGAGTAAAAATAATAATTTTACCGTTTGAATTTAGCAATCTCTTCGACAATTTAAGTATAGTCTTAATATCTTTAATTTTAAAAAGATGAATAGTTTGTTTTAATAAAATTAGATCAAATCTTTTTTTATTCTTTTTTAAAAATTTAAGTGCATCAATTTTTTTAAAAATTATTCTTTTATCCCTATCTTTATGATTTTCTATATCTATACCTATAGATTTTCTCTTGAAGCTTAACTTTGATGATAGGCTTCCTAGTATTTTACCCCTACCACAACCAATATCTAAAATCTGACTGTTTTTATCTAATTTAACTTGTTTTAATAAAAAATTATTAAAAGATTTAATATAAGACGGTGATGAAAGCCAAGTTTTGTTGTCCCAATTTTTTAATGACACGCAATATTAAATTTTTTTAGTCTCCAATAATTATAAGGCCAAGGTGTTAAGAACCCAACTAAGAGCATAATTGGAACTACCCACCAAGTAAGAATTGCGCCACCTGTTAAAAAGTAATCAGTCAAATTCATCATGATCTCCATACTTATCATTGATATAAAACTCATTCCCATTGCTGTTTTTAATGCTTTAGAAAAATCAAAACTTTGTCGCATTAAGATTATTGTCTCTAAAATAATACTTGTAATTAGTCCGTTGATGATAGCTAAAGTCATTATTCCCATAACTGGGAACGGAGTCTTAGTTAGTTGGAAAAATAAAATAGTACCAAAATCACCGATTGCACAACCCAATAAACACCAACCAGTGTTTTTAGCACTTCTTTTCCATGTATGTTTACACGACCAATTAAAATTGGCGTTGACTGCATTGTCCATTGAATTAGTTTATATCAACTTTAGCAATCATTCCAACTTGATAATGACCTGGCACGTTGCATGCAATTTCAATATTTACGGCATTATCAAATTTCCAAATGATATCTTCCTTTTCTTTTGGTGCTAACAAAACACTATTGCTGTGTGAATGACCCATGGCTTTATCCATTTTTGCCATTTTTTTCATTTTATCTTTATCAATTGAGTCAGCTAAAAGTATTTCATTTTCAACCATTTTTTCCATTTCAGGCTGATGCTTCATGTGCATCATTTTATTTGCTATATTAAATTCGTGGACTAACTCACCCACATTTTCAACTTCGAACTTTATTGTTTCACCTGCTTTAATTTGAAAAGAACTAGGTTCATAATAATTATCATACATCTTTACTTTTATGATTCGATTAATATCACCTTCTTTTCCTTTCGAACCAATTTTCATATTTTTGTCAGCAAAAGATGGGAAGCAATAAAGTACTAAAATTAATAATGTTACAATCTGTTTCATAATTGAATAAATATTAATTTTCACAATTTTAACAATGGGTCAAATTATACATGTATGATAGTGTGGATTAATGATTTTTAGACAATTATTCGACAATAGATCATCAACATACACATATCTTATTTCTTCTGGGGAAGGTAGAGAGGCTTTAATAATTGATCCTGTAATAGAAAATGTAAATGAATACGTTAATTTATTAAAGAAACTTAATTTAAAACTTGTCAAAGTTATTGATACTCATATACATGCAGATCACGTAACTGGTGCCTCAAAATTAAAAGACATTACAAAATGCTCTAGAATAATGGGCGATCATACTCCGGCTGATACGGTTGAAATCAGAGTTAAAGATGATGAGTATATTAATTTAGATAACATCAAATTAAGAGCTATGTATACACCTGGACATACTTCAGATAGCTATAGTTTTTTAATGGATAACTGTCTATTTTCTGGAGACACTTTGCTGATAAATGGGACAGGTAGAACAGATTTTCAAAATGGAAATGCTATAGATTCTTATAATTCCATATTTAATAAACTCCTAAAATTACCAGACGAAACTCTTCTTTACCCCGCTCATGACTATAAAGGTGAAAAATTTAGCACAATTGGAAAAGAAAGAGAAAATAACCCAAGATTACAAGTTGATAGTAAAGATCAGTATATTGAAATCATGAATAATTTAGGTCTAAAAAAACCAGATCAACTTGAGGCAAATGTTTCAAGAAATATTAAACTAGGCGCTTAAATTAAATTGAGGATTTAAGAGCTTTGTAAATTGCTTCTTTTTTAATTTCTCCAATACTTCTATAAACTTCTTCATTATTTTTGAAAATTAGAAGAGTTGTTTGATATTGCACATTAAACATATCTGAAATTTCTCTATTTGTTACATCAAATGCAAAATATTCAATGTTATCAAAATCATTCTTTGCTTTTTGCAAAACTTTCATTTGACTTGCACAAGAGGGACAATACTTAATCCAAGAGCTCACTACTACAACCTTGCCCTCAGATTGTGCTTTATTAAATAATTCTTTTTTAAAAGTTGTTTTCTTTTCCATGGCATTAACATTGAATGCTAATATAAGAAAACAGAAGGTTAAAATTTTTTTCATAATTGTTTATACAACAAATATTAAAAACCAATAAGATGCCAATCCTGAAAATATTGTCGCAATTATACTTCTGGAAAAAATACCAATAAACATTGCAATTATTGCAGCCAATATCTTTGGATTATCATCTATTTCAATTAATCCTATGTCATTAATAAAAATAGCTGGAAAAATTATTGCAGGAAATATTGCAGATGGCACAAATGATAATATCTCTCTAATTCTATCATTGAACATTTCCTTTTTAATTAAAGCAATCATGGAAAACCTTGTTAAATAGGTAATCAATCCACAATATAAAATTAATGCCCAGTTGCTCATGCTTTTTTATTTTTTCTTGTTAATATCATTGCAGTGAATAATCCTGCTAGAGCTGCTACAATAACGTAAGCTTTAAAAGGAATATAATTATATCCCAAAGTCGCTACCAAACCTGAAATAATTATTACAATCACATTTATAAATTTTCTAAAGTCATTAACTAATAAAGCTAAAAATGTTAAAGGAACTGCAAAACTTAATCCAAGTTTTTCTGGAATTGCTGATCCAAGTATAATTCCTAAAAATGTTGTCGATTGCCAAATTACCCAACAAGTAGCTCCTCCACCTACTAAGTGAAAGTATCTATTATGGTCCTTATTCTTTTTTAAATATTCATTTGAAATTGCAAATGCCTGATCGATTAAAAAATAGGATATAATAATCTTCCAAATCAATTTTAAATCTGACAAATGTTCTGATACCACAGCTCCATAAAGCAAATGTCTGGAGTTCACTGCACCAACCGAACTGATTATTACTAAAGAAGATGCACCACCAGAAAATAATTGCAATAAAACTATCTGAGAAGCGCCGCCAAAAATAATTAAAGACATTGCCATTGTTTCAATTGGAGTAAATCCAACATCAATAGCGAGAACTCCAAAAATTAAACCAAAGGGAACAACCGGAATCATCAGTGGGCTTACATCAATAATTCCCTTTAAAAAAACTTTTAAGTTACTTTTCATTTTTCTAAAAGGTTTTTATTAGAAGCAAACTATATGATCAATATGAATTGGTCTTTTAATCCCAAATTTTTCACTAACTTCATGTTGATGAATATGATGAGAGTGAACAAATACCGGAATTAATCTATTGCTGGGTGTCTTTAAAGTATAAATAAAGTTTGTTCCTCTAAATTTTCTATCAACAACTTCTAATTTTAAATTACTTTGATCATCATGATGTAAGTCTTCTGGTTGAACTAATAACTGAACATTTGAACCAATTGGAAAAGGTTTAATAAAATTTCCTGTAATAGTTCCAAGATCTATATTTTCTAAACTTTTGGGACTTGTTACCTCTGCTGGAATCAAAACACCTCTATTTAAAAAATTCACCACTTCTATTGAATTTGGAAGGTGATAAAGTTTATAAGGATCATCAAACTGTCTTAGCTCTTGGTCAAAAATAATTCCACATTTTGAGCCTAAATAAAAAGCCTCGTAGGAGTCATGAGTTACAATTATTGTTGAGATTTTTAAAGTTTTTAAAATTTTTTTTAATCTAATTTGAATTTCCTCTTTAAAACTTTGATCAACATTAGACAAAGGTTCATCTAGCAATAATAGATCGGGTTGGGTGAGCAAAGTTCTTGCTAAAGATGTTCTCTGAGCTTCGCCAGCACTAATTTGGTGAGGGTACTGTTTTAATATATTAGAAAGATCTAATAAATCTAAAATTTCCTTTAAATCAATTTGCTTTTCTTTTTTTCCTTTATTTTTTTCTAAACCCAATAAAATATTTTTTTCTACTGTATAATGTGGAAACAAACTATTCTCTTGGAAAGCTAAAGAAATATTTCTATCCTCAGGCTCAACATTCACATCACTAGAGGATATAATTTTACCTTTTAGCTCAATAGATCCATTTTTAATTTTTTGTAAACCAGCTATTGTTCTTAATATAGTTGTTTTGCCTATTCCCGAAGGACCAAGTAGGCATATAACATCACCCTCGTTTTCAATTGCAAAAGACGTGTTTCTTACTTTTGTTTTACCTCCAGCAACAAAATCAACATTTTTTACCTCAAAGAAATTATTATTCATTGTTTTCTCTTAAAATATATTTGGATGCAATTATAATAAAAAAAGATGCAATTAAAATTAAAAATAGTGATGGCACAGCTGCAGCTTCTAGCAAATCTTCTGAAGCAGAAATATAAGCAGTCGTCGCAAAAGTTTCAAAATTAAAGGGTCTTAAAATCAATGTTATTGGTAATTCTCTTATAATTTCAAGTGAGACTAAAATAATAATGAATAATAAAGAATTTCTCAAAAAAGGAACGTGAATATTCATAAATGTTTTTCTTTTAGAGTAACCCAGTAAGTACGCACTTTCATCAACTGCGATATTAATTTTTTCATACCCTGACTTTATCCCATTATACGCAAGTGAATAAAATCTAACAAAGTAAACTAGAACTAATCCAATTATTGAACCTATGAATATTTTCTTGATTGAAAAGAAACCAAGACTTTTAATTACATTTTCATCAAACCAAGCAATGAAAGTAATGTATGCAACTGCCAATATTACACCTGGTATTGCATAACCTGAAATAGACAGAGTAGACAAGACATTTAAAACTTTATTTTTAGTTACTCTATTTCCATAATTAGAAATTAAGGCGAAGATAATCAAAACTAAACTAGATAAAGAAACCAAATATAAGGTATTTTTTAACAGATCTAAAACTTGAAGTTCAAATAAATTTTCAGGGAATTTTAGTGTCCAATACATCATCTGACTCAAAGGGAATAAAAAACTTAAAAAGAATACAGAGAAACAAAATATTAAAGCCAGAAAGGATTCTTTTCCTTTGAGTTTTATTTTCTGCTTTTGCTTAAATCCACCCCTCGGATTGAAGTGGTATTTTGCCTTCTTTCTCGAAAAATTTTCTATAATGAAGAGTGCAAAGATAAAAAGTAGTAAAAAAAATGATAATCTATTTGCAAAAGCTAAATCATCAAAGGCTATCCAAGAATTATATATTCCTGTCGTTAAGGTATTTATTGAAAAAAAATCAACTGCACCAAATTCTGCTAGAGTTTCCATTGCTACCAACGATAAGCCTGCAATTATAGCCGGTCGTGCTGATGGTAAAATAATTGAATATAATGTTTTTAATTTTGTAAATCCTAGGTTTTTACCTAATTCTATAATATTTTGTGATTGATACAAAAAAGATGCTCTGGCTAAAATATAAACATAAGCATATAAAGAAAAAGAAATAGATAAGATAACACCAAATAAACCATCAAATTTAGGTATATTTTGATTGTAATTACCATCACCAAATAAATTTTTTAAAATAGTATATGCAGTTCCATAATTTTCAAAAAAAGCTGTTAAAGAATAGGCGTAAATATACGGGGGGACTGCAAAAGATAATATTAAACCCCATTTAAAAAAATTACTTAATGGAAATTCGTAAAAAGAAACTAAATAAGCTGACCCAGTGCCAATTAAAAAAGTTAGCAATAAAACAGAAAATAATAAAAAAATTGAGTTAAATATATATTCTACTAAAAAAGTGTCTTTTAAAACTTGATAATAATTTGAAGTATCCTCAAAAAAACTCGAAAAGACGGTAAGTATTGGGATTATTACAAAAAGTGAAATTAAAAAAGAAGATATATGCCAAAAACTAATTCTCATAATTTATAATCCACCTTATAAACATGAAAGTATTTGTGCCCATACTAAAAAGAAGGAGACAACTTCTCAGTCAAAGTATGGGCACTCCGGAAAATTTAAAGATCAAATACTTTTAGGATATGCGGAACCTCCTTAGCACTTAATTCTGAAAGTTTTCTATTATTTACTCTTTTATCGATTTTTTTACACTCTAAATTACATGGTGAACATGCCTTAGAAGATTTATTGTAATCAATATCAGATATAAATTTCTTTTTTTTTCTCATTGTTACTTCCAACCAGCAGCCGTCATTACTTCCACTGCAACAGCTTGATTTTTTCCATAAGAAGCGAGCTTAGTTTTCATGTCTTGTTTGAAATCTAACCCCAAGTTATTAACTACTAATGGACTTGGCGAAACACCATCAATCATTGGAAACTCAAAAGTATTATTTGTAAAATGCTCTTGAGACTCTGGAGTTAATAAAAACTCTACGAGTTTAACAGCGTTGCCTTTGTTAGGAGCACCTTTTACTAGAGCTGCGCAACTTACGTTCATGTGTGTTCCTCTGTCATTTTGATTAGGAAAGAACGCTTTAACTTTCTTTGCAGCCTCTTGTTGTTCTGCACCCTTTTTACCTGATAACATTAAAGCTAAGTAATATGTATTAGCTACAGCAATATCAGCCTCACCAGCTGCTACTGCCATTATTTGTGCTCTATCATTGCCTGTCGGTGTTCTTGCCATATTGGCAACAACTCCTTCAGCCCACGCGGCTGTTGCAGCTTTTCCATTATTTTTAATCAATGAAGCAACAAGAGATTTATTATAAATGTTACTTGATTTTCTAATTACCAGTCTACCTTTCCACTTGGGATCAGCTAAACCCTCATAGGTCATTCCAGATAATTCTGCACCTGTAACTCTTTCAGGTGAATAATAAATTATCCTAGCTCTTTTTGCGATTCCCACCCACTTGTTTGTTCTAAAACTTTTTGGAACGGCATCTTTAATAGCTTTAGACGTTAGACCACCTTGAAGCGTACCTTTTGCATCCATGGCACCACATCTACCTGCATCTGCAGTGATGTATAGATCAGCAGAAGAGTCTGCACCTTCGCTTATTATTCTTTTCTCTAAAGCACCAGATTTTCCGTTTATCAAATTGACTTTAATTCCGGTCTTATTTGTAAATTTTGAGTAAAGTTCAGAGTCTGCTTTATAGTGTCTTGCGTTAAAAACATTAACCTCGTCTGCGATTGCAAATGATGATGCAATTATAGAGAGGACTAACGTAATTATTGATATTATATTCCTCATATATTCTCCGTTTTTTATGTTTTTCCGCATGATTCTTAATGAGAATGAGAACTATTCTCATTGATAATGATTATCAATCGCAATAGTGTCGCAGGCTTCTACGATTTCCAGTCACCTATTTTGCTGAATAAAAAATTTCTGAAAGCTTGAACTCTTGCAGTATTTTTTAATGATTGGGGATATACGAAATGAGCTTCTGTTATTGGGCCCTCAGATTTAGGTAAAACTTTAATTACCTTATTCGAGTCACTTACTAAATATTCTGGTAAAGCAGCTAATCCAACACCCGTTTCAACAGCGAGTAATAAACCCATTACACTATTGACCTTCATAATTGGTTTTCTTTTTTTGCCTTCAGGCATCCCTAATTTTAATACCCAATCTGGATTATAAACTGGAGAAGGAGCTCCTCTTCCAAAAGAGATAAATTTATGTTTATTTAAGTCATTTATTGACTTAGGCATGCCGTTTTTCTCTAAATACCTATTAGAACCATAAATATAATACTTCAAATCTACTAATTTTTTTTGAATATAGTTTAATTGTTTTGGTCTTCGCATAAAGATTCCAATATCTGCTTGTCTGGTGCTCAAATCTAGCTCTTTATCCTCAAAAATAAGCTCAATCTCTATATCAGGATTTAGTCTCATGAATTCTTGAATTCTTGGTGTCAGCCAATGAGTACCAAAACTTCTTACTGTCGTAATGGTTAATTTTCCAGTTGGCTTATTTTTTTGATCTCCTAAAGTAGTTTCTACTTCTTTTAATTTACTTATAACTTCATGAGCTGTTTTAAAAACATACTCACCATTTTCTGTAAGTGTGAGCCCTCTCGCATGTCTTTCGAATAATTGAACTTGTAAATCTTGCTCTAGTGATTGGATTTGCCGGCTAATAGCCGATTGACTTAAGTTTAAATTGACTGTTGCATTTGTGAAGCTTCCAGCTTCAGCCACTGCATGAAATATTTTTAATTTATCCCAATCCATTATTTATTCAAATCTACTAAAACTCTTCCTGAAATTTCACCTTTTAATATCTTCGGATAAGTTTCAATTAACTCCTCCAAGTTTACAGTTTGAATAGAATTTTCTAATAAATCAAAATCAATTAATTTTGAGGCTTCTCCCCAAATAAATTCTCTTCTTCGAATGCTACAATTAGCAGAGTCCATACCCCAAAGTTTTATTCCTCTTAACATAAATGGGATTACATTTGTATTAAGTTCATTCGTGCTTGCATTACCGCATACAGCAATAATTCCATTAGAATTTGTTTGAACAATCGCATTGGCTAAAATTTTCCCACCAACTGTATCAACAACTCCATCCCATAAACCTTTATCAATTAATTTTGGATCTTTATCAAATTCGGCCCTATTTATAACGTTTTTAGCACCTAAAGATTTTAAATAATCAGCTTTAGATTCTTTTCCAGATACGGCAGTAACCTCATACCCCATCTTATTTAATATCATTACAGCAATACTACCCACTCCTCCAGATGCTCCAGTAACCAAAACATTTTTTACTTTCTCACCTAGCAGTATTTCTTCTCTTGCCTTGATTGCAAATGCTGCCATTAGAGATGTAAAACCTGCCGTTCCTAGTATCATTGCTTGCTTTGTCGTTAAATTATTTGGTTTTTTTACCAAAAAATCTCCATTAACTTTTGCGATTTGAGAATAACCACCGTAGAAAATTTCCCCAACTCTAAAACCAGTCAAAATTACTTCGTCACCTGATTTAAATTTTGAGTTTTCACTTTCTAAAACAGTACCTGAAAAATCAATTCCAGGAATATGAGGGAACTCTTTAACTAGCCTTCCGCCATTTTTAAGGATCATCCCATCTTTAAAATTTAAGTCTGAGTAATCTACTTTGATAGTTACATCACCATGTTTTAAAAAACTTTTATCAATTGATTTTATTTCCCTTGTGAACTTGTCACCTTCTTGATTTAGTATTAATGCTTTGAATTGATCAGACACTTTACTCTTTTTGGGTGCTTATAAATCTTAAGTATCTGTTTTGATAACTTAGATCCTCTTTAAACTGTCCTAAATAATAATTAGTTACTGTTGAAGCTTGTTCTTTTTTAATTCCTCGCATTGTCATACACTGATGAGTTGAATCAATAGTTACAGCTACACCTTTTGCATCTAAAGATTTCATAAGTGTATTCGCAATCTGCATAGTTAATCTTTCTTGTGTTTGCAGTCTTTTTGAAAAAACTTCTACTACTCTAGCTAATTTACTTAATCCTACCACTCTATCTCTTGGAATATAAGCTACGTGAGCTTTGCCAATAATTGGTGCCATATGATGTTCGCAATGGCTTTGTACCGAAATATTCTTTTGGACAACCATATCATCATATCCCTCGACATCTCCGAAAGTCTTATCTAAAATAATATTTGGATCTTCCTTATAACCCTTAAAGTACTCTTTAAATGCTTTAACAACTCTTTTTGGAGTTTCTAACAAACCCTCTCTACTAGGATTTTCACCTATCCAAGCCAATATAGTCCTAAAAGCATTCTCTGCTTCCTGATCAGAAATTTTTTTAATATCTTTTTTTTGATTGGTATTATTTACAAGTTTCATAGCGAGTTTTATACCTATAAATAGATACTTTTAAAATATTTAATATCTACAAATTTATGCTACATAATTACCTAATATGTTCAAAAAAAGAGAAAATGTTGTTGAAATTGAAGAGGGAGACATGCTTTCACCAAAATTTGATAATGACGGTTTAATACCTGTCATAACAATGTGTGATAAAACTAAAGACATTTTAATGCATGGTTACATGAATGTTGAAGCTCTAAAAAAGACAATAGAGACAAAAGAGGCTTATTATTTCAGTCGATCAAGAAAATCTATTTGGCATAAGGGAAAAACAAGCGGATTTACTCAAAGGGTTAAAGAGATTAGAATTGATGATGATCAAGACTCAATTTTGTTAATGGTTGATATTGGTAATGGCGCAAGTTGTCATGTTGGCTATCGTTCATGCTTTTATCGCTCTGTTCCCTTAGGAAAAATTGAAAATGGAAGAGAAATACAAATGAAATTTTTAGAAAAAGAAAAAAAATTTGACCCAAAGGAAGTGTACAAGGGTCAACCAAATCCCACTAAAATTTAAATTATGCCTGAAAGCCAAATACAAATAACTAGACCTTTTGGACCAAGTATTGCAAAAGTACAAATGCCTGATGAATTGATAAAAACTCTAAACAAATACGTTGATGATATTATTGCTGATGATGAAAAATCAAAAAAACAGGATTGGGGTCACAAATTAGCAGGGCATGTAAAACAAGAATTTGTTTTAGAAAATAAATTTGTAGAGACATCAGGATTTATGAATTTTTTAGCTAAAGCAGTCGGTGCTTGGATTTTAAATACTGAGAAAAAAAAAATCTCAAAATTTATAATTAATGAGACCTGGGTCGTGAGACAATTTGAAAATGACTATAACCCAATACATTGGCACTCTGGACATGTGTCTGGAGTTGGTTACTTAAAGGTACCTAAAATATTAGGACAAGAATCAAAGGATGGAAAAAAAACTTACAAAAATGGGAAAATCGAATTAGTTCATGGTGCTAAAATGTTTTTACAAAGATCAACCTTTAGTGTTCTTCCTGAAGTTGGCAGTTTTTATTTTTTTCCAAATTATATGATGCATACAGTATATCCATTTACAGATAGTGACGAAGAAAGAAGATCAATATCCTTCAATGCAAAAATTGATGATAATATTTACGACGCCTACGGCAATTACTGATATAAATTATGGAAAATAATTATGGTTTGATTAAAGCTTTTGGTCCATCTATTTACAAGGCTAGAATTCCAGAAGAACTTTTATCTAAGCTAAATAATTTCATTGATGCTACAATCAATGATGAAGAGGAGTCGAAAAAATTAGATGTTGGTAAAGGTCTTGTGGGAGACGTAAAACAAGAATTTAAATTAGACAAAAAAACTGTCCAAGAAAGTGGTTGGCTTAAATTTTTAGGTGATACTGTTGCTCAATGGATTTATAAAGATACTGGAAATAAAATTTCAGAATTTAGATTAATTGAGTCGTGGGTGGTAAGACAATTTGAAAATGAATATAACCCGATACATTGGCACTCTGGTCATATATCTGGTGCAGGATTTTTAAAATTACCTGAAACTTTTGGTAAACCCTATCAAGATAATAAACCAGACTATAGAGGTGGAAACTTGGAATTAATTCATGGTAACAGAATGTTTTTGTCTCAATGTAGATATCCTATAAAACCAAAAGTTGGTGATTTCTATTTTTTTCCTCACTACTTGATGCATACAGTTTATCCTTTTAAAGGAACAAAAGAGGAAAGGCGTTCCATTTCATTTAATGGGCTTATAGATAATAAAATTTTTAATATATTTGGATAAATCAATGCAAAAAAATGTTTTAGGTGAAAATTTGGAAAGTTGTTCATTGGATCCGCTCACTGGATGGTACAGAGATGGTTGTTGTAACACTGATGAAAATGACAGGGGTTTACATACTGTTTGTGCAAAAGTAACAACTGAATTTTTAGTATGGTGCAAAGAGGCTGGTAATGATTTGATTACACCACATCCTGAATATGGTTTTCCCGGATTAAAGGATGGAGATGGATGGTGTGTATGTGCTACATGGTATGCAAGGGCCGTCGAAGCTGGTAAAGGTTGCCCGATTTATCTAAAGAGCACACATGAAAATACTCTGAAAATCTTACCTATCGAAACGTTAAAAAAATTTGCTATAGATTTGTCTTAATTACATATTCCCGTATTTAGGGCCGCCTCCACCTTCAGGGGTTACCCAGGTGATATTTTGAGAAGGTTCTTTTATATCACAGGTTTTACAATGAATACAATTTTGAGAATTAATAACAAATTTATTGGATCCATTCTCCTTTTGAACTTCATAAACGCCAGCTGGACAATACCTCTGTGCAGGTTCATCGTATTCATCTAATGTATAGTTAATTGGTAATGATGGATCTTTAAGTTTTAAATGAACAGGCTGATTGTCTACATGGTTTGTCCCAGTTAAATAAACTGAACTCGTTTTATCAAAAGTGATAATGTTGTCTGGCTTAGGATAATCAATCTTTGGCATTTTACTTGCTGGTTTTAATGTTTGATGGTCAGCATGTTTATGTTTTAGTGTAAATGGTAATTTGCCTCTAAACAAAATTTGATCGATACCAGTGAAAATAATTCCCAAAATTAAGCCCCAACTAAAACTAGGCTTAACATTTCTAGCTTCATAAAGCTCTTTATATAACCAACTTTTTTTTAATTTTTCCTCAAAAATTGATAGCTCTTTATTATCCTTAATATGGTCATTAATTGTTTCTGCTGCAATTATTCCACTTTTCATTGCAGTATGAGATCCTTTTATCTTGGGCATGTTCAAAGTACCTGCATCACATCCGATCAACAATGCTCCAGGCATAAACATTTTTGGCAAACTTTGAAAGCCACCTTCTATTAAAGCTCTAGCGCCATAGGAAATTCTTTTACCACCCTCAATAATTTTTCTAATTGCAGGATGCGTCTTGAATCTTTGAAATTCATCGAATGGTGACAAATGTGGATTTTGATAATCCAAGCCAATTACATAACCCAAGAATATTTGTTTATTTTCTGCGTGATAGATAAAACTTCCTCCGTAGGTACTATTATCTAACGGCCAGCCAGCAGTATGCATTACTAAACCTTCTTGGTGATTTTTTTCATCTACTTCCCATATCTCTTTAAATCCTATTCCATATTGTTGTGGGTCTTTATCTTTATCAAGTTCAAATCTTTTAATTAATTGTTTGCCTAAGTGACCTCTGCAACCCTCTGCAAAAACTGTAACCTTTCCCAATAAATCTATACCTGGCTCGAAACTATCTTTTTTGTTTCCTTCTTTATCAATACCCATATCTTGAGTTGCTACACCTTTTACAGAGCCATCATCATTAAATAAAATTTCACTCGCCGGAAATCCTGGAAAAATTTCGACACCAAGTGCTTCAGCTTGTTCTGCAAGCCATCGACATAAGTTAGCAAGGCTTATAATATAATTCTTATGATTTTTTTGAACAGCTGGAAGTAACCAAGTTGGCCAACTTAATGATTTATTTTTACCTAAAAATAAAAATTTTTCTTTAGTAACTTTAGTTTTAATAGGTGAATTCAATTCTTTCCAACCTGGAATTAGTTCATCTAAAGCTCTTGTCTCAAATACATTTCCACTTAAAATATGCGCACCAATTTCTGATGCTTTTTCTAACAAGCAAATGTTTAGTTCTGAATTTAATTGTTTTAACTTTATAGCTGTAGCTAACCCTGATGGACCACCACCCACAATAACTACATCATATTCCATTGTCTCTCTGGACATAGTTTAATTTTTTACAGATTATATTATTTTTGTATAGTGTTTAATTTGTTCAATTCCTCTAAGAATTGAGGAACTGCCTCAAAAAGATCGGCTTCAAGACCATAGTCCGCAACACTAAAAATTGGTGCTTCTCCATCTTTATTTATTGCCACTATCACTTTACTTTCTTTCATTCCTGCTAAGTGCTGAATAGCCCCTGATATACCTACAGCAATATATAAATCTGGAACAACAACTTTACCTGTTTGACCAACTTGGTGATCGTTACTTATATATCCAGCATCAACTGCTGCTCTAGATGCTCCTATTGCTGCATTTAATTTATCAGCTAAAGAAATAATAAGTTTAAAATTATCTCCACTCTGCATTCCTCTTCCACCTGATACAACAACTCTAGCAGTGCCAAGTTCAGGTCTATCCGATTTTACCTCTTCTCTTTTTACAAACTTTGTTTTTGAAAATTCCTCACTGGCTTCAGCTTTTTCTATTGATGCTGATCCACCAGAACTTTCACAAGCGTCAAAAGATGTTGGTCTTATAGTTACACATTTTTTTGTATCTTTACTTTTTACTGTTGCAAAAGCATTTCCAGCATAAATTGGTCGCAAAAAAGTATCGGGAGCAATAACTTTAGTTATATCACTGATTTGAGATGTATCTATAGCAGCAGCAATTCTTGGCATTAAATTTTTACCAAAAGTGTTTGCTGAACTTATTATGTGCGAATAGTTATCGGCTAGTTTCACAATTACTGGTGCAAAATTTTCTGCAACAAAATTCTCGTAGTAATCTGCTTCGACTTGGATAACTTTCTTAACAAATTCTAATTTTGATAATGCTTTTGCTGCTTCGTCACATTTATTTCCAATAATTACAGCGTGAACATCATTGTCAATCTGTGATGCTGCGGTTGCTGCATTAAGTGTAAAAGGCTTCAATTCTTTATTATTATGTTCTGCAATTAATAAAACTGACATTTAAATTACCTTAGCCTCATTTTTTAATTTGTGAACCAATTCAGATACACTAGCAACTTTAATGCCAGCTTTTCTTTTAGGTGGCTCTTCAACTTTAATTTGTTCGATTCTTGGGCTTATATCTACTCCTAAATCTGACGCATTTAATTGCTCAATAGATTTTTTTTTGGCTTTCATTATATTTGGCAATGAAGCATACCTTGGTTCATTTAATCTTAGATCACATGTTACTATTGCTGGAACATTTATTTCTATTGTTTCTAAACCTTCATCTATTTCTCTTGTTACCTCTAACTTGTCATCTTTGATATCAATTTTAGATGCAAAGGTAGCTTGAGGCCAATTAAGAAGTGCACTTAACATTTGACCTGTTTGATTGCAGTCATCATCGATTGCCTGTTTACCCATAAAAACTAAATCTGGTTTTTCTTTTTCAACAATTTTTTGTAATAATTTGGAAACGGAAAGAGGCTCAACAACACCTTCTGTTTTAACAAGTATTCCTCTATCAGCTCCAACTGCTAGTGCCTTACGGACTGTTTCTTGTGCTTTTTCTTCACCAATACTTACTGCCACTACCTCTGTGGCTTTACCAGCTTCTTTAATCTTTACAGCTTCTTCAATTGCATTGTCATCTGGTGGATTAGTCGACATTTTGACATTGTCAGTCACCACACCCGAGTTGTCTTCTTTCACTCTGATTTGAACATTGTAATCAATCACTCTTTTTACTGCGACTAAAATTTTCATTAGGCTCTCAATAATTTGTTCTCAGAATCATATGGACTTTCCTCAAGAATTGTAGCTTCATACATCTTACCAAGAATATCAACTTTTAGTTTCTCTCCAACATTAGCTAGATCTGGTTTTACCATTGCTAAAGCTATTGATTTATCAATTCTAAATCCATATTCACCCCCTGTTGCCCTTCCTACAACTTTATCATCTTTGTAAATTGGATTATTTCCTAATACGTCAGAGTCTGTTGTATTGTGAACTTCAAGAGTAACCAATTTATTATCAAAACCTTTTTCTCTCCATTTGTTCAGCGCTTCTAGGCCAATAAAATTTCCTTTATTTGGATGAACAAATCTATCTAAACCAGATTCATAAGGAGAATACTCAATAGATAATTCAGTTCCTACAAGCTTATATGATTTTTCAATTCTTAAACTATTCATCGCTCTAATACCAAATGGTTTAATTCCTAAATCTTTTCCTGCTTCCATTAGTTTATCGAAAATATGGTTTTGGTATTCAATTGGGTGATGTAATTCCCATCCTAATTCTCCAACAAAATTTACTCTCATGGCATTAACTGGCGCATATCCTACGTTAACATTTTTTGCAGTTAACCATTTAAAATTTTCATTTGAAAAATCATCTGTTGAAACCTTACTCATTAATTCTCTTGCTTTAGGACCCGCAACAACTAGAACTCCAGTGCTATTAGTTAGATCTTCAAATATTACAGAGCCATCTGTTGGCATCCATTTTTGTATCCAATCATGATCTAATCTTAAGTTGGCTCCAGCAGAAACGAGATAATAGCTATTTTCTGCCTCTTTCATAATTGTAAATTCTGAATGAACACCACCCTTAGTATTAAGTGCATGACATAAATTAATTCTTCCAATTTTTTTCGGAAGTTTATTAGCAACTAAGTAGTCAAGAAATTCCTCAGCTTTTGGTCCTTTAATCCTACATTTTGCAAATGCAGTCATATCTAAAAGTCCAACGTTTTTTTTCACATTCTCACATTCTTTTTTTATTGCATCAAACCATTTTGATCTTCTAAAAGACCAGTCGTCTTTTTGTTCCATGCCATCAGTTGCAAAAAAATTAGGACGTTCCCATCCAAATTTTTGTCCAAATACAGCTCCTAAGGCTTTCATTCTTTCATAACACGGTGCAGTTCGTAAAGGTCTTGCTGCTGGTCTTTCTTCGTCAGGATAATGAACTATAAAAACATGGCTATAAGCCTCCTCATTTTTAGTTTTCAAATAAGACTTAGTGGCATAATTTCCATATCGTCTTGGTTCTACACCTAGCATGTCTATAGTTGGTTCTCCATCTACAATCCATTCTGCTAATTGCCAACCAGCACCACCTGCAGCGGTTATTCCAAAACTATGCCCCTCGTTAATCCAAAAATTTTTTAAACCCCATGCAGGACCAACTATTGGATTGCCATCTGGGGTATAACAGATTGCTCCATTATAAACTTTTTTAACTCCTACTTCTCCAAATGCAGGTACACGATGTATTGCACCTTCAATATGTGGAGCAAGTCTATCTAAATCTTCCTGAAATAATTCATACTCTGAATTTTTTGAAGGTCCTTCGACATAACAAGCAGGAGCACCATCCTCATATGGACCTAAGATTAATCCACCAGCTTCTTCTCTCATGTACCATCTGCTGTCACTATCTCTTAAAACTCCCATTTCTGGAAGGCCTTCTTTTCTTCTTTTTTGAATCTCTGGATGTGGCTCTGTTACAATGTATTGATGTTCAACAGGTATGACTGGAATATCTAATCCAACCATTTCTCCTGTTTGTCTTGCAAAATTACCTGAGCAAGAAATCACATGTTCACATTCAATTGAACCTTTATCAGTTTCAACTATCCATCCGTCTTTAGTTTGTTTCATAGATAAAACAGTTGTGTTTCGATAAATTTCAGCTCCTCTGTTTCTTGCACCTGTTGCAAGGGCTTGAGTTAAATCTGCCGGCTGAATATATCCATCTTCAGGGTGTTGTATTGCTCCAACCAAATCATCTGTATGACATAAAGGCCAAATTTCTTTTACCTGTTGAGGTGTTAAAAATTTTACATCAACTCCTATAGTTTTTGCTACTCCTGCATATTGATGATATTCATCCATTCTATCTTTTGTGCTAGCTAAACGAATGTTAGAAACTACACTAAAGCCAACATTTTTTCCTGTTTCTTCCTCTAATGTTTTATATAAATTCACAGCATACTTATGAAGTTGGCCCACCGAATAACTCATGTTAAATAATGGCAACAACCCAGCGGCATGCCAAGTCGAACCTGAAGTGAGCTCTTTTCTCTCTACTAAAACAACATCTGACCAACCTTTTTTTGCTAGGTGGTATAGTGCACTTACTCCTACGACACCTCCGCCAACTACAACTACTTTTGTTTTGCTTTTCATAGTCTGATTCCTACTAAATTTTCATTCATTCCGAAACAAAATTGTATAAAGAGCATTATATTGAGCTACCCAATGACACAGGGCTTGAAACCATAGTTGTCAACCAACAGTTTTTTAAAGGTCCATCCTCAGTATATTTTTCTACTTGCCAATTAAATTTATGATAAGTTTTTTCTTTATCCAATATTATGACTTCAAATTGAGCCCAGCTAGCACCACTTCTAACCTGAGTAATTGTATGACTTAAGTGATCAATCATCATTTGATAGTTATCACTTTTTATCATCCTTTTGAATTTATCTAGAGGACCAGTGACCTCTTTGTTATTTGGATGAGCAAAATTCCAGGTCTGTTCTATCCCGCTATCCTTAAATCCATCATTATTTTTTTGTAAACCAAGTAATTGTATTTTCACAACTTCAGAGGGACTAATTTTACTATTTGGTTTAATTAATTCTGCGTTAGAAACAGAAATAGAGATAAAAAAAATTGTTATAAATTTTAGTAATAAAAATTTTTTTCTTAACATAATCTATAATATTAATTAATTTAGATATTTTTCTATTTCAATCTTAGTACATTTATCTTCAATATAAATTATGTTATTTGCCTCAGCAATTTTCTTAGCTTCAGAATTCTTTATATTTAATTGAAGCCATAAAACTTTTGCATTGATCTTTACAGCATCATTTACAATTTCAATTGCCTCATCTGATGGTCTGAATACGTCGACTATATCCACTGGCCCGTCAATTTCTGAAACTTTTCCATATACTCTCTCACCTAATATTACCTGACCTATAATAGTTGGATTAACGGGATAAACTTTATATCCATAATTTTGCAGATATTTCATTACTATTGTTGAGGTTTTATTTAAATCTTTGCTGGCTCCAACTAAAGCAATATTTTTATAATTTGATAGAATGTCCTTGATATTGACCATATTATTTATTTTTCCAAACAGGTCGTCTTTTTTCAAGAAATGCTGAAATACCCTCTTTTGCATCCATAGCCATCATGTTTTTTGTCATCATTCTACTAGTATATGCATAAGCTTTTCTTAACGGCATTTCTAATTGCTTATAAAATGTTTGTTTGCCTATTTTAATTGTAAGATTTGATTTTGATGCGATTTTTTTTGCAATCTTTAAAACTTCATTATTAAGTTTTGATTTTGGAAAAAAGTCATTAATTAATCCAATTTCCTTTGCATATTTTGCTGTAATAGGTTCGCCAGTTAATAACATTTTCATCATTGGTTTTCTTTTTATTTTTCTGCTTACTGCGACCATAGGGGTACTACAAAACAAACCAATGTTTACTCCTGGTGTTGAGAACAATGCATCTTTAGAGCTAAAAGCTAAATCACAACTTGCAACTAACTGACATCCAGCAGCATATGCAGCCCCATGAACTTTAGCAATAACCGGCTTTCTACCCTCCACAATAAGTAACATAAGTTTTGAGCATAAATTGAATAGCTTTTGGTAATTCTTTTTTTTTTTTAAACTTTTTACTTCTTTTAAATTATGTCCTGCACTAAAACCTTTGCCTGCTCCCTCAATTATTATCACTTTAGAATTATTATCTTTATCTAACTTTTTTATTACTTTAATTAAATCTGTTAAATTTTTGAATGAAAGTGAATTATAAGTTTTAGGCTCATCCATTATTATTCTTGAAATATCTTTTTGATTAATAACCTTAATAGTCATACAGTTTTATTTAAGTTTACCTTCTTTTCTCATTTGAGCTCGAATTTTTGTTGCAGAGATTTCCTGGATTTCTTTTGATAATTCAATTTCTTCAATTTTATAACCCACACCTCTCCCATAACAAATATTAGTTATGTTTGGAACTAGCATAACCTTGAAACGTCCCTCAAATTCTGGATTAAGTCTATCTTCAATATTTTTTTTTACTGTTTCAAAATCAAAGGGGTTATCGTCCACACCTTGAACGTCTCTTACTTGAATACAAACTTGACCGGTTTTTTTTATTATTTCCTTAAATAAAGTATAGTGTCCATCATGAAATGGTTGCCATCTTCCGAGCATTTGTGCTGTAGGTTTCTTGTTGTCCCATTTGTAAGTCATTATTTTAATTCCTCATATATTTTTAATGACCAATTTTTAGCATCTTGTGTTGTAACATGAAAGTTATACTTGCTAGGCTTTACAAACATTTTATTTGTATCATCAAATCTACTTTCATTTATAGTGTCTACCCAAATTATATAATCTGCTGGGAATAAACTTCTTGCTTCAGGTGTTGGACAAACAAAATCGGCAACTACATGATGCCCTTGACTTTTATATTCCTCAGCTTTGCTCCACATTCTTTTTGCTTGTCTCACTCTCCCCTCTGCAGAAAAATCCCAATCATTTGCTTCTTTCCGCATTTTATCAGCATTGAGCCATTTAGCTTTCAGCAAAGGCACTAAATTATAAGCTAAAGTTGTTTTACCTGCACCGGGCAAACCCATTATTAATATAATTTTCATTATTTTACTTTATACAAACCTAACCAAGCATTGACATCTTTACTTGCGATATAATCAGATTTATAAAATTCTAATTCACTCCAAAAATTTTGGTTCTTTAAATCGTCAATCTTTTTATCAAATCCATAATCACTATATATTCCCTCATTTATAGTAAAACAAATCAGCCCACCTTTTTTTGTTATTCTTATAAATTCATCCAACGCATTTGGTTTTACGTGGCCAAAAGTAAAAGTGCCTACACAAAAAATTGCATCATAAGTGTCATCTTTTAAATTGATTGGTTTGTTTAAGTCAGATTTAAGCAGTTTTTTATATAAATTTGAGGGAATGGTGTTCAATAATTTTTGTGATAAATCTGCACCATGAAAGTTTTTGAAACCAAATTTTTTTAATTCTAAGCCTACTAAACCAGTTCCACAGCCAGCGTCAAAGATCAAAGCATCTTTATTTTTCTCATATTTTAAGAAAGTATTAACAGTTTCTTTTGGTCCTGTATAATTCCAATCAACCATATCTTTGTTATATTTGTCATTTTCACCCCACTCATCATAATAATCCATTACCTCTTTTGTGGTTTTCAATTTATAAATTGGTACTTTATTTCCTACGTCTTTTTGTGCCATCAGATAATTATATTATAGGATGAATTTCTTTGACAGTATTTTCAAAAGATATAATTATCTAAATATGAAATTTTCTCTTGAAATAAGTCCCAAAACTGACTTAAGCACTGTTCCAAAAGTTAGTGATGTTTATATCACAATGTTGCCTGGTGGTGACTACAAACAAACAGCTCAACAAGCAGTTGATTTAGTTAAAAAAGGCTTTAATCCAGTTCCTCATTTCCCTGCTCGATCAATGCAAGATGAAAAACAGCTAAAAGATTACGTTTCTAGATGTAAAGATGGGGGTGTAAAACAAGTGCTAGTAATCGGAGGTGGTAGAGAGCCGATGGGAAAATTCGATAGCTCCTTTCAACTTTTAGAGACTGGTTATTTTGAGAAGATGACAATAGGAATTGCTGGACACCCAGAGGGGAGTCCTGATATATCCGACTCAGAATTAGAAAAAGCTATGATAGATAAAAAACCCTATGCTGATTATATAGTAACACAATGGTTGCTAGACCCTCAGCCTATTATAGATTTTATATCAAAACAAAGTGTACCAGTCCATGTAGGGATTACTGGGCCTCTAAAGATATCGAGCCTAATAAAATTTGCAAATATCGTTGGAGCAAAAAATTCCTTAAATTTTCTTAAATCTAATTTCAGCAAGGCATTAGATTTATTGAGACCTAAAGACCCAAATGATTTAATTGGGAAAATTAAATCTCATACTGATTTTTTCCACATTTATACATTCGGCGGCTTGACGGAAACTAACAAGTGGTTGAAGGAGAACAATTATGTCTAAAGAATTTGATTATACAAAATTAAAACATCCAACATCAGTAGATCAATCTGATCGAGAAGTACCTTATAACTTAAGACAAAGTGGACCTACCAAAGTTGAAATGCTTATATCAACAAGAGTTAGAAAATCACCTTATTGGCATTTATCTATGCAAGCAGGATGTTGGAGGGCAACAGTATACAATCGAATTTATCATCCAAGAGGATATGTAAAACCTGAAGATGGTGGAGCGATGGTTGAATATGATGCAATAGTAAACCATGTAACAATGTGGAATGTTGCTGTCGAAAGACAAATAAGGGTGAAAGGTCCAGATGCAGAAAAATTTGTAGACTATGTAATAACCAGAGATGCAACGAAAATTTCTCCAATGAGAGCAAGATATGTGATTTTATGTAATGCATACGGTGGAGTTTTAAATGATCCGATTCTTTTGAGAATTTCAGACGATGAGTTCTGGTTTTCTCTATCTGACTCAGATATTGGAATGTATTTACAGGGTGTAAACGCTGATGGAAGATTTAATTGTAAAATTGAAGAAACTGACCATTGCCCAGTTCAAATACAAGGTCCTAAATCTAAAGCTTTAATGAAAGATCTTTGTGGTGATCAGTTTGATTTGGATAATATGCCTTTTTACGGATTAGCTGAAGCAAAAGTAGGAGGAAGAAGTTGTGTAATTTCACAATCTGGTTTCTCTGGAGAAGCTGGATATGAGATTTATTTAAGAAATGCAACACTATATGCGGATGATATGTGGAACGCTGTTCTGAAAGCTGGTGAAAAACATAATTTGATGGTAATTGCTCCAGCTCATCACAGAAGAATCCAAGCAGGTATACTTTCTTGGGGACAAGATATGGATCAACAACATAATCCTTTTCAGTGTAATCTCGGTTATCAAGTTTCTTTATCTGGTAAAGGAGAATGGAATAAAAAGTCTGACTATGTAGGTAAAGAAGTTTTAGAAAAAATGAGGTCAGAAATAAAAGCAGGAAAGAAACCTTACAAACTACAATTAGTTGGTTTAGAACTGGGTGGAAAGCCAATAGAAGATTATGCACCTGATTTTTGGTTAATCTCAAATGCAAATGGTGGTGATCCTGTTGGATTTATTACCTCTCCTTGGTGGCATCCTGAAAAGAAGACTAATATTGCAATGGGCTACGTTCCTTTTGACGGGACTCTAAATGCTAATGGTTTTCCGAAGGGAAAAGTTGGAACCAAATTTAAAGTTCATCTTCCAGAGAAATATTCAAATAGTCCAGGTCAGCCAGTGGATGCAGTTATTGTTGATATACCATTCAAAGAGTCTTTTAATGCAAATACAAGAGAGGTAGTTTCAGGTTAATAGTCTTTAAAAGAGCTAGATTACTTTTAATCTAAATGTCTAAAGGTTTTTTAATTGGAATTTGCATTATCATAATTATTGCTTTAATAGTCTTTCCATTGATTGTTTCATACAAAGAGCAAAAAAATAAAAAAAATTAAATGTTTGGAGAGTTTTTAAATATTATCTTTAAGTCTATTAAACTAGACAAGTCTCTTTATACAGATAGCAGAAATTTTGGTGAAGCCTCAATTTATTTTGCTGGATTAATTATGATCTTAGATGGAGTAGCTGGTGCTGTAGCTGCAAATACAGTTATCAAAACAGCTATTGGGATGTCAGGACTAACAGCAATTTTGACTTGGTTTATTTGGGCAATTTTAATTTATGTTTTAGGAGTGAAGATATTTCCTGATAAACAAACAAAAGTCTCTTTTAAAAAAGTGTTAACTTTTGTTGGATTTGCTCACGCTCCTGGTCTACTGAGATTCTTTGCTGTTACTCCTGAATTAATGATACCAATAATTTTTATTACTCAATTTTGGATTTTTGCTGCGCTAATTATCTCAACAAGACAAATTTTAAATTTTAAATCAAATTTAAAATCTTTTGGAATTGTGTTCTTATCTTTTCTAATTATTGTCTTCTTATCTATTTCTTTTGTAATGAGTAGAATGAATGCTTTACCAGTAAACAGTATTTAAATCGGAAAAATTGTTTTTGAAACTCTGCACGATTTGCAAATTTTAAATCCTGTTAAAATTAAATTTTGAGTAACACTCTCGTCTTCTTTTTTACACTCATCACAAATATCGTCTAACTCTTTTGAATTATCAAAATCTTTATCATTGCTCATTTTATGAAAACATTATTAATGATATTAACACTTTTTTTTAGTTTTATTTATTTTATTGAAATTTTTATTTAATTTTGAAATAAGATTATATTCAAATTTTTCGATGAAAAAAAATAAAAATCAAAAAGTTGCATTGGTGATGGGTAGTCAATCAGACTATAAAACAATGAAATTAGCTGCAAAAGTACTTACAATTCTCGGTATTAAATTTGAAACTAAAATAATTTCAGCTCATAGAACACCCAAAAGAATGTATGAATTTTCAAGTAAAGCAAAAAAAAATAATATTAGTGTTATAATAGCCGGTGCCGGAGGATCTGCGCATTTACCTGGAATGATTGCAGCTTTAACTTCAATTCCTGTTTTAGGTGTTCCAATTGAAAGTAAAAAGCTTAAAGGCTTAGATAGTCTTTTGTCAATTGCTCAAATGCCTAAGGGTATCCCAGTAGGAACATTAGCTATAGGAAATGATGGAGCTATAAATGCAGCATTACTTGCTGCATCAATAATTGCGAATAATAATTCTACTGTAAGTAGGAGATTAGAAAAATGGCGTGCATCACAAACAAGATCTGTAAAAAAAAGACCTAAGTAAGATTAATGTCAGAAATAAAGTTAGGTATTATCGGTGGTGGTCAACTTGGAAGTATGCTTTCAAATGCTGCACAAAAGTTGAATGTAAAAACAGTAATCTATTGTGATGATTTAGATGCACCGGCAAAAAATTTTTGTGATGAGTTTATTTGTGGTAAATACGATGAAAAAGAAAAAATTAATGAATTTATTGAAAAGGTAGACGTTGCTACATATGAATTTGAAAATATTCCATTTGAAACTCTCAATGAAATCAATAAAACAAAGCCTGTATTACCAAAACCCTCTATAAATAGACTGATACAACACAGATTAGCTGAGAAAGATTTTGTAAATAAACTTAATATTAGAACCACACAATATGCGTCTGTTGATAAAAAGTCTGACTTAGATTCTTTAAAAGATTTGCTTCCAGGTATTTTAAAAACAACAACTATGGGTTACGATGGTAAAGGCCAATACCCCATTAAAGAAATTAAAGAAGTAGATGCGTTAAATATTGATTTTTCCAAAGGCTACATTCTAGAAAAATTAGTAAAACTTAAAAAAGAAATTTCAGTGATTATTACAAGATTTGGAATTAACGATTATGAAATTTATGAACCAATAGAAAATACTCATGAAGATCAAATACTTAAATACTCCAGTATACCCGCTGATATAAGTGAAAATATTTTTAAACAATCAAAAAATTGGGCTATGGATATTGCTGAAGAGTTAAAGTTTATAGGAACTCTTTGTGTAGAATTTTTTATAGATAGAAATGAAAATTTATTTGTTAACGAAATTGCTCCTAGAGTACATAATTCTGGGCATCTCACTATCAACGCTTACAATGTTAGCCAATTTGAAAATCATGTAAGAGCAGTTTGTTCTCTAAAAAAAGTCTCATTAGAAAAACTATATAATGCAAAGATGGTTAATCTTATAGGAAGTCAAATTGAACAATATAGAAATAGCAAAACTTTTAGTGAAAACGAATTTTTTTTTGATTATTTAAAAAAAGAAATTAAAGCTAAAAGGAAGATGGGACACATCACTACTTTGATAAAATGATAGAGTCAATAGAAGGAAATTTTGATCATCCAGAAGTAAATGATCTTCTTACAAAACATTTTAGAGAACTTAGGGCTGCGTCTCCAGAGGGAAGTGCCCATGTTCTGGATATACCTGGTTTAAAGGTTTCGTCAATAAAATTTTGGAGTCTATGGGAAAATAATAACTTAATGGGATGTGGTGCGCTTAAATTTTTAAGTAAAGACCATGGTGAATTTAAATCAATAAGAGTTCATGATAACTTTAGAAATAAAGGAAACGGAATTAAGATAATAAAACATTTAATCAATGAAGCAAAAAATCTAAATATTCTTAGAATTAGTATTGAAACAGGTTCTGGAGAATTTTTTGAGCCTGCAAGAAAGTTATTCAAAAGTTGTAACTTTCAGCCTTGTGCGCCTTTTGCGCATTATAAAGAGGACGTAAATTCTCTTTATTTTACAAAACTAATTAGCAACGACTAATATTTAAAACTAGCAAGTAGATCAATTTAGTTGACAAAAGACCTAAAATTCTAAAGAAAGGCACAATTGCTTAATTATAAGTAATAAATTAACATAACGATAAGTAAAAATATGAGTCTACAAGGTAAAGTAAAATGGTTCAATCCAACCAAAGGTTATGGTTTTATTGAACGAGAAGACAAGGAAAAAGATGTATTTGTTCACGTTTCAGCAGTGAGAGATGCTGGCATGAACGGTTTAGATGAGGGTCAAGCTTTGACTTTCGATGTTGAAGATGGTCCTAAAGGTCCTTCAGCAGTTAACTTAAAAACTGCATAATTTTCAAAAATTTTATTGGCTGTATTAATCAAATAACCTAAGCATTTCATTTTTATAGCCAATAAACTATTATCAAATAGAAGCTATAAGTTATGATTGGTATTCTTGGTGGAATGGGAACACAGGCAGGTCTTGATTTCTGTAATAAACTTGCAGTGTTAAATAGAGGAAAAATTGATCAAGATTATCCTCTATTTTTACTTTATAATAAATCTAACATACCTGGTCGACCTGAGTCGATTGGAATTCAGACGAGTAGATTAACAAATAGATTTTCAAATTCAAAAAATAAAAAAAAATATAGATTAGTCTTAGACAGTTTGCTCAAAGGATGCAGATTACTTAAAAAAGATAAATGTAAGTTTATTGTTATTCCATGTAATACAGCACATTATTGGTATGATGATTTAAAAAAAAAAATAAAATTACCAATAATAAACATGCCAAAAGAAGTTTATATTCATACAAGAAAGACGTGTAGAAAGAGCTCACCTATAGGCTTACTAGCTACAGAAGGAACTATAATGACAGGTGTATACAATAAATTTTTCGATACTGATTATAAATTGATACACCCAAATAAATTAATTCAAAAAAACTCTGTGAACCATGCAATTAAACTTGTTAAAATGGGAAACGTAAAGGCAGCAGCTAGAAGAATTAAACCGGCTATAAACTTCTTGATTAAAAAGAAGTGTAAAAAAATTATTCTTGGTTGTACAGAATTACCCATAGCAATATTTGCCTTTAAATCATTTGATAAAATCAAAAAATCAAAAATTTTTTTAGATCCAAATTTAATTTTAGCAAATGCTGCAATGAAAAAATATCGAAAATAATCAATGCAATCTAAAGACAAGCCGTATGTTTTGTATGTTGCAGAGGTAATCTATTTAGAAATTTCAGAAATTAAAAAAAAGAACTCAAATTTCTCAAATAAAGAGGCTATTGATGCTTTTATTGGTAACGGGACTTATAAAAATATTAGTACCGGAAAATTTCATGATGATTGGCTAAAAGAATTAAAAAAAAATAATTTTATCGATTTAAAAACAAATAAAAAAATTCCAGAAGAAACAATAAGACTATTAAAAATTCAAAAAGACGTGATGGTAAAACAACTTATCCAGTTTCCAGATCTTTATGATACTAAAAATAATTTACCACTTGAGATATCCCAAAGAGCATATGATCATATTTGGAGAATGTGTGAAAGTTATGAGTTATGGTGCAAAGAGACTAAACAAAATGAATTTATTCAATTAAATATTATTGATTAGTAAACTGTATAAATGATAATTAACCTATCAAGCTAAAAGTGATTAGAATATATCCTCTTATTTTTATTCTGCTATGGTCTTCAGCATTTATAACCACTAAGCCAATTGTAGATAATAGCGACCCTTTTGCAGCATTGGCTTTTAGGTTTTTTTTTGTAGCTCTTGGTTTCTATTTTTTCTCTTTTTATTTAAATCAATCATTAATTACAAATAAGATAAAAATAGCCGAGGCTGTTTTAAGTGGTGTGCTTTTTCATGGATTTTATTTAGGTGGAGTTTTTTATTCAATCTCAATTGGGATGCCAGTAGGAATAGCAGCTTTAATAGTCACTCTTCAACCGATTTTAACAAACATCTTAAGTGGGCCCATCCTTGATGAGAAAATAACTAACCAACAATGGATTGGGGTTTTACTTGGTTTCACAGGTGCCTCTTTAGTTTTGGGTTTAGATATAGGTTCTGATATTCCTTTATTTGGACTTATCGCAACAATCATAGCTTTATTATCAATTACAATATCTACAATTTGGCAGAAAAAGATAAGTAAAAACTTACCTTTATCAGTAAGTAATTTTTACCAAGCATTTGGGGGATGTTTGTTTCATGTTCTAATAGTAATTTTCTTTGCTGAACCATATATAAATTTTAACAAGGTTTTTATCATTGCAATGAGCCATCAAGTACTGCTTGTCTCTTTTGGTGCTTTTACAATCTTAATGCTTTTAATTAAAAAAAATTCAGCAAGCAAAACTGTCTCGATATTTTTTTTAATTCCATCAACTTCAGCTTTAATGGCCTGGTTTTTTTTAAATGAAAAATTAACTAATTTGGATATTGTCGGCTTTATTGTAACATCTGTTGGAGTTTATATTGCTACAAGAGACTGAAACTACTATATTTTATATGAAATTAAAACATGTATTAAACAAATATTTTATTTGAATAAATGGCTAAAGTAAAATCAGATATAGAAATAGCAAGAAAAGCTAAAATGAAACCGATAGGTAAAATTTTAGCAAAAATTAAAGTTCCAGATAAGAGCAGTGCTTTCAGTCCAATGGGTAGACATATCGCAAAAATTAATTTTGAATTTTTAGATAAACTGAAGAAAAAAAAGGATGGTAAATTAATTTTAGTTACTGCAATAACGCCAACACCAGCAGGTGAGGGAAAAACAACAACTTCAGTTGGTCTAAGTGATGGTTTAAATAAAATTGGTAAAAAATCTATTGTCTGTTTGAGAGAACCTAGTTTAGGTCCATCTTTTGGAATGAAGGGTGGTGCTGCAGGGGGTGGTTATGCCCAAGTTGTTCCTATGGAACAAATAAATTTACATTTTACAGGTGATTTCCATGCCATTACTTCAGCGCATAATTTACTTTCAGCAATGATAGATAATCATATTTATTGGGGGAACAAACTAAATATTGATGAAAAAAAAATAGTTTGGAAGCGTGTAATGGATATGAATGATCGCGCTCTTAGATTTATTGATATCAATACGAGTGGGGTTGCTAAAGATTTCAAAAGAGTTGATGGTTTCGACATAACAGTTGCATCAGAAGTGATGGCTATTTTTTGTCTTTCTAATGATTTAAAAGATTTAGAGAAAAGAATTGGTAATATTACTTTTGCATATAACAAAAATGGAAAGCCACTTTATGCTAGAGATATAAATGCTCATCGACCCATGACTGTTTTACTTAAGGAAGCAATTAGACCTAATGTAACTCAAACTTTAGAAAATAATCCAGCAATCATTCATGGTGGTCCTTTTGCAAACATTGCTCACGGATGTAATTCAGTGATTGCAACAAAAACTGCTTTAAAATTATCCGATTATGTGGTTACTGAAGCAGGATTTGGTGCAGATCTTGGTGCAGAAAAGTTTTTAAATATTAAATGCAGGAAAGCAGGATTAACCCCAAACTGTGTAGTAATTGTTGCAACAATAAGAGCATTAAAAATGCATGGAGGAGTTGAAAAAGAGGACTTAAAAAAAGAGGATATATCGGCTTTAGAAAGAGGATTGGTTAACTTGGAAAGACATATTACAAATATAAAAAAATTTGGTTTAGAACCGATAATAGCAATAAATCATTTTGCGCTAGATACAAAAAAAGAAGTTAAAACTGTTATAAATTTTTGTAAAAAAAGAAAAGTTGAAGTCAGTGAATGTAAGCATTGGGCTAAGGGTGGAAATGGGACCAAAGATCTTGCCAAAAAAGTTGTTAAAGTCTGCAAAAATAACAAAAATAAATTTAATTTTTTATATAATAACAATCTTAAACTCTGGGATAAGATAGAGTTAATTGCTAAACAAATCTATAAAGCTAATAAAATAACAGCTGACGACAAAGTTAAAGAACAATTAAAAGTTTTTGAGGATAATGGTCATGGAAATTTACCGGTTTGTATTGCAAAAACTCAATTTAGTTTTTCAACTGACCCCAAACTCAAAGGAGCCCCCTCAAATCATGAAATACCAATAAGAGAAGTAAGATTATCTTCAGGAGCAGAATTTGTGGTAGTCATTTGTGGGTCAATAATGACGATGCCAGGATTACCAAGAAAGCCAGCCGCTGATACTATTAAATTAAATCAAAAAGGGCAAATTGAGGGTTTATTTTAATTTAATTCTTTAAGCCAATTTTTAAGTTCTAACATTTTTTTTTCTTTAACTGTGACCTGAATTTCTTTTTCAATAAAAGATATGTGATTTTCAAGATCATTTTCATTTTTGAATACTTTTCTATATTCAATTAATCTTTTTCTTCTAAAATTAATCAAACTTATCATTTTTTCATAAGTTATTTCAGGATGATATTGCAAGCCCCAAACTCTAGTTTTATTTATTTGAAAATACAAACTTTGGACTTTATTAATTTTATTGGATGCAAGACAAATACCGTTTTCAGGTATTTTTACAACTTCGTCATAATTAAAAGCAGGAGAATTAAATTTTTTTTCTTTATCTTTGTATAACGGATGCTTTAAACCGTATTCATTTATTTCAATTTCTTTTGCAATACCTACATGAGATGTATTGGCTTTTTTTACCTGACCTCCTGCAGCAGTTACAGCCACTTGCATGCCCCAACAAATTCCTAAAATATTTTTAACTTTATTTTGACAATTTTTCATAAATTCAATTTGTTTTTTTATTTCTGGAGTATCGTTATAAATATTTAAACTGCTTCCTCCCCAGATCAAACCATCAAAGGTGTGCAACTTATCGTTGAAACTATCAATATTTTTATCTGATGATGGGTTAACCACATCTATTATTAAATCATTTGATATATATTTTAAACTTTCCCTTAAACTTTCAGTATGAGTTTTAATACCTGCCTCTGTAAAACTCCCGTTTTCCTCAGCTGTATTACCCTCAACTATTAAAATTTTTTTCATTTAATAAAATATATTTATTAGACTTTTATAAATTTCTTAGAAAACAATTCCTATTTAAAATTTTATTAACAATCTCTAGTTGTAATTGTTTTTTATGTGTGACGATTTTATTTTGCTTCTTAATAATGATTATTAATTGCAGAAACCCAAGCTATGTGATTAGATTATAGCTTATTAGAATGTTTAACATAACTAAACATAAGGGAGGAATAATGTTAGCAAAAATAATTAAAAGGCTAACTTCTACTCTAACAGTAGTTATCGCTTTATTTTCTTCACTTACTTTACCTCAAAGTGTATCTGCTGCTGAGACGCAATATTTTCCAGTAGCAAGTAGTCGTGTTGGACCTTACTCAGCAATGGGTACTGGTTACTACGGGGCTCAAATTGATTACATGAACTATGTAAACATGACAGGTGGGGTGAATGGAGTAATGCTTACATGGCAAGAGTGTGAGACGGAATATAACGCTGTTAAAACAGTAGAATGTTACCAAAGACTTTTAGAAAAAGATGGTCAAAGAATAGTAGTGTTTGATACTTTAGGAACACCAGGAGCATACGCTGTAATTAACCGTATGGCTAAAGACAATGTTGTTTTAGCTCAATATGGTTATGGAAGAACTGACGGTGCCGATGGAAGAGTGTGGCCTTGGGTATTTAATGCTGCAAGTCACTACTGGTCACAAATAGCGGTTAAACTGAAGTTTATGGCTCAAGTAGAGGGCGGTATAGATAAGATGAAAGGTAAAAAAATCGTTCACTTACACATCGACTCTGCTTACGGAAGAGAACCACTTCCAGCAATGAGAAAAATAACTTCTGATTGGGGAATGAAATTAATTGAAATCTCAATTCCACCTCCAGGATTAGAGCAACAATCTCAATGGTTGCAAATCAGAAAAGAAAAACCTGATTGGGTTACTTTCTGGGGAGCGGGTTCTGGAATGAATTCAACAGCAATGACTAACGCTGCTAGAATTAATTTCCCAAGAGATAGAATGATGTATGTAACATTCGGTGCTGCCGAAGAGGATATGTATCCAGCAGGTGATGCAGCTAAGGGAACTTATGCTGTTGCAAATGCTTTGCCAGGAGAATATCCATTAGTTAAAGATATTAAAGATAAAGTATATGGTGCCGGAAAAGGTAACTTAGCTGATCCAAATAGGATTGGTTCCGTTTACTGGAATAGAGGATTAGGTGCTGCCGTTATGTGGATTGAGGCGTTAAGAATTGCTCAAAAAATGCATAACAAAGTTGGTAAAGCAGTAACTGGTGCTGAGTTTAGAGATGGTTATGAAAATTTAAACATGACTGAAGCTAGACTTACTGAACTTGGAGTTGGAGGAATGTTAGCTCCATTTGCTATTTCATGCGCAAACCATGAAGGTGCCGGTAAATTTGCTGTAATGCAGTGGGATGGAACTAAATTCAATCAGGTAACTGGTTGGGAAGCTCCAGGTGATCCTGCATTTATTAGAGGTCTTGTAGAGGCATCTGCAGCGAAATTTGCTAAAGAAAACAACATTACACCGAAAAAATGTGGATAATTAATTTAGAAATAAATTAATATCTACTAAAGGGGGAGTTTAGATAATCAAGTTATTCTAACTCCCCCTTTAAATAAAATTTAATATAAATATAATTGAAAAAAATTTAATGAGCACTTCAACCAACATACTTGATATTAAAAATATCGAAGTAACTTATGATAATGTTATTTTAGCTCTACATGATGTTTCATTAAAAGTGCCAAAGGGAAAAGTGGTGGCACTACTTGGAGCAAATGGAGCGGGTAAGAGTACAACATTAAAAGCAGTTTCAACTATGCTAGCCTCAGAAAGAGGTAAAGTAACAAAAGGCACTATAGAATATGATGGTAACTCAATTGATAAACAAAATCCATCACAAATGGTTGGACTTGGCATGGTTCAAGTATTAGAGGGCAGAAGATGTTTTGGCCACCTAACTGTTGAAGAAAATATTATTGCTGGGGCATACTCAAGAAAATTATCAAAAGGTGATATCAATCAAGAATTAGAAAAAATATATACTTATTTCATAAGATTAAAGGAAAGAAGAAAAAGCCAAGCCGCGTTTACATCAGGTGGAGAGCAACAAATGATAGCAGTTGCAAGAGCTATGATGGCAAAACCTAAAATGCTACTTCTAGATGAACCTACAATGGGTTTGGCACCCCAATTAGTAGCAGAGATTTTTAATATCGTTAAAGAGCTTAATCAGAAAGAAGGTGTGAGTATTTTACTAGCTGAGCAGAATACCAATGTTGCACTAAAAAATTCAGATTATGGCTATATTATTGAAACAGGCAGAGTTATGCTAGATGGTACAGCTCAAAGTTTATTGAGTAATGATCAGGTGAAAGAATTATATTTAGGTATTTCAAAGAAAGGTAGAAAAAATTTTAGAGATGTACTTAAAGAAGAAAGCTTAACGAAGAAAAGAATTAATTAAAGATGGCAATTGAGAGAAAATTTAAAATAGGCAAACCAATATTAGAGGTAAAAAATATTTCCCTTTCTTTTGGTGGTGTTAAAGCAATAACTGATACCTCATTTGATGTACTTGAGCACGAGGTTAGGGCTATAATTGGACCTAATGGGGCTGGAAAAAGCTCAATGCTGAATTGTATAAATGGAATTTATAAACCTCAACAAGGAACAGTTTCTTTTAAAGGAAAAGAAATCCCAAATATTACTCCCAATCTCATGGCACAAATGGGCCTTTCTAGAACATTTCAAAACTTAGCTCTATTTAAAAGAATGTCAGTTCTGGATAATATTTTAGTAGGCCGAAAGCTTCACACGAAAACAAATTTTCTTGAAGTTGCTTTTCAACTACCTAAAGTTAAAAAAGAAGAAAAGATTAATAGAGAAAGATCTGAAGAAATAATCAGTTTTTTAGAAATAGAAGATATTAAAGATACGCCAGTTGGAAAACTTCCTTACGGATTACAAAAGAAAGTAGAATTAGGTCGTGCTCTTGCAACTGACTCATCTGTAATTTTACTAGATGAGCCTATGGCTGGAATGAATGTTGAAGAAAAAAGGGACATGTGTAGGTTCATTTTAAAAGTAAATGATGAACTCGGCACAACTATGGTTCTTATTGAGCATGATATGGGAGTAGTTATGGATATATCCGACAGAGTTGTAGTGCTTGATTATGGTAAAGTTATTGGTGATGGTACGCCTGATGAAGTAAGATCAAATCAAAAAGTAATAGATGCTTATTTAGGAGTAGAACACTAGGATAAAAATATGGTTGAAGAATTATTATTTTTTATGGAAGTTTTAGTTGGCGGTTTGCTTGCTGGAACTATGTACTCATTGGTAGCTTTAGGATTTGTTCTAATTTTTAAAGCTTCAGCGACGTTTAACTTCTCACAAGGAGCTATGGTTTTCTTCTCAGTTCTTGCTTTTGTTGGATTTATGCAAGACTTCAATATACCTTTCGTACTTGCATTTATTTTGGCTGCCCTTTTGATGGTAGTGGTTGGCTTGTGCACTGAAAGATTTGTTTTAAGACCTTTAATGAACGCTAGCGAAGATACCGTATTAATGGCCACAATCGGTCTAGGATATGTTTTAGAAGGCTTGGCTCAAGCAGCATGGGGAGTAGAGGTAAGAAGATTAGATTTAGGTATAGGAGATTTTCCAGTGCCGTGGATCGCTGATAACTTAAAATTATTTATCAGTGCTCTTGATATTACTGCAGGAGTTGTGGCTGCTATTATGATTATTGGTTTATTCCTTCTATTCAAATATACAAAAATTGGTCTAGGTTTAAGAGCTGTTGCAGATGATGCCGGTGCCGCAAGTTCAATAGGAATTCCTTTAAAACACATTATGTTATTAGTTTGGTCTGCTGCAGGAGTTGTGGCATTAGTTGCAGGATGTATGTGGGGTGCAAGAGCTGGTGTTCAATTTGCTCTTGTTGACTTAGCTTTAAAAGCTCTACCAGTCTTAATTATAGGTGGTTTCTCATCTATCCCAGGAGCAATTATTGGTGGCTTAATCATTGGTGCAGTAGAGAAAGTTTTGGAAGTTTACATTGGACCGTTTTTTGGTGGCGCAATTGAAGGTTGGGCTCCTTACGTTTTAGCAATATTCTTCTTATTATATAGACCGGAAGGTTTATTTGGAGAAAAAATTATTAGGAGAGTTTAATTTATGATGAAACCAGTATTTATGACTTATACAAAAAAAGACCTAATTAACTTAGCTGTTTGTATGGTTCTAAGTGTATTAGTAATACCTACTTTTATTACAACAGAATATTGGTACACTTCTATATTGATACCTTGGCTTTGCTTAGCTCTAGCTACAATTGGACAACAAATTGTTATGGGTTACACAGGACAATTAGCTTTAGGTGCTGCTGGCTTCATGGCTGCAGGTGCTTTTGCTATGTTTAACCTTATTTTACGAGTGCCTGATTTAGGTTTCGTGGGTTCACTAATAGTGTCAGGTTTGATTGCTGCCGCTTTTGGAATTTTGTTTGGTTTACCAAGTTTAAAAGTAAGAGGAATTTATTTGATGGTAGCAACATTGGCCTCACAGTTCTTTATTATATGGATGATAGATAAATTTGGTTGGTTTAAAAACTACGACTCATCAGGAATTATAACTGCACAAGACATAGTTATCTTAGGAAAACCATTTACAACTCCATTGGCTATGTATTTTGTATGTTTGGCTGTTACCACAGTTTTAACTTTACTTGCGATGAACATGGCTAGAGGTAGTACGGGTAGGAATTGGATGGCAGTTAGAGATATGGATATTGCCGCTGAATCGATGGGAGTTTCATTGTTAAGAACAAAAGTACAGGCCTTCGCAATTAGTGCGTTTTATTGTGGGGTTGCAGGTGCACTTTTTGCATTTTGTTATTTAAAATCTCTAGAACCAGTTGCCTTTGATATTAAATTATCTTTTAAGATATTATTCATGTGTATTTTAGGTGGACTTGGTACAATAAATGGTGCTTTTATTGGTGCAGCGTTTATTTTACTTTTTCCAGTTCTTCTTAATGCAATTGGTAATAATGTTTTTCATGGTGCTATTGACGCTACAATAATATCTTCAATCGAGCAGGTAATATTTGGTGGTTTGATGATTATCTTTATGATTTATGAACCTTTGGGAATGGCTAAATTATGGGAAAACATAAAGCAAAAATTTAAGACAAAATTCCCAACTATGAACGTTAAAAATTTAACTTCTTCAATCGGTAAAAAATCTTAATAAGTGGATAAAAAAAAACTAATTTTTGCATTATTGGTTGGTATCATTATAGGATTACTTGTAGAAAATAATTTTCTAATTGGTTAAATTTTTTTATTATACAATATCGTCTTTAGCAAATTGATCATCAAAGGTATCTTTTTTTTATTAATTTTTCTTAAAATATAAGGAGCAATTTCTCTGGCCAATTGCTCACCTTCAACTGTATCTTTTGGCATAAACTTTTTTTTAGCTGCAGCAAATGTAAAACCTTTACCTAAAAAATCTCCCATTTTACTATTTCTTCCTCCTACAGCACTCACATAGAGATCACCAATACCGGCAAGACCTAATATGGTTGATTGATCGCCTTTAAAATATTTAATCAAAAATTTCATCTCATTTACACTTTTTTGAAATAAATCTGATGCAGCATTTAAATTTTGACCTGAGCCTATAACCATTGCATATATATTTTTAATTGCTGAGCAAATTTCTACTCCAATAACATCTCTTGAAAATTCAGTCAGATAATATTTTGTTGATATCTGTTTTCCAATCCATTTAGCTATTTTGATATTCCTATTTGCTACTACTACGCTTGTATTATTTCTTTTTGCTAATTCTTTAGCTAAACAAGGTCCTTTCAGCACTGATACATTTGCAACATTAAAGTTATCTTTAAGTAAACCTGAAATAGTAAGTAGCTTATTTCTTTTTTTATCATATTTAAGTCCTTTTGTAAGAACTAATAACGGAGTTTTTATTTTTAAGTCTTTTAATTCCTTTCCAATAAAATTAATTCCAGCAAGACTTAAGGCAATAACAATTAAATCAAATTTTTCCTTTAAAATATCTTTTGAATATTTTTTATACTGTAACTTTTTTGGAAGATTAAGCTTTAGTGCGGAGTGAAATTTTTGCTTTGATGATAAGTTTTTAATAAAAGTTTTATTATATGGTTCTGTAATAGTAACTTTATTATTATTTTCCAAACAAGGAACTGAAAAGGCAGAACCCATTGCACCACCACCAATGATTAATATTTTTTTCATATAGTTTTTCTTTGTATAAATATTAATATAGGTTTATTTATAGTTTGAATATAAAAAAAATTTAAAATGCAAAATCTCAAATGGAAATACTCCAAATTTTTGTTAAATAAAAACTTTCAATTTAGTAGAAACTATGTCCTAAAATATTTACCATCAAATTTATTAGTCAATTCTCACAAAAGTATATCTAAATGGAAAGGATATAGTCCAACTCCATTATTAAAGTTAAATAAATTAAATAAAAAACTTCAGCTTAAGAATATATTTTATAAAGACGAATCGAAACGATTTCACTTAAAATCCTTTAAAGCACTTGGTGGTGCTTATGCAGTAGAAAAAATTTCAAAGAAAGCTAACAAAATAATTGTTTCATCAGCAACAGCTGGTAATCATGGGAGATCTGTAGCATGGGGAGCAAAAAGACTAAAATTGCAGTGTAAAATTTTTGTTAGTCAATACGTGAGTGAAACAAGAGTAAAAGAAATTAAAAAATTTGGTGCTGAAGTAATAAGAGTAAGAGGAAATTATGAGGCATCATTAAAAGAATGCCAATTATTATCCAAAAAAAATAATTGGAAAATTATTCAAGATGTATCGACAAATAATTATAAGTACATTCCTCAATTAACAATGGCTGGATACTCTATTTTAATCAAAGAAATTTCTAAACAAACTAATCAATATATTACCCATATATTTCTTCAGGCAGGGGTTGGTGGTTTAGCTGCAGGGTTAGTTGCTGGTGTGGCAAAATATTTTAAAAAAATTCCAAAAATCATTATTGTCGAACCAGATAGAGCCGATTGCGTTCTTCAAAGTGTCAAAAATAACAAGTTAAAGAAAATAAAGATAAGAAAAGAGAGCATTATGGGTGGTATGTCTTGTAATGAAATGTCTCTTGTGCCTTGGCAAATATTAAAAAAAGCTAGTAATTGTTGTGTCTCAATTTCAGATAAAAATGTTGCAAAAACAGTAGCTGGTCTAAAAGATAAAAAGTTCAGCAAAACTTCAATTGTAGGTGGTGAATGCGCTACTCCAGGGATTATTGCTTTAATTGGAATTTGCAACAACCAAAAAGCTAGAAGATTGATAAACCTTAATGAAAATTCAAATGTTTTAGTTATTGGATGCGAAGGTAATGCAGATGTTAAACTTTACAAACAACTGCTATCTAAGGGAAGAAAATAATTTTTATGACAAAAAACGCGATCACTTGGATAAGAGAGGATTTTAGAATTGAAAATAACCCTGCCCTTTCTTACGCAACCCAAAATCATGATAGCGTACTTGCCCTATACATTTACAACAAAAACGACTTTGATACCAAAAGAGAGGCACAAAAATGGTGGCTTTCAAAATCATTGGAAATCTTTAAGTCTGAATTATCTAAATTTAAGATCAATCTTCAAATATTAGCAGGTGATGAGCTGGATATATTTTCAAAGATTAAAAAAAAAGACAATATTTCGATATATTGGAATAAAATTTACGAACCAGACGTAATTGCAAAAGGAAAAAAAATTAGAGATATTTTTGTTAAAAATCAGATTAATTACAAATATTTTAAAGGAAATATTTTAAATGAGTTTCAAGAAGTAACTAAAAATGATGGAACACCTTTTAAAGTATTCACTCCATTTTGGAGAAATGCTGAACAAAAATTTTTAGGATCACCGCCGAGTAAAAATTATAGTATCAAAAAAAAAACAAAGTCATTATCATTCTTTAAAGGTTGTATAGAGCCAAAAGATATTCTTCCAAGAAAAAATTGGTATAAAAAGTTTGAAAAATATTGGAAGGTTTCTGAGGAAGAGTCTAAAAAAATTCTAAAAAATCTAATTGATGGCAAAATTAAAGATTACGGAACTGCAAGAGATTATCCTTCTGTCGAGGGTACATCGAAATTGTCTCCTTATATCAAACATGGGCAAATTCACGTAAATACTATTTGGAAAAAGTGCAGTGAGATTAAATCGAAAGGAATTGGTTACAGAAAATATATTAATGAGCTAGGTTGGCGTGAATTTTCACATAGTTTAATCAATTATTTTCCAGAATTTTTGAAAGGAAATTATAGAAAAGAATTTGATAAGTTTCCTTGGGTCAAAAATGAAAAATTTTTAAAAGCATGGAAATCAGGTATGACGGGTTATCCGATTGTTGATGCTGGGATGAGAGAACTTTATGAAACTGGTTGGATGCATAACCGGATAAGAATGGTCGTGGGTTCGTTTCTAGTAAAACATCTAAGAATAAATTGGACTGAGGGAGAAAAACATTTTAGAAATTGTTTATTAGATTTTAATAAAGCTAATAATGTTGCCCAATGGCAATGGGTTGCTGGTTGTGGCGCTGATGCAGCTCCTTATTTCAGAATATTCAATCCTATCCTTCAAGGTGAAAAGTTCGATAAAGAAGGAAAGTATGTAAAAAAATGGGTGCCAGAATTAAGTAAGGTTCCACAAAAATTTATTCACAAACCATGGGAAATGGAAATTAAATATCAAGAGGCAATAAATACAATTATTGGAAAAAGTTATCCAAAACCAATTGTTATTCATGAGCAAGCAAGAGCTTCAGCTTTAAAAGCGTTTCAAACTTTAAAAAATTAGTAATATAATTTATAAATTGTATTCTCTAGATGTTAAATCATATAATCGACTTATGGTACGCTCAAAAGGAGCTTTAAGAGATTTTGAAGATGTGAAATTTTCCAAACTTTGGGCAGCTGTGGTAGCCAAAGGAATATCTTTATCGTGAATTATATCTAATAATGTTATAAATCTCTGTTGTTGATCTGAATTATTATTGCTAAACAATGGAATTTCTTCGATAACAATAAATTTAGAGTTTTTAACTATTTCCAAATAATCCTCAGCACCTAAATTTCTATTACAAAGTTCATCAAAGCTAAATCTACAAATCCCTTCATAAAAGTTTTGTATTGTAAAATCTCTCCCCTTAATATTTAAATTCATAGGTGAGTTTTTTTTTTCTTTTGTAATAATTCTAAAAAATTTGTTTATTTTAAAATTGGTTTCTTGATTTAAAGGAAAAAAAAATCTTTGTTTTTGATTTTCTTCCGATTTTCGATAATCTTCCTCAATTTTTAATTCATAGTTGATAGCATTTTTTTTCATTATTTCTATGAACGGTAAAAATTGGTCTCTCTGTAATCCGTCTTTATACAATTCAGATAATTCAATATTTGAAGTTAATATGATCTTAATATTCTCTTTAAAGATTTCCTCAAATAACTTTCCTAAAATCATGGCATCTACGATATTAGTAACTTGAAATTCATCAAAATAAATAAGTGATACTTTTAATTTTAAATCTTTAACAAATGTGCTTACTACATTCTCTTGATTTTTGTCTTTTCTAGTATGAACAAAATCATGAAACTCTAACATAAATTCATTAAAATGAAGTCTTTTTTTATCTTGATTAACTAAATCAAAAAAAAAATTTAAAATCATTGTTTTACCAACACCGACACCACCATGTAAATAAAAAGCTTTTTTTGATTTTTTTTTTGAAAAAAATCTAAAAAAATTAAATGTAAAATTTTGATTAAAAAAATCTTGTAATCTTTTGATTACTTTAATTTGACTTTGATTAACCTCTAAGTTTTCTGATTTACAATATAATAGAAATTTTTCTTCAAAGTCTTTAGACATCAATCTTTTTTGGTCTCAAAATCAATGCCATACTCAGATCGAGGTCCTTTTCTTAATCCAAATGGTCCTGAAATAAATATTGTTAATGGCTTTGTTCCAGGCTCAAGATCAACTCTATGAAGATTATTTGCAGATCTAAATCCAATATATCCTGGTGGTCTCCAAAATTTACCTGTACTTAAGGTTTCCCAGTATCCACCTCTTAATATAATTGTTATATAAGGAAAGGTGTGATTATGAACACCTTCTCCATGATCGTCAGCCAACATTTCATGTATTAAAATATTAAAAGGAAACCATTTTGGTCGGTGTCTCAACAATACATAATACCTATTCATCCAAGGTTTTGCTTTGTGAAACTCTGGATGTGAAGGTCCTCTATCAAGAACAACTTTTTTTCGACCAATTTTTTCTAAAAATTTTAAAAACATTTTATTCGTATTTTACAATACCACCATTTTTAATTACAAATAAATTATTATTGAATAAAAATGGTTTTGAAATTAAACTTCTTGAAATATTTTCTACCTTAGCTATATCTCCAGTGTTCAATTCGATTATAGTCAATTTTCCATCACTATTAGTTAAATAAACTTTATCTTGGCTTATTGAAAAGCCCATGGGTTTAATCTTTTTTTTATCTTTATCTTTATAATTCTTAAATACATCTTTTATTTTAATAATATTTCCCGTTTTCTTATCAATAACAAATAAGTAACCATTCTCTGAGATTGTAAAAATCAAACTATTTACAATGATCGGGGTAAGACTTGAGCTTATATCATTTATCCAATTAATTGATCCATTATTTAAATTAATGGAGTGAAATTCATTAAAATTATTTGAAAAATAAATTTCATCCTCGTCGAGGACTAGTTTAGAATTTTTAAAACTATAAGTTGAATTGGCAATAGCACTGCTTTGGGTTGGAAGTTGCCAAACCATTGCACCCGATTGTATATCTGCTGCTGTTACATCTCCTAGATTATTAACAAAAACAACTAATTTGTTTGAAATTATTAATGAATTTTTAGAATTAGATAATGTAAGTGTTTTATCCGTTTCTAGTGACCAACACTCTGAACCATCTTTTATATAAAAGCATCTTAAAATATTTTTTATATCTACAGCAAAAAATTTTTCATTTAAAATCTTTATTTCAGAATTAAATGGATATTCATTTTTGGTTGACCATATCAAGTTTCCATTTTCTAAATTGACTAAAAATAAATTTGATAAACTATCAATTACAATTAATCTATTTTCTTTTATTGCTAAAAATAATCTAGGATTATTTTTTTTTTCAGATTTTTTATAAAAGTTTTTCTTCCAAACAATCTTCGCATTATTGTCATATCTTATTATTGAACCTTTGGCATCAAACAAAATTATACCATCTCTTAAAAAAATTGGTTGAAAATCTATTTGATTCTCAAAAGTGAACTTTGAAAATTTAAATTTTTTAATTTTTTTAAAATTTCCTGAATATTTTTGAGCACCATAATTATTTTTGTTGTTTAAAATTTTTCCTCCAACTGAAATATTTGATAAATCTAATTTAATATTTGGGTTAAGTTCGCTATAGGATATTTTTTTTTCATCTAGTACAATTTTCAAATCTTTATTTTCTTCAACTTTAATATCTTTTTTGTTCCAAATTTTTGAATTTTTATTTAAAGAACAGCTAATAATTAATAGTGATACCAAAAAAAAAGAAAAAATCTTAATCACTTAAATCTCTATTTAATCTTTTTTGAGCCTCAACAACTATATCTGGGTTCGAGTTTTTTAAGTTAATTATTTGATTAAAAAACTCTTTAGATTTTTGTTTTTGATTTTTTGAGTAAAAATATTCTGCTAACAAATAAAGAGCATGTGAGTTCCAAACGCTTTTGTTTTTTATAATTGGATTTAAAATATTCAGTAACTCATTCTCAGATATTTGATCAGCATTATAAAGACCTTTCTTATAAATAATTAAATTTCTTATTTCTTTATCTAAAGATGTTTTGTTAATTAATATTTCAAATAAATTGTTGATCTGATTTCTATCGTTAATTAACTGATTATCTAGAATAAAATACAGTGAAAGTGGAGAATAAGTTGAATTTTTTTTATTAATAATTTTAATTAAATTTGTTGTTGTTTTTTCTTTATTATCCTTATCAAAAGTTATTGTTGTCGAATAATATAGATTTGAAATTTTTTTATTTTGAATTTTAATAAACTCACCATAGCCAAAAAATGAAACTACTATCAAAATAATTGCAACAAAAAAAATAATTATTTTTTTTTTGTTTTCAAAAAGGAAATTTTTAATCTTTTCTTTACGTGTATTTGATTCTATTATTGATATATCATCGTCCATATTAAATCATATTACGAAGAACGTATTGTAATATTCCCCCATTCTTATAGTACTCTAATTCATTTTTTGTATCTATCCTACATAGAGTTTCTACTTTTTTAATTTCACCAGATAAATACTTAATTTCAATTTTAACCTTGTCAGAAGGATTTATTCCCTTTTCTAAATTAATAACACTTATTAGTTCTGAACCTTTTAAATTCAAATTTTTTCTGTTCATATTATCTATAAATTGAAGAGGTAAAACTCCCATACCTATTAAATTAGATCTATGAATTCTTTCAAAACTTTCGGCAATTACAGCTTTAATACCTAAAAGTTTTGTTCCCTTTGCAGCCCAATCTCTTGATGAACCTGTTCCATATTCTTTGCCGCCAATAACCACTAAATCTGTTTTTCTTTTTTTATATTCAACAACTGCATCATATATTGGCATAACTTTTTCTTCAGGGTATAATTTGGTAAAACCACCTTCCGTTCCTGGTGCCATTTCATTTCTTATCCTAATATTTGCAAATGTTCCTCTCATCATAACTTCGTGATTTCCTCTTCTTGATCCATAAGAATTAAAATCTTTTGGTAAAATTTGGTGCTTCATAAAATAGTCACCAGTCGGACTATCTTTCTGTATATTACCTGCCGGAGATATATGATCAGTAGTAACCATATCCCCTAAAATTAGTAAAGGTCTAGCATCTTTTATCTTTTTAAATCCCTCTGGCTCATCAGGTAAGTCATCAAAAAACGGTGGTTTTTTTACATAGGTTGAATTTTCTTCCCAATCATAAATACTAGTTTTTTCAGTTTTAATTTCTTGCCATTGTTTTGGTCCTTCAGAAACATTTGAGTATCTCTTAATAAACATATCCGCACTTAAAGAAACTTTTAAAATATCTTCAATCTCTTTATTTGTGGGCCAAATATCTTTTAAATAAATATCTTTTCCATTTTTATCTTTTCCCAGTGGGTCGTTGTAGAGATTAAAGTCCATTCTCCCAGCTAAAGCATAGGCAACAACTAATGGAGGAGAAGCCAAATAATTAGCTTTAATGTGTGGTGAAATCCTTCCCTCAAAATTTCTATTTCCTGAAAGAACTGAAACTGCGTATAAATTTTCTTTTTGAATTGCATCAACAATATTATCTGGTAATGGTCCAGAATTTCCAATACATGTTGTGCATCCATAACCTACTAAATTAAATCCTAATTTATCAAGGTATTTTGATAGATCAGCTTTATCAAGGTAATCTGTAACAACTTGAGACCCTGGCGCCAGTGAGGTCTTTACCCAAGGCTTTACCTTAAGACCAAGATCCACTGCTTTTTTTGCGACTAAACCCGCACCGATTAAAACATTGGGATTAGAAGTGTTAGTGCAAGACGTTATTGCAGCAATTAAAATTGAACCATCTTGAATTTCAAAATCAGCACCATCCACTTTTGATATAGAAAAATTTTTTTTCTTTGTAGTATCAGAAAAAACTTTTTTAAAATTACTAGCAGCATCAGTTAACAAAACTTTATCTTGTGGTCTTTTGGGTCCTGAGATTGTTGGTACAATTGTAGACATATCCAACATTAAATTGTCGGTAAAATCTATATCATCACTAGCCCATAAACCTTGTGCCTTTGCATATTTTTCGACAATTTTTACAGTCAAATTATCTCTGCCAGAAAATTCCAAATACTTCAAAGTTTCTTCATCAATAGGAAAAAAACCACATGTTGCTCCATATTCTGGAGCCATATTTGCAATAGTTGCTCGATCAGCAAGAGATAAATTTTTTAATCCTTCTCCGTAAAATTCTACAAATTTTCCAACTACACCTTTGTCTCTTAACATTTTTACAACCGTTAATACTAAATCTGTAGCCGTTGTACCTTCTGGCATTTTATTTTTTACTTCAAAACCAATCACCTCTGGTATTAACATTGAAATTGGTTGGCCTAGCATTCCTGCCTCTGCCTCAATACCTCCTACTCCCCAACCTAGAACTGATAATCCATTAACCATTGTTGTATGACTATCTGTTCCGACTAATGTATCTGGGAAAATATATTCATCTCCTTTATATTTCTCATTCCAAACTACTTTAGATAGATATTCTAAATTGACCTGGTGACAAATTCCTGTACCTGGGGGAACAATTCTAAAATTATCAAAAGCTTGTTGTCCCCACTTTAGAAATGAGTATCTTTCACTATTTCTTTTAAATTCTATCTCAACATTTTTTTCAAATGAATCTGATTTTGCAGATTGATCTACTTGGACCGAGTGGTCTATTACAAGATCAACAGCAGATAATGGATTGATTTTTTCTGGATCTTTTTTTTTATTTTTTACAGCTTCTCGCATGGCAGCCAAATCAGCAACTGCTGGTATACCGGTATAATCTTGTAACAAAACTCTTGCAGGTCTATATGCTATTTCAGTTTTGGATTTTTTATCTTTCAACCATTCTTTAATTGCCTCAATTTGTTTTTTTGTAACAGATAGATCATCTTCATATCTTAAAAGATTTTCCAAAAGCACTTTCAAAGATTTAGGTAATCTAGAAATGCCGTCTAATCCATTTTTCTCAGCATTTTCTAAAGAGTAATATTTAAATTTTTTACCCTGGATATCTATTTCTGAGAGTGAATTGTAAGAATTTTTTGTACCTGGTTTCATATTTTATATCATATATAGAACGTAATTATGCTCAAAAGAAGAAGCCCTGACATAACATAATTAAAATACTTAATAAATTTATCATTTGTCGCAAATTTCCTCAGAAATTTTCCTATAAAAGTCCAAAGAGTGATACTTGTTACCGAAAATATGAATGCCAGCGCTATAACTTGAGTCGCATAACTTAAGTAATTCTCACCTAATTCTACATATGTAGAAACAACAATTATTGCTACAGTAACTCCCTTTGGATTTAAATATTGAAACAAGAATGTTTCAATAAATTTTACAGGGTTTTCTTTAATAGTTTCATCAGAAGTTTTTGAAAATGCAATTTTGTAGGCCAAATAAACTAAAAATAGAGTCCCAAGATATTTAATTATAATTTGTATTATAGGAAATAATTTAAATATATTTATGAGGCCGATAGATAAAAATAAAACTAACGACGTGAATCCTAAAGTTACCCCTAAGATATGGGGGATAGTTTTTGCAAAACCAAAATTGAAACCTGAATACGAGGCCACAACATTGTTTGGTCCTGGAGTGTACGCGGTTACAAACCAAAATAAAGAGATTGATAATATTTCAGGATGCATTTTAAGCTATTGGAAGACCGTTCTCAGATTTTTGAGAAGGATGAACTAATATCACTTTTCCCTCTTTATCGATCGAACCTAAGATTAAAACTTGAGAAACAATACCTGCAATATTTTTCTCTGGGAAATTACAAACACCTATCACTTGTTTCCCTTTTAAATTCTCTTCATTATAGTAATGAGTGATTTGTGCAGATGATTGCTTTACGCCTATTTCCTTACCAAAGTCAACTTCGATCACTAATGATGGTTTTCTGGCTTTTTCATTTTGTTTCACAGAAATTACAGTTCCTATTCTTATATCTACCTTATCAAATATGTCGTATGTAATTTGTTCTTTCATAATCACTTTATATATATTAATTATTATTTATGAGTACAGAAATTAATTTAGATAAATTATATAATAATTCGATAAAAATTTTGTCAGATTTAATAGGTTTCAAAACTATATCAGGTGAAGACAACAGTAATTTAATTAATTACTGTGAGAATTACCTTCATAATTTTGGCGCAACATCATTTAAGACGTTTGATGATGAAAAAAAAAGAGTAAATCTTTTTGCGACAATTAAAGCAAAAAAATCAAATGGTATAAAGCCAATAATTTTATCAGGTCACACTGATACAGTGCCAGTTTCAAAGAGTTGGAGTACAGATCCTTTTAAAGCGACTATAAAAGAAGAAAAACTTTATGGAAGAGGCTCATGTGACATGAAAGGTTTTATTGCATGCACATTAGCTTTCGCTCCTATTTATTCTAAAACTGATTTAAATCGAGATATTCATTTTTCTTTCACTTTTGATGAAGAGACTGCATGTATTGGAGCACCTATTTTGATAAAAGAATTAAAAAAAAGAAATATTAATGAGGGTATTTGTATCGTAGGTGAGCCCACGAAAATGAAAATCATTGATGCACATAAAGGATGTTATGAGTATACAACTTATTTTGAAGGGCTAGCAGGACATAGCTCCATGCCACACAAAGGAGTTAGCGCGGTTGAATTTGCAACAAAATATTCTAATAAGTTAATAGAACTAAGAGAGGAATTGAAAAAAAGATCTCCAAAAGATTCTATATTTGATCCGCCTTTTTCAACTTTACAAGTTGGAGGTATTTTTGGAGGAATAGCACATAATGTTATTGCTGATAAATGTCATGTAGAATGGGAAACTCGACCAGTAGTTAAAGAAGATGGAATATTTCTTAATCAAGAGATTGATAAATATGCTAATGAGGTTTTATTACCAGAGATGAGGAAAGTATTTACCAATTCTAGAATTACAAAAAAAATTATTGGTGAAGTTGCAGGTTTCAATCGTGTTCTAAATTCTGAGGCATGTGAATTTGTATCAAGTCTTACTGGTGATAATTCTAGGGAGGTTGTTTCTTTTGGAACTGAGGCCGGGTTGTTTCAAGAAATTGGTATTAGCACAGTTGTTTGTGGACCTGGTTCAATTGAACAGGCTCATAAAGTTGATGAATTTATTGAACTAAGTGAGCTTAAAAAGTGTATAAAATTTCTCGATGGTATAAGAGAAAAATCTTCAATAAATTAGCTCCAACCACCCACTGATTTAACTTCTAAAAATTCTTGAAGGCCATGTTCACCAGCCTCTCTGCCAATTCCTGAATGTTTAAAGCCTCCAAAGGGTGTGTCTATTGCTATACCAGCACCATTTACATCAACCATTCCTGATCTGAGTTTTTTTGCAACCCTTTTAGCTTTTTCTTGATCTTGGGTTTGAATATAATTTGTTAGTCCATAAGGAGTATCATTTGCAATTTTGATTGCATCTTCCTCTGTTTCAAAAGGTATAACAGATAATACTGGTCCAAAAATTTCAGTTCTTGCGATTTCCATACTATTGTCAACATCTATAAATACAGTTGGCTTAACAAAATATCCTTTTTCATGACCATCAGGTTTTCCAAGTCCACCTGCAATTAATTTTGCCCCTTCATCAATGCCTTTTTGAATTAAACCCTGAATTTTATTATATTGAGTTTCTGATACCACTGGCCCAATATGTTCTCCCTCTTTTTTTGGATCCCCTACCTGAATAGTATCGGTATATTCTTTAAGTTTTTTTATTGCTTCAGGGTAATTTGATTTCTCAATTAACATTCTTGTCGGTGCATTACACGATTGACCTGAATTTTTAAAACATCTTAAAGCACCCCATTCAATAGCTTTTGGATTAGCATCTTTAAAAATTATATTTGCTCCTTTGCCACCTAACTCTAAACTCACTCTTTTAAAATCATTAGCTGCATTTTGTGAAATTAAAGCACCAGCTCTAGTGGAACCAGTAAATGAAATCATATTAATATCTGGATGTCGCGTAAGTGCATCACCAGTTGTATTTCCATCACCATTTATTAAATTAAATACTCCTGGAGGAAATTTTGTTTCATCAATAATTTCGGTTAAAATCATTGACGATAATGGAGCTAATTCTGATGGTTTCAAAACCATTGTGCAACCTGATGCAAGTGCAGGGATTACCTTAAGACAAACCTGATTCATTGGCCAATTCCATGGTGTTATCAATGCACAGACTCCTTTAGGCTCGTATAAAAGTCTTTGATTGGGAGCATGATCTCCTAAGGGTTTTTCAAATTCAAAATTCTTAAGATGTCTTATAAAAGATTTTATATGAGCAGCTCCTGTACCTACTTGAAGCTTCGTTGCAAAGTCTTTTGGTGCACCCATTTCAGTAGTAATTGCTTCAGAAATATCTGCCCATCTTTTTTTATAATTTTCATAAAGTTTTTCTAAAAGTTTTATTCTTTCATCTTTGGTTGAAAAAGCCCAAGAGTCATAAGCTTCTTTAGCTGAATTTACAGCAATATCGACATCCTCTTTATTACCAAGAGTTATGATCGCACATTTTTCTTCAGTTGAAGGATTAACAATTTCAATTTGTTGTTTGCTTTTTGGGGCCTGCCATTTTCCATTTATATAAAAATTTTTTTTGTCTTTCATAACTTTTTACTAACTTTTTATTATTTTTTTGCAAATAAATTAGTTAATTCATAAACAATCGTAGCAGCTGCAAGTGATGTGACCTCAGCATGATCATATGCTGGTGAAACTTCAACTACGTCTGCTGATATAAGATTTAAGCCCGAAAGGCCTCTTAAAACATTAACCATTTCCCTTGAGGTCATCCCAGCAATTTCTGGAGTTCCAGTTCCAGGTGCGAAAGCAGGATCTAATACGTCTATATCTATAGATAAGTATAAAGGATTGTTGCCTACTCTTTTTTTAATTCTCTCAGCAATTTTATCCGTACCTTCTGATTGAAATTCATCACAATGAATAATTTTAAATCCAAAACTCTCATCATTCTTAATGTCATCTCTGCTATATAGAGGACCTCTAATTCCAACATGCATTGATGCATCATCTAAAAATAAATTTTCTTCTCTCGCTCTTCTAAAAGGAGTTCCATGAGTGTATGGAGCTCCAAAATATGTATCCCAAGTATCAAGATGAGCATCAAAGTGCACTAATGCAACTGGTCCATTATTAATCTTATTCACAGCTTTTAAGAGAGGAAAGGCAATCGTGTGATCTCCACCTAAACAAATAATACCTCCAACCTTTTTTAATAACTCCTCAGCTCCTATTTCTATCTGCTTTATTGCTTCATTAATATTAAAAGGGTTGCAGGTAATATCTCCTGCATCAGCAACTTGTTGAATTTTAAACGGTTCAACATCATAACTTGGATGATAATTGGTTCTTAAGTGTCTTGAGGCCTGTCTTATACTTTGAGGTCCAAATCTTGCTCCAGGTCTGTAACTTGTGCCAGCATCAAATGGAACTCCAACAATTGCAACATCACAACTCTCCACATCTCTTAGTTCTGGCAATCTAGCAAATGTTGAAGGTCCTGCAAACCTAGGGACTTTTGTTCCGCTAACAGGTTGAATTGGATCTTTATTAGTTTTTTTTTTCACAGTAAAAACTGTATCACATTCTTTTAATTTGGAATATCTTCTATATAAAGATTTATGATTTATTTTAGATATATAATATTATTTTTTATAATTATTAATTCAGCACAAGCAGATACCATTTATAATCTCATCAAGATTCCAAATTTGGAAATATATGATATTAAAACTCCAAATAAGCTTAGATATTTGTACGCTAAACAACCTTTCACAATAGGAGTTGATAATAATATAAATTGTTATGACTCTGAAAAAAAAACTTTAGATAAAAAGTATAAAGTTATTCAAAAAAATTTAAGCAGATACAATCAAGTTTTTTTGAAAAAAATAAATTTAAAATATATTGTTTTGTGTGAAGATTTATCAATCTCAAATATTAACACAGCAGGTATTCCAGATAATGTAATGAAAACATTAATTCTTGATATAAAGTTTAACGAAAAATATTTTGAACGAGTAATTCATCATGAAGTTTTTCATATAATAAACGATAGTTATAAGGATATATTTGACGAAAGCGCTTGGTCGAGATTCAATTTAACAGATTTTAAGTATGCAGAATGTTCCACCTGTACAAATAAATTAGGTCTAGAAACCTATAATACTACCAAAGGATTTTTCTCAGAATATTCTCAATCCACTGCATCTGAGGATATGGCAGAAGTTTTCTCTCATTTGATGATTGGAACCAACTTGAATAATAAAGACCCAATCTTAGAAAAAAAAATAAATTTTATTAAAAAAAATTTGTTAAAAATTGATCCAAATTTTATCCTATGATCAAAAAAATTAAGGCAACAAGATCAGAAAAAATAATTCTAATATTTTTACTATCCTTAGCAATATTTTCTTTTGGCTCTTTTTTTTTAATAAAGAATAAGTGTTTATTTGTAAAAAATTATGATCCAACAAAAATTACTTTTGAAAATCCCTCAAATATTGCGATTTTAAATGTTCCTTGTGGAAATGTTATAATTGAACTCTATCCTCAAATTTCTCCAAATGCTGTTCAAAGATTCAAGAAATTAGTTGAGTTTAAAGCCTATGATAATTCTGCCTTTCATAGAGTGATAAAAGATACACTTGTGCAAGCGGGTGATTTAGAGTTTGGTAAGAAAGGAAGCTTGAATTATGCAAAGATTGGTACTGGCAAGTCTGGCTTAGGAACAATAAATTCAGAGATAGACACTCCATTTGATTTTAAAAAAGGGAGTGTGGGATTAGCAAGATCAAAAAATTATAATACAGAAGATAGTCAGTTTTTTATAATTTTGAGAGATGAACCGTTATACGAGTCTGAATACACTCCTATAGGTAGAGTAATTTACGGTTTAGAGGCGCTAAAAAAAATTAAGTATCTTGATAAATCTCAGTATGTACTAAGACCAGATTTTATTAATTCTGTTAGAATGCTAATTAACTAGTGGCTTACCAGTAGCTAAGGTGTGTTTTATTCTGTCTTGTGTTTTTTTTGTCTCGATTAATCTCATAAATGCATCTAGCTCTAACTTAAATAAATCATCTTCGGTTAATGTTTTGTCTATTGTTGTGTCCCCACCACTTAAAACATTTGCCAATTCTTTTGCAACTTGTACACCATGGTCTAATATCACTTTTTCATTATAAAGTTTTTCTATAATCTTATTCATTTCACTTCTGACACTTTCCCCAGGAAGCTTAAATACAAGTTCCTCAGGTACTTTAAAATTTTTATTCTCATTAAGAATTTTTTTTGAGACTTCTAATAAACTGTTTCTATTCATAATTTTTTTGTCTTCAGGTCTTAGATATTTCAACGGTTCAGCTTCTACAGGTGAGGTAGCTGTCTTTCCATATCCAATAATATCAAAAACTTTAAGTGGAGCAAAATTTGGATCTTTTTTTGCTTGTTCTGTCTCTAACCACCTGCCTAACATTTCCTTACATCCTCCACCTGCAGGAATTAATCCAACAATGGTCTCAACAAGTCCTACAACAATATTTGTATGAGATGCTACAAAATTACTTTGAACCATAACCTCAAAGCCACCACCAAGGGTTAAACCCGATGGAGCAGAAATTACAGGATGTTTTGAATATTTTAAATGCTTACACGTCTCTTGGAAATATTTAATAAATTTTTCTATTGATTTAAAATCATTTTTGTCTGCAAATTGCATGGTATAAGTTAGATTTACACCAGCAGAGAATTGCATACTCTCATTTATAATTATTAAAGGTTTGTCAGTAGCTTTTTTAAGAGCATCCATTGAGTCGTAATCTAAAGCATTAGCTTTAGTGGTAAACTCAACTATATTATAATCTTGGAACCTATAAATCTTTGCAGAGTCATTACCATCTAAACTCATTGCTGTTTTTTTTACTTTGCCCAGCGTTTCTATATTGGTGTATTTCTGTCTTTCTCCATAGAAATCTTCATTTTTATTTTTGTTTAATTCCTCTAAAAAATTATTCCCACTAAAATCATCAACTTTGTTAAAAAAGTTTTTAACACCGATTTCCTCAAGCATTTCGAATGGTCCTTTGGCCCAGTTAAAACCTAACCGCATTGCCTCATCAATATCATTAAATTGTTCAGTAATCCCTGGAACTAACGATGATGCATATTTTATTATTTTTGAAATCACGGACCACGCATACTCACCATATTTGTCTTTTCTGTTAATTAATCCGGAAAGATCTACCTTGTCAGACTTAATATCAATTTTTTTGCTTGGCGAATAATCACCTGTTTCAAGATTAATTGCCTCCATAACTTTAGTAGTTCCAGATTTATTCATTCTGTAAAAACCACCCTTACCTTTTCTTCCCGTATAACCCGTCTCAATTAATTTTTTTACCAGTGGTATTTCTTTAGCAACTTCACGAAATTCATCTGTTTCTGGCAGCTCTTTAATAAAACTTTTTAATACATCAGCCATTAAATCGATCCCAATCAAGTCATAGAGACCAAAAACACCTGTTTTTGGAATTCCCATCGGCCTTCCAAAAATAGCGTCTGCCTCCTCAACTGATAACTTCATTTTAAAAGCTTCTGTCATTGCAATTTGCATTGCATAAACTCCCACTCTATTTCCTAAAAATCCTGGTGTATCGTTACAAACAATTGCGCCTTTACCTAGCTCAGTTTCACAAAATTCTTTTAATTGATTTATTTTATTTAGATCGTTGTTCTCATTTTTAACAATTTCTAATAGCCCCATATATCTAACAGGATTAAAAAAATGAGTTATACAGAAATCTTTTTTTTCCGTATCTGTTAAGTTTTGAGATAAAACTTTTATGGGTATCGAAGAAGTATTAGATGAAACAATTGCGCCTGCTTTTCTTGATTTAAATATTTTTTCATAAATTTGGTGTTTTACATCTATTCTTTCAACTACCGCCTCAACAATCCAATCAGCATTTTTTACAACATCAAAATCATCAGATATATTTCCAACTTTAATATTATTTATTTTAGATTTATCAATTAATAATGGAGGTCTAGATTTATAAATTCTTTCTCTAGCCTTTTCACTAATTTCAGTTTTTAAATCTAATAATGTAACTGGGATATTTGCATTGCAGAGATGGGCCGCTATACCACTTCCCATCGTACCAGATCCAATCACTACGACATTTTTTATATTCATGAAATGAAATTTTTATCGATTTATACCTCTGAGTCTTTCAGATCTTCTTCTTAAAAGTTCAGCGGTAACTAATATTAATGTTGATAAAATAATTAAACAAGTTGCAACAGCAAGAATTGTTGGGCTTAGTTGTTCCCTCAAACCTGTCCACATTTGAATTGGTATGGTTGTGTTTTCTAATCCTGCTAAAAATAGAACTACTACGACTTCATCAAATGATGTAACAAAAGCAAACAACCCTCCAGATATCACTCCTGGTAAAATAAGTGGTAAAGTGATTTTCATAAATGTATTTACAGGATCACTACCTAAACTGGCTGCAGCTCTTGTAACACTATGATCGAACCCTGATAGAGTTGCGGTTACTGTAATAACTACAAATGGTGTTCCTAAAATAATATGTGCAAGTACTATTCCTGTGTGAGTGGCTGCTAATCCAACTTTAGCCATGAAGAAAAATATCGCTACACCTGAAATAATTAAAGGAACTATCATAGGTGAAATTAATACTGCCATAATTAAACCTTTGTAAGGCATATGTCTGCTGCTTAAACCCAAAGCTGCAACTGTTCCAAGTATTACTGAACCTATTGTTGCAAAGATTGCAATGATAAAACTATTTTTTGCAGCTAATCCCCAAGGATTTTTAGTCCCATAAATCATATCTTGATACCATCTTAAAGAAAATGCATCAGGATCTAAACGTTTCATTCCATCTGAAAAAACTAAAAATTCCTCAGCATTAAAAGATAATGGAAAAATAACAAACAATGGCGCAACAAGAAAAAAGAATACTGCTGCACAGATTGTCAAATAAACATAGTGCCAAATTCTATAATGTGGTTCTGTATATTTGGGTAAAGCCATTTTGTTTATCCTAATTTAATGTTATCTATTCCAACTAATTTATTATACAGCCAATAAATGACTAATACTCCACTTAACAACATAAGTCCCATTGCTGAAGCAAAACTCCAATCTAGAGTACTTTTCATATGAAATGCTATCTGGTTACTTATTAACGTACCTGAAGCTCCGCCAACTAAAGCTGGGGTAATGTAATAACCTATTGCTAAAATAAAAACCAATAAACATCCCGCTCCAATACCTGGAATAGTTAAAGGGAAATAGACCTTCCAAAAAGCCACGAAAGGTGTTCCGCCTAATGACTTACCGGCTCTCATTAAACTTGGAGAGATTGTTTTCATCACGCTATAAAGTGGAAGAACCATAAAAGGCAGTAAAATTTGTGTCATTGCAACATAACTACCTGTTTTATTAAACATCATTTCTAGCCTGTTATCATCGCTTACTAATCCAATCATGACAAAGAAATCATTTACTATTCCTTGCTGTTGAAGAAGAATCATCCAACTAGCAGTTCTAACTAATAATGAGGTCCAAAAAGGAAGTAAGACACAGATCATTAACAGGTTACTATACTTCATTGGTAATGTTGCCAGTAAGTGTGCAATTGGATATGCCATTAAAAAACAAAACACTGTAACAAAGAATGCAATCTCCAAAGTCCTCATCCATAAAATTCTATGAACTCTTCTATCTTCAGGAACATTGATTATTTCTCCTTTTTCATTTTCATACATATCAATCCCCTTTAAATATTTTTGATAAGTATATGCAGGAGCTCTTCTTTTAATTGCTCTCCAATATTCAACATCAGCCCATCTTCGATGAACAGACATAATTTGTTCTTTATAATTACCCTCTTCAAAAGATTTGGACTTTCTTCTTAATTTTTTAATAATGCTTTTAAAACCATTCTTTGTATAATTTAGTTGTGTTGAAAGTTTTCCTTCTCGCTCCTCTTCAATCAATTTTTGAAAATCAAAATAGAAAGCTTCAAATACTTCTTCAGGAGGAAGATCCTGTCCGTCCCATTTTTCCATGGATTTAAAAGTTTTAGGAAGCATCTCAGTAACCATTTTATCGTCAACACTTCTCATAAGCATATCGCCTATTGGAAACACATATGTAATAATTATGAACAACAATAATGGAGCAACAAGTAAAAAAGCTTTAATCTTATTTTTCTTTTCTGCTTTTTTAAGGCTAACTTCTAAAGGGATTCCGTCAGTTGTTAAAATTTGTTTTGTTTCTGAGCTCATAAATAAAAAGGGCGGTTAGTAATAACCGCCCTCTCAATATAATATAAAATTTTAATCTTTAAAACTTAAAATTAAAATCCTGCTTTCATTGCTTCCCATTTTTCACCAAGTTCTGTTCCGTTATCAGCCCAGTAAAGTGGATCTACTAAGAAGTAATTTTTAGTGTTTGCTGGTGCAGTTGGCATATTAGGTACCATATTTGTTTTACCGTCTTTGTACCATGGCTCACCTTTTTCCATTACAGCAATAGATGATTTTCTCCAAGGGGCATATGCAATATATTTTGCACTTCCTGCTAAACCTTCTGTACTTGTCATCTCAGCTAAAGCTTTTTTAGCATCAGCTTCATTTGGCGAACCTTTAACTAATACGAAATACTCGTAGTCTAAACCTTGAGCATCCCATACTTGTACGATTGGAGCACCTTCTCCAACAGCAGCATTAAAGAATCTACCATTCCAGCCAGTTGCCATAACAACTTCACCACTCATTAATAGTTCTGGTGGTTGAGCACCTGCAGACCAAAATACACATCCACCTTGTGGGTCTGTGCAAAGTTTTTTGATCTTATCCATAGCTCTTTGAACACCTTTGTCAGTGTTTAAAGCTTTATAGATTTTTGCTCCACCTTTACCTGGTTTGATACCATCTGCAGCTAAAGCAATCTCTAAGTTTGTTAGAGCGCCTTTGTAGATAGCTCTTTTTCCAGGGAATTTTTTAGTGTTAAAGAAATCTTTGATAGTCTTAGGAGTACCTTTAACGTTATCTGAGTTATAAGCGTAGTTCCAAGAGTATAAAATATTTCCTACAGCACATTCACTTGGCATGCTAGTAAAGAAATCTTTACTTGCAGGAGTTCCATCTGGAGCTGCTGGGAAGTCTTTGTCAAAATCAAATTTAACAAATAAACCTTCATCACAGCCATTGATAGTATCCATAGCAAATACGTCCATTATATCCCACGTAATTTTGCCTGCTTCTTTCTGTGCTTTAATTTCTGATAATCCACCTGAGTAGTCGACCCAATTGATCGGAATACCTAACTTTTTAGCAGTAGGATCACCATAACCTAACTTTTGACTTTCTGTATAAGCTCCACCCCAAGACGCAACTGTTACTGCGAATGCTGATGTAGTTATAGAAAATAAAAAAGATAGGGCTAGTAATAATTTACTAATTTTTTTCATTTTTCCTCCGTTTAAACGTTTTATATAAATACTATTACAACAAGATCGATAATGAGAGTCAACAGCCCTTTTTTACTTGTTTAATTGAGATATTTATGGTTTTTATTTTGGATCTAGTGCTCTAGCATCCTCACTGTTCCAACCAATCTTAATTTCATTTCCTAATTTAATATCAAGATTAGACGAACTATTGGGGACTTTAAGAATAAATTCAGAATTACCTAATAAATTAATTCTAACTCTTGTGTGATCTCCATGGTAAATTACTTCTTCAATTTTTCCTTTGTGAATATTATCCATTTTATCACTTGGATTAATTAAAGCTCTTTCAGGTCTTAATGAAACTGTCGTTCTCTCACCTTTTCTCTTAACCGAGATTGGGTTTGCCAATATATCTGCACTCGCTAACTTAACTTTACACTTTCCACCTGAAATATCGGAAACTTCTCCCGCAAAAGTATTATTCTCTCCAATAAATTCTGCTACGAAAGAATTAACAGGTTTTTCATATAACTCATCCGGACTAGAAAGTTGTTGAACCTTTCCATCATTAAAAACTGCAATACGGTTAGACATGGTTAGTGCTTCACTTTGATCATGAGTTACATAAACAACAGTCACTCCAATACTTTCATGAATGTGTTTAATTTCATATTGCATACTTTCTCTTAAATTTTTATCTAAAGCTCCAAGAGGCTCGTCCATCAAAACTAATTGTGGGTCAAAAACTAAAGATCTTGCTACTGCTACTCTCTGTTGCTGTCCACCTGATAATTGACCTGGCATCCTTTGAGCAAATCCTTGTAAGGACACCATAGATAAAGCCTTATCAATTTTTTTATCTGCTTCATCTTTTGGAATTTTCCTAACTCTCAACGGAAAAGCCAAATTTTCATACACTGTCATATGAGGAAATAAAGCATAGTTTTGGAAAACCATTCCTATACCTCTTTTGTGCGGAGGAATACTGGAGATTGCATTTCCATCAAGGTATATTTCTCCATTGGTTGGTGTTTCAAATCCAGCAAGCATCATTAAACAAGTGGTTTTACCTGATCCGGAGGGACCTAACATGGTAATAAACTCACCTTCTGCAATGTCTAATTGGAGGTCTTTGACAACTAAAACTTTGCCATCATAACTTTTATCAACTTTATCAAACTTAACAAATTCTTTATTAACCGACATAAATTAAGTAACTATAAAACATTTGTAAGAAAAAATATCAACCTTAAATAATTAGCTTTTAACGTGAAGTTCTTTTGACATGTTACAAAATAGTTCTGATCCTTTGTCAGTAACTCTAATAGCTTCTGAAGCTTCAACGCCCCAATCTCCAAATTGCATAACAGCGATCATATGAAAACAAACATTTGGTTTTAGAACAGTCATATCACCTTTATAAATATTTAATGTATGCTCTCCCCAATCTGGTGGATAACCAATGCCAATTGAATAACCAGTTCTTGATTTCTTTTCTATTCCATACTTATCCAAAACTTTCCAGAAAGCTTGCGCTACATCATTAGCAGTATTACCTGGTTTAGTAGCGCTTATACCTGCATCAATTGCTTCAATAGTTTTTTTCATTGTATCGATTTTTAATTGATCAGGTTTTCCTAACAGAACTGTTCTAGCCATTGGAGCGTGATATCTTTTAAAAACCCCTGATAATTCAATAATAGTTGCCTCACCCTCAACAAATTTGTCTTGTGATGCAGTCAAATGTGAAGCTGAAGTTCCTTTTCCAGTTGGTAATAAAGTAGCGATACTTGAATACTCTCCACCAAATTCGGGCGATCCATAAAATAAAGATTTTTGAATTTCACCAACAGCATCACATTGTCTAACTCCTGGTTTGATTACGTCAAAAGCTGTTTTCATTCCAATTTCAGAAATTTTTGCTGCAGATTTCATATAATCTATTTCAACGTCAGATTTTACTAGCCTTGCCCAATTAACCAGTCTCTCTGAATCTTTCAAATTTGCATTTGGCAAACCTTGTTTAATTTTTTCATAACAAAATGCTGTAAAATAATGAGCATCCATTTCTAATCCTATAGAAAGTTTATCCCACTTTTTATCTTTAATAACTTTAACTAAATAATCGTAAGGATGTTTTGGCCAATTATGAATATAATGTTCATCATAAACAATTATGTTTTCTTTTTTTAAATATGTTTTTATATAAGCCCCTCCAGCATCTTGATCTCTTACAAAACATATAGGTTCATCAGCATTTATATGAACCACTGCACATTGAGCGTAATAAAATGACCAAGCATCATACCCCGTTAGGTAATTGATATTATTCGTGTCATGAGAAATCAAAAGTTCAATGCCTTTTTCTTGCATCATTTTTTGAACTTTAGATAATCTTTGTTTGTATTCTTTTTTTGTAAAAAGCATAATTAAGAATTGGCAAACAAACTTCCAAAACCTTTGATATTATTATTTTTTCCAATTTTTTCTAAAGTATCCCAAATCAATGTTTGATTACTAGATAAAACAGGTTTGTTTAATTTTTTTTCTAGTCTGTCTATAATTTTTAAAACCGGTAAGGCTGTACAAGAAATGAATAAAGCATCAGCATCTTCAATATTCATATTAACTAGAGAGTCATAGATAAAATCTTGATCAACTTTTCCAATGTCATAATCTGCAGCTATATCTAAATATGAATTGGAGACCACTTCAAATTTTTCCTCTTTGAAATATTCAACAACCTCATTATTTAGTTTTTTACTATACGGAGTAAAGATAGCTAATTTTTTTGCCTTTAATTTTTTTAAAGCTTTTATCGCAGCTGTGCTGGGAGTTGTTAACTCAGCCTTAGGTTTTGCTGCCCTTACTTTTTTCTCAATCACATCATGACCTGTTGCTATTGTTCCAGAGGTACATCCATAAACAACACAATCTATATCCTCATTGGGTAAAATATTATTTGTAACTTCAGTTACTTTATCAGACATTTTTATTAAATTTTCTTTTGTTAAGGGATTATAACATTCAATTCTATTAACAAAAAAATCAATCTCTTTATCTTTAATTACGTTTATAAAATCCTTCTCAATCATAAAATCAGTAGCTAAAGCAATTAATCCAATCCTAGGATTAGAGTTTTTTTTAAACCGAGGTTCTATTTTGGTTAATTTCATATTAAATTAATATGAATTAAGTCTAGATTAATTAAACGCATTATAAAATAAGATAATTTGCTTGTTGAAAATCTTTACAAATCGGATTTAATTAAATTTATATAAAATAATTGTTAACTAAATATAAAGGATAATAATGAAAAGACTAATTGTTGCTGCTTTCATATTTGTTTCAGCTTTTTCAACAAATGTTTTGGCAGAAATTAAAATGGGTATAATTTTGGGTTTCACCGGCCCTATTGAATCTTTAACCCCCGCTATGGCTGCATCAGCCGAGCTTGCTTTCAAGGAAGCTTCAGATTCTGGATCCCTACTGGGTGGAAAAAAAATTTCAGTGATAAGAGCTGACTCAACATGTGTAGATTCTGCCGCTGCGACTGCAGCCGCTGAAGGAGTTATTTCACAAGGAGTTGCAGCAATAATGGGTGCTGATTGCTCTGGAGTAACTGGTGCAATAGCATCAAACGTTGCAGTTCCAAATGGTGTTGTAATGATTTCACCATCAGCAACATCACCAGGATTAACAACTCTTGATGATAAAGGATATTTCTTTAGAACTGCACCATCAGATGCAAGAGGTGGTCAAATCTTAGCTGATATTACTAAAGACAGAAAAGTTAAAAGTGTTGCAATTACCTATACAAATAATGATTATGGAAAAGGTTTGGCAGATGTTTACAAGGCAGCTGTCGAAGCACACGGAATTAAAGTTACTACTGTAACTGCTCACGAAGATGGAAAAGCAGACTACTCCTCTGAAGTAGCAACTCTTGCCTCAGCAGGCGGGGATGCAGTAGCTGTAATTGGATACCTAGACCAAGGTGGTAAAGGAATTATTCAAGCCTCTTTAGACTCTGGTGCATTTGATAAATTTATTTTATCGGATGGAATGATCGGCCAATCATTGGTTGATACTTTTGGAAAAGACTTAAGAAAATCTTTTGGTTCAATGCCAGGTTCAACAGGAAAAGGTGCGGGAGTATTCTCTAAAGTTGCAAGTGCTGCAAACATAGATAGCTCAGGTCCGTACACAGGTGAGTCTTACGATGCTGCTGCTTTAATCGTTTTAGCAATGCAAGCAGGAAACTCAGCTGATAGAGCGTCAATTGCAAAAAATGTGATGGATGTTGCTAACAGCCCTGGAACAAAAATTTATCCAGGTGAATTGAAAAAAGGTTTAGACTTATTAGCTAAAGGTAAAAAAGTTGACTACGAAGGTGCAACTGGAGTTACTTTTACTAATGTCGGTGAAGCTGAGGGTTCTTTCTTAGAACAAGAAGTTAAAGGCGGAAAATTTAAAACTAAAAAACAAAGATAATCTATCTTAAAATTTAAACCCCCAGCATTAGTTTGTTGGGGGTTTTTTTTAAAAAAACAAATATTGATTTTCTGGTACTTCAAAAAATCACTAGTATATAAATTAATCTATATTAAAAATCTTTTTGACAAACGATAATAGCTTGCGATAACTGACACAGTTAGGATGATACCAAAATATTCAAACGCTTGATTGGTAGTTCTAGGGACAAAATCTTCATCATATTCATATTCATAACAGCCATACATATCTTGTCCCACACAATAACTTCCATCTGCAGAATAAAAAATACCTGTTAATATAATAGATAAAACAAAGCATCTTTTTAGCGCATTAAGTGTAATTTTATTTTTAGAAAATTTTTCTCTTTCTTTTATTGCTTCCTCTTCAATATAGTTTAACCATAAATTTACTAAACCAAACTTAGCCATGAAAAATAATCCTATTAGAATTCCATTTCCAAATTCTGATAGATAAACCATTATTATTTTACTCTATTTTGATTTTCTCTTTTTTTTTATAACTTTTGTTTTTTTCTTTTGGGTAATTTTTTTTACTTTTGTTTTTTGAGTTTTTTTTGGTGTTACGTTGATTGGATCTTCATCTTGATAACTATAATTTGTTTCTCTCTCATAATTATTTTGATTTGCTCCTTTAAACATTGAAACTAATCCAGCTACACCTATCGCCATTGCACCTGGAACCATTAATAATAAACCAGGTAAAGTTAGAACTAATGCCCCATACCAAGGCCATCCAAGAACATCAAGGGCTCCAAAAAAAGTTCCTATTGTTAAAGGAAAAGTAATTCTAAAAAAAATTGAGGCTATTACTAGACCAATGGCCCACCCACCTCCAAGATGATATTCGATACCTAAATAACCTACAAATATTTGAACTAATCCAATGAGTAGAAAAAAAATTACTCCAACACCCCCAGCTAACCATCCAAGTATTGAACTCATTAAATTTAGGATATATTATTTAGTTGTGATTGTCACCCTAAGAACACTATTGATATTATTATTTCTTATTTTGATTTCTTCAAAAGCAGGTTCGAATGAAAATCAATTGAATTACGCTATTAGATATTGTCAACAAGATATGCAACAATTTACAGCTAGTGGATTATCAACAAAACAATATTTAAAATTTTGTGAATGCTATATGACAAAAATGATAAATGCTATGGATGAAAAAGAAATAAATTATCAAAAAAAATATAATAAACCGTCAGGTAAGTATATTAAATTATCAAAAAAGTACAAAAATCAATGTAGTTAAAACATTTAATCAATGCTCTCTAAAAATAGCTGAACTTTAAAAAAATAAGTATTTATCAGCCATATATAAAGCCCAAGCCAATGCAGCACCTGTAATAATATATTTCATAATCTTATTTTATTTCTATTTTTTCAGGAAGTATACCTTTTGGTCTATATCTCATTATGACCAAGAGACCTACTCCCATCATTAAAAATCTAAAATATGGAACACTTTCAATTAAGTGTACTTTTAAAAAGTGTGTATCATCTAATCCAGCAGTAGTTAAATTTACTAAGTAAAGACCAATTGGTGCAGCCTCAATCCATAAGAACCAAACAACAAAACCTCCAAGAATTGCACCGAAGTTATTTCCACTTCCACCAATAATAACCATTACCCAAATTAAAAAAGTATATCTCAAAGGTCTATAACTTCCTGGGGTAAACAAGCCATCTTGAGTAACTAACATGGCACCCGCAATACCAACAATGGCTGAACCTAAAACAAAAATTAAAAGGTGTTGTTTAACTACATTTTTGCCCATTGCATTAGCTGCTTCCTCGTTATCTCTAATTGCTCTCATCATTCTTCCCCAAGGAGAATAAAGAGCTTTTTGAGTTAAGATTAATAAAATAATTACTACAACTAAAAATAATCCAGAGTAACAAAGTTTTACAAAAACTGATGATCCCTCGATTACAAGTTGATTTAGTGTAGCTTGTCTTTCTGTTAAATCAGTAATTAGATTTAATTTACTTGAGTTAAATTTTTCAACAAGACTTATAAACCATTCTGTTTGTTGCAAATTTACCTCATAAGGTGCAGGTCTTTTTAATCCAATTACATTTTTAACACCTCTTGTTAACCAATCTTCGTGTTTTATAATTGCAATAACAATTTCTGATATTAGTAAAGTTGCTATAGCAAGATAATCAGCTCTTAAACCTAAGGCAACTTTTCCTATAACAAAAGCTAATCCACCTGCAAAAAAAGCTCCAACAACCCAAGAAAAAATAATTGGAAGACCTAATCCACCAAGAAAACCAGTTTTTGCAGGATTAACTCCCTCAATAGCTTCAATTCCTGGTTCAGAAATAAATCTTATGATTATAATTCCTAAAATTATAATTGCAGCTACTATGTAAGTTCTGTTTTTTGATTTCTTATAATTTTTTAAAATATACCTGACAGCTAATACCATTGCTGTTATAAGAAAAAGACTGAATAAAATATTAAATCCACCTACACTCCATGCTTCTTGAACAGGATCTACTGAGATTAAAACAGCTGCTAAACCACCTAAAGCTGTAAAACCCATTATCCCAAAGTTAATAAGACCAGCATAACCCCATTGAATGTTGGCACCAATTGTCATTACTGCTGAAATTAGACAAAGATTAAATATTGATAAAGCTATGTTCCAAGACTGGAATATACCAACAAGGATAATCAGCCCCATCATTATACTGTACGCAGCAATTACATTTAAATTTTTTCTCACAACACCTTCCCTTTAAATATACCTGATGGACGATAAAGTAAGACGATGACTAAGATTGAAAAAGATACTGCAAATTTATAATCTGTAGAGAGTAATTGAATTAGACCATCTGGCTCCATACTTTCAGGTAAAACATACATGAAAAATTTTCTATAAGCGTAAGTTAACAATATTTCAGAGAAGGCAATTACATATCCACCGAGAAAGGCTCCAAATGGATTACCAATGCCGCCCACTATAGCCGCTGCAAATATTGGTAGCATATTATTAAAGTAGGTGAATGGTTTAAAGCTTTTATCTAAACCATATAAAGCACCACCAATTGTTGCAAGAATGCCTGCTATGACCCAAGTTATCATGACAATTTTTTTGGGATCGATACCTGATAATAATGCTAAATCCTCGTTATCAGAGTATGCTCTCATACTTTTTCCAGTCTTAGTTTTATTTAAAAACCAAAACAAAGTTGAAACTAAAATCAACGTAACAATAATCGTAATAACTTGAGTAGATTTTATTGCAAGACCCTCGTTTAATCCTGTCATTTCTTTAAATTCACCAGCTTTAATTAAAAATTTTTCTCCATCAAAAAATCTTCTATCTGAAGGGCCAATAATTATACGAACCACTGCCTGAGTAACAAACATCACGCCAATACTTACCATCGCTAATTGCACAGGGGGACTTTTGTTTATTCGGTAATATTTAAAAACTAATTTATCTATTATCAACATGTAGCCAACCATAAAAATAATACCAAAAGGAATTGCTAGAAGGGCTGTAGGTAAAACCCCAAAACTAATTCCAATAGACTGAAAATAGAAAGTGAATAAAATCACAAACATTGTCCCAAAAGACATCATGTCCCCTGTAGCAAAGTTCGCAAACCGTAAAATTCCGTAAATCAATGTTACAAATATTGCACCAAGTGCCAGTTGAGATCCGTATGCTAAAGCTGGAACAAAAATGTAATTTAATAAAAGTATAATTGCATTTACAAAGTCCATATTAACCGCCTAGAAATGAGCTTCTTACTCTTGGGTCTTCTAGTAGTTCTTTTCCAGTTCCAGAGTGCCGGTTCTCCCCAGTCACCAAAACATAACCTCTATCAGAAATATTTAATGCTTGCTTTGCATTTTGCTCAACCATTAAAATTGCTACGTTCGTTCTTTTTACTTTTACGATATGATCAAATAATTCATCCATCACAATAGGTGATACGCCAGCAGTTGGTTCATCCAACATTAATACAGAGGGCTTGATCATAAGTGCTCTACCTAATGCAACTTGTTGTCTTTGTCCTCCAGATAACTCCCCAACTAATTGATTTTTTTTTTCTTTTAGAATTGGAAATAAGTCAAAGATTTCATTAATAGTCTCTTTAAATTCGGCGTTTATTAAGAAAGCACCCATCTCTAAATTTTCCTCCACTGTCATACCTGCAAAAACATTTTTTGTTTGAGGAACGAATGAGATGCCTTCCTTTACTCTGTCTTGTGGAGAAAGTTTTGAAATATCTTTACCATTGATAATTACTGAACCAGATTTTAAATTTAACAAGCCTAACATTGCTTTCATCGCGGTAGATTTTCCAGCTCCGTTAGGTCCAAGGATCGATACTATTTCTCCTCTTTCAACATTTACTGAACATGAATTAATTATGTCTGGGCCATTTCCATATCCACCGGTCATGTTATTCCCTTCAAAAAATGCCATTTAATTATCCTTTAATTTTGAGCCTCTACCTAAATAACTTTCAATAACTTTTTCATCTTTTTTTGCATCCTCAACTGAACCTTCGAAAAGAACTGAACCTTCTGCCATTACGATCACTGGATTACATAATCTTCCTATAAAATCCATGTCATGTTCGATCATACAAAAAGTGTAACCTTTTTCTTTATTAAGTTTTTCAATAGCTGTTCCAAGATCCTTTAGTAAAGTTCTATTTACACCAGCACCTACCTCATCTAACAATACTAATTTTGCATCAACCATCATTGTTCGACCTAATTCTAACAATTTTTTTTGTCCCCCAGATAAATTTCCCGCCAACTCATTTTTTAAATGGCTAAGATTAAGAAAATTAATAACTTCCATAGCCTTTTCTTTAATTTGACTTTCTTCTTTTGCAACTAATGAGGGTTTTAACAAGGCATTAACCAATTTTTCTCCAGATTGATTCCCTGGAACCATCATTAAGTTTTCTAAAACAGATAAATTTGTAAATTCATGAGCTATTTGAAAAGTTCTTAGCAATCCTTTTGAAAATAATTCATAGGAAGGAACATCAGTAATATTTTCATTATTAAAAATCACACTGCCAGCAGAGGATTTTAAATTTCCAGCAATAAGGTTAAATAAAGTGGTTTTGCCAGAACCATTCGGTCCAATAATACCTGTAATAGTTCCCTTTTTAACTTTAAGAGAACATTCCGATACTGCCGCTAGTCCTCCAAAATATTTTGACAAATTATTAATTTCTAAAATATTTTGTGACATTAATTATTTGCTTAGTCTTTTGTGTATATCATTCAAAGTTTTTACAACTGAATTATAAACACCTTTACTTCTCATAAGTTTAAGACCTTGCTCATTTAATCCTTTAGGGGTTTGAGACTCTTTTACTAAATATTTGAGTTCCTTCTTTGAGTTTACAACTGCATCTTCAGACAAAGCTACAAATAGAGAAGTAATATATTTCTGTGCATCTTGTCTCTTTACTCCTTTTTTTACCAACCAATCACTCATGATCTTTAAAATTTCATAATAAGCAGCCATCATCCCTGATGTTGACCAAAAATTAATTGATAACTTTTCATTTTTAATCTCTACAGTTGAGCCAAGTTTATCAAAAAAACTTTTTACTTTTTTATTTGGAGGACAAATCGGAACTGGTCCTTTTTTTAATGAAATTGGAGGTAACGGTATCGCTCTTACAATGTCTGATTTAACTTTTATTATTTTTTTCAATTGTGGTATCGTGATTGTTGAAATAAAACTTATTACAGTTTGATTTGATCTAAATTTAAGATCCTTTAATATTTTTTTACCTACAGTTGGTGTGACAGCTAGAAATATCCAACTGCAACTATCAATTATTTTTTGATTATTTTTTTCGATAGAAATTTTTTTAAATCTTTTTTTGAGATTTTTGGAGATTTTATTATTCCGTGAAGAAACAAATATCCTGTTATATTTCAAAGATGAATTACAAATACCAGTTATAACTGATGATGTAATTTTACCCGTTCCAATAAAACCTAATTTCATAATTTAAATACTTATAAAGAATTGTTTATATTAATTAATAAAAAAAGAACCCCTTATTCTCAATAATTCTCTACTTAAATCTTTATTTTCTTTAAAAGGTCTTCGTCCATGAAGCCAAAAATAGTTGTTTGCTACAATTGAAGATCCTACTGGAAGTTTTGTGATTATCTTATTTTTACTCTCTTCTAAGTTGTCAGATAACTTTTGTAAAAAAATACCTTGTTTCATATTTTTTGGTTCTGGAAACTGATCTATATAAGAAATTTGAGCTCTACCGTTTTGATCTGTTGAAAATATAGGATGTTCAACTTTATAGTCTATATTTTTACTTTTTGGTGATCCCCAAAGAAAATTTTCCTGTCCTGTTGGATCATTAAACAATTCATCACAATGTTCCCAATCATCGAGATGCAACATGGCAGTTTCACCACCTTCTGCATTTCTTTCCTCTAATTTTGACATTAATAACCAATCAGTTTTCTCTTTTACGTAAGTGCCATCTGTATGAAGATCCATGTTTGTATACGCTTTCCTTAAATAAGAGTCGCTTTTATCGACGTGCTTTACATGAAATCTTGCATAATATTTACCAGCCATAGCATCGTAATTAGGTATACCTACTAAATGAGAGATGGCAGTTGACAATTTAACTAAAAAATTATCATCAATTTTTGAATTTAAATTTTGAGGTTTAATAATAAAACATCCTGTATTTCGATCTTTTAAAATTTCATTTAAAAATTTTGATAATTTATTGTCACTCAAGTCGTCTAAACTTTTTGCAATAGTGAATCTTGTAAAAGGTTTGTATTCTAGAGCAGTAATATCGAACTTATTAAATGGAAAAATGAGTTTACTTAAAACTTCATCGCCGATGTCGATATTGACAATTCTAGATGATAGTTCGTGTTTTTCTATTTGAAATCCATCAATCTTTTCGCTCATACAAAACTTGTAATAAGAGATAGTATGATAGCAGAGAAAATTGTAGGGTAAACTAAATTTTTTTTAGTTAAAAAGAAAATAATTATACATAAAGAAACCACAAAAATTCTGACTGATAAATCTACTTCTGCTAAAGATCCTAATGGAAAAATAACTATTCGAGCAATTAATGCAGCAAGAGTTGAATAAGCAAGACAATTAAACCATCTGAACATTTTTGAAGTTTCTTTAATTTTTTCTGAACTAACAACTCCTAAAAATCTTGACAAATACGTGGCTAGAGATGTGACAAATATAACAATTAAGATATTACTTGCCATTTTTTTCTCCAATTAAAAAAGCTATAGTTCCAGCAGTGAAGCCACCAAACAAGATACACCACTCAGCTGATAAAAAATAAAAAATAGGACCAAGGGTTGCACCCAAAATAACCGATAAACTTATTTGAAAAGTTTTCATAGCTCCAACCATCATGCATATAAAATATATTGGATTTATAATTGCTAGACCAATAAGTATGTCTTTGTTAAAAAAATCAGAGGCTACATAGCCAACAATTGTTGAGAATATCGCAACAGACCAAGTTGCTACTCCTATTCCAATCCAAAAATCAATTCTATTTTCTTTTTCTATATTTTCATAATTATCTTTCATTATCAGCCAGGAAGAAACTGCTATAAAATGACAGGACAAATAATATTTCCATCTTGGCTGGTCTTGATGCATCAACAACGGCATTAGCGCAACAGTCATTGGATATAATCTCGCATTAACCAACCAAACGGCTAAAAAAATATTTATCAAAGATGCTCCAATTAACATTGACTCAGCCATCACTAGTGAGCCAGGTAAAGCATATGTGAGGAAAGTTGAAAAAATACTTTGTTGAATTGTGAAACCTAAATTTTTTAATAGTGCGCCTATAGCTATAAAACTTGCACCTAAAGCTATGGCAGGACTACCAACACCTTTTATAGCACTGAAGCCTTTTAAAAAATATTTTGTACTAATCATTAACCACCCAAAAACAGGCGACCAACATCCGGATTATTTAAAAGATCATCCCCTTTACCTGCAATTGCAGTCTGACCAGATACTAGCACGTAACCAATATCTGCGAACTCGAGTCCTTTTTTAGCATTTTGTTCAACTAAAATAATTGTCTTTTTTTCATTCTCTTGGAGATCTCTTAAAATTTCAAATACCATATCAATATACCTTGGCTCCAAACCAATTGATGGTTCATCAACTAATAAAACTGATGGCTTCATTACCAATGCTCTTGAAATTTCTAACAATCTTCTTTCTCCACCTGATAATACTTTTGCAGGTTGGTTTCTTCTGTTTCTTAATCTTTCGTATTTCTCAAAAATTCGCTCAGCTTCCGCGTATGACTCTTCTGTTTTTTCTTTAATAAATCCACCCATTAATAAATTTTCCTCCACAGTCATATCTGGGAAGACAGAATTATCCTGGAGTATGTATGCTATTCCAACAGTTTTCAATTTTTCAGCTGGTGTTAAATTTGTGATTTCTTTTCCATCTATTTCTATTTGCCCTGAAAAAATATTTGTAAACCCATAAATAGAGTGAAGAATAGTGGATTTACCAGCTCCGTTTGGTCCAATCAGACATAAGGATTGAGCTTTACTGACAAATAAATCGAAATTATGAAGAATTTCCATTTTACCATAACCAGCATTCATATTTTTAATAGTAAGATGAATATTATTTGGAGATAGTTTTTTTAAGTCTTCTGCTACCGGAGCTTTTCCTAAAACTTCATATTGATTTGACATTATTGTGCTCCTAAGTACGCATCTATTACACGTTTATCATTTTTAATTTCGTCAGGTGTCCCATTAGCAAGCATCTTACCATGTGCTAAACAATAAATACTTTCTGCTAGTTGCATAATAACTCTCATATTATGTTCAATTACTAAAAGTGTAATACCAAAATCTTGATTTACTTTAATCAATCTATCGATGATACCATTTATAAGAGTAGGATTGATCCCTGCAGTAGGTTCATCTAATAATAACATTTCAGGTTCATTCATCAGAGCCATTGCTAACTCTAGAAGTTTTTGTTGACCAAAAGATAAATCTCCAGCCCTTAATTTTCTTTTTTGATAAAGTCCAACGAAGTTCAAAAGATTTTCGGCTTTTTCTGTTAAATCCTGTGGAATTTTTGAGAATATTTTTAATATACTTTCATCACTACCTTTGTGACTAATTAACATATTATCTACACAATTTAATTTACCATAAATTCTAGTTTGCTGAAAAGTTCTAAGTAAACCAAGTTTTGCAATAACAGGTACAGGTAAGTCTGAGACTTCTTTATCATTAAATTTTATTGAACCATTATCTATCGGATATGTTCCAACAATAGAGTTGAACAGTGTTGTTTTACCAGACCCATTTGGACCGATAAGTCCAAATATCTTACCTTTTTCTACTGACATTGATATATCTACATTAGCTTTTACTCCGCCAAAAGATTTACTAACATTGTTAACCTCTAAAATACTCATTTAAGTTCTACTTGAGCCTTTCGATCTTTTTCATCAATTACTTCACCAAATTTTTCGGGATATTTTTCTCTTAACCAGCCCATAATCCCTTCAGGAAAATAAATTACGATTACAACAATTAAAACTCCTAAAGCAACATACTGCCAACCTAAAAAGAATGTCCAAAACCCTTCTTTAAAAATATGAAATACTGTTGCACCAATAACTGGTCCCCATAAAGTTCCTTTGCCTCCTAGGATTGCCATCAAAACCATGAACACTCCCATTTCTCTACCATCAAAAGCAACATCAGTTGAGTCGATGTATCCAACTAGTCCTCCCATAATGCCACCAGCTAAACCACAAAAGAATGCGGATACCATCCAACCAATAATTTTATATTTCATTGTTTCAATACCCATCGCCTCAGCTTTATCTTCATTATCTCTAATCGCATTTAAGATTAGTCTAAATCTTGTTGAATAAATTGCTCGTACAGCAACAAAAGTTAATATGAGAGCTCCAAAACTTAAAAAGTAAAAAAATTCTCCTCTTGCCTCAAGACCGCCAACCTCAGGAAATGGAGGAGTGGTAAATCCCTGACCTGCACCTATAATTTCTATACCTCCAGAAATTTCTCCCGCTGCAACACCTAAACCTAAAGTACAAATAGCAAAATAATGTCCTCTTAAACCTAAAATCGCATAACCAATTAACCCAGCTACTATCGTTGGAACTACTGCAGCTACAACAAGTCCAACAGCCATACCTTGAAAAAATTGAGCTGGAGTATGAACAAAAGTTTTTTCACCTCCACTTTCTGTCCATTCAGCAAGAGGGAAAAACATTCCAACTTGGACAGATGCACATAAATACATACCCAAACCATAAAATAGTATATTCCCGAATGTATTGTATCCCATTTCACCACCCTGAATATTCCAAGTTGTAGCTAAAACTATCAATACACATAGAATGGATAATTGAACTTTAAATGCTGGAAAAACAAATGGTGCTATCAATCCAAAGATTAGAATTGCTGAATATAAAAGAATATTTTTACTCATTATTTTAAATACTCTCTCTTCCTAGACAGTTTAAATCTTCTGTAAACGAGAATTAAAACTAATAATAAAAATACTGCACCTATTCTAAATTCAGTTCCTAAAATATAGTCTGCAAATTCTTCAAAAACTCCAAGTCCCATTCCAGACATTGCTACTCCTGGTAAATTTCCTAGTCCTGCAACAATTACAATCATAAAAGACCTTATTGTATATGGTAATCCCATGTATGGATGGATTGTAAATGTAATAGATATTAAAGCACCTGCTACTCCGCAAAGCGCAGCATTAATTCCAAATGTAGCTGCATAAACTTTCTCAGTATCAACTCCTAAAATCTTTGCAGCTCTTGAGTTTTGTGCTGTTGCACGAATTGCTCTCCCTAATTTTGATTTTTTCATGTAAATAACTAAACCAATTGCAAAAACAATACTGATTACTGCTGAAAAGATTTTTGAGTTAGGTAAAGTAACATTATTATCAAATAACATAGTTGTTCCATAACCTGAATTAGCTAGAACAACATCTGCGCCAAATGCAAAATTCATTAATTGCATAAATAAAATGCTTATTCCAAAAGTTGCAAGAATGGAGATGAATAAATCTCGATCGACCACTTTATTAATTACTAATTTGTAAATTCCGACACCAATAAAATACATTATTATTGGAGAGACAATTACACCCCAGGCTGGGTGAATTCCATATAGATACATGAAGTAAGCAATATACCCTCCAAGAATGACTAGGTCACCTTGAGCAATATTTATGATATTCATAACTCCCCATTGCAATGCCATGCCGTATGCAATCAAAGCAAATAAAATACCAAGAAGTAATCCGTCCAAGCAAGCTTGAACAGTAATCATTGGATATTGGAAAACCATGAAATCCATAATCAACTCTTAAAAAAAAATACCCCCTAGAATTTAGGGGGTATTTATAGATTAGTTTTTATCTTTCAGACCACTTAGGAATTGGGTGAATTAACTTCGCTGAAGCCCATTTAGTTGGAGCTACAACTTTGTTTTCACATTTTCCTGAGCCATCACACATTACCTGGAAAAGAACCATAGGCTTGTCAACATTCTGACCACCTTCTGCGAACTTTATATTTCCATAAAATGTTTGCATGTTAGTAGCTGCAAGAGCATCTCGTACTTTTTTCTGATCAAAAGAATTTGCTCTTTCAAATGCATCTTTAAATACTAACAGCGCAGCTGAAGACTCTGCTGACTGATATGGCGGATCATAACCAAACTCTTTTTCAAAGTCTGCTGCATATTTCATACCATCTTTAAAGAAATTATCTTTATAAGTTAATGTCTTATGCCATTGTGATGCACATAAAGCATACTGTGAATTCTTACCATGTTGTTTTGATAATTTCGCAGCATCGCAGTGTGTCATCGCTAGCATAGGCACATCTACTTTCATTTCAGCTATTTGTCTAATTGCAGTTAGTGCTCCTTTTGTATGACCTGATACTACAAGAACATCTGGCTTCATTTGTTTTACCTTAACTAATGTAGCAGCCATATCATTTAACTCTTTCGGTAATTTATCGTCTATTACTTTTTTAGAGCCTGTTCTTTTAATTGCATCAAGCACTCCCAATCTTACGTCTTGAGAAAATGCATCTTGTTCAAATGCCATTGCAACTGTTACTGGTTTACCGTTATTCTTTTCAACTGCTAAATCTATAGCAACATCAAGATATAAGTTTGCTGGAGCTAATACTGCAAATAGATATTTGTAACCTTTTGTAAACAAAGATCTAGAAGCACCATTTGCTTCAACCATTGGAACACCATATTTTTCTGTAACTGGTGCAATTGCTTTTGTTAAACCTGAACTGTATGGTCCAAGCATAAACTCAACACCATCTTGTGAGATTAATCTTTCTGCTAATTGAGCTGCTCTTTTTGGGTTTGATTCATCATCGTAATAAATGATTTCAAACTTATAAGTTTTTCCACCAACTTTTACTCCACCCATGTTGTTAATTCTATCAACAGCCATATTATAACCGTTTTGTGTATGAACACCATTAGATGAGTATTTACCAGTTAATGAAATGGCAGCACCTAAGACAATCTTATCTCCAACAACTTTTGAAAATGATGTAACAGAAGTTGAAAATAAAATTACTATTGCAGAAATAAAACTCAAGATTGTTCTACTTATTTTCATTTTATTTCCTTTTGTTATTAATTAATTAATACTTAATTAAATAAATAATTTTAAAGTATTGCAAGAGGCAAAAAAACTTTTGCATATGTGCTAATACTGTTGTGTTACAATAATAATTAAGGCTATGATTACCAAAACACTCGCTGAGATTGTATTAATTGTTTTTGGATTTGCTTTTATCCATGTAATAAGTTTTTGTGCCAACAGAGCGTAACCAATTAATGAAATAAAATCTAAAACAACATAAGTAGTTATTAAAATAAAAAACTGGACGATATAATTGGTACTAAAGTCAATGAATTGAGGGAATATTAAAGGAAAGAACAACCAAGCCTTAGGACTTGTGCCTGCAACTAAAAAACCATCTTTATAAAAAGAAAAAGTTCCTTTTGAGCTAATTATTTTCGAATTAACATCTTTTGGTGAAGATTTGTAAACATCATAAGCTAAATAAATTAAATAAATTACACCAATCCATTTAAAAATATTTAGGATATTTGGATTGTCAGATAAAAAAGAGCCGATGACAAAAATTACTAAAGTTGCCTGTAGTAAATTTGCGGTAACATCTCCAAAAGCTGTCCATATACAATTTTTAACTCCATAATTCATTGAATAAGAAATGATTACTATTCTAGGGGTACCAGGTGTAATAAATAAAAAAATAATGATCTGTAAAAAAAGGATAAAATCCAATGGGAGCATAAAAAAAAAGATAGTCCTTAAAAACCGGGAGCTAAAGATGGCTAAGAAGGACTATCAAATCACAATATATCAGGTCTTAAAAAAAAATGCATTATAGATTTTTTTGAAATATAAGGGATTTATGAAAAAAAAAGGTCACAGGCCTATCACTAAAGTCAAAAATCCTGAGCCAAGTGTTGAAAGTCCAGATTGGGTCATATGGGCTGCCTGGGCTGATAGGATCACATTTGAGGAAATTAAAAAAAAAACAGGTTACGGAGAATCTGATGTCATAAGAATAATGCGAAGATCACTCAAACCTTCATCATTTAGATTATGGAGAAAAAGGGTTCATGAAAAAAGTATCAAACATAGAAAAAAATTTGAATACTCTCGAAAACAAATATCTAGTAAAATTAAAAAAGGTGATTATCTATAGTCTATGAAAAACGTTACAATATATACTGGACCATACTGTAATTATTGCGATGCAGCAAAACGATTATTAACAAGAAATAATGCACCTTATAAAGAAATTAATGTAGCTGAAGTCGAGGGTGCAAAAGATGAAATGATAAAGAAAGCTAATGGAAAAAGAACAATACCACAAATATTTTTTGATGATCAACACATCGGTGGTTATAATGAAGTTAGAGCTTTAGAGAAAGAAAATAAACTTCAAGCAATGTTAAAATAATTCTATTTTTGTTTAAAGATTAAACAAATACCGTTATTGCAATATCTTTTACCAGTTGGTTTTGGTCCATCATCAAATACATGACCATGATGAGCATTACAATTTTTACAATGATATTCAGTTCTAGCATAACCTATTAAATGATCTGTTTTTGTTTCAAATACATCTGGTAAGGACTCATAAAACGAAGGCCATCCAGATCCACTTTCATATTTTGTTTTTGAATCAAATAACTTTATATCGCAATTAGCACAATGATAAGTTCCTTCTCGCTTTTCATTATTTAATTCACTTGATCCAGGTCGTTCAGTGCCTTCTTCAAACATAACTAATTTTTGTTCTGCTGTGAGATTTGGATTTTTTTTATTCATAATTACTAAATTAATTTAGCACATGACTGGTGTAAAAAAGAGTGTAATTCAACAAGTTTATCAATATTTTTATTGTAACCACCTCCTAAAACTCCACAAAGAGGAATTCTTTTAGAAAAAAAATTTTCTGTAACAATTTCATCTCTTTTTTTTATACCATCATCTGAAATCTTTAATTTACCTAGGCGATCATTAAAATGGATGTCAACCCCTGCAATATAGAAAACAAAATCAAAATTTTCTTTATTTAATTCATTTAAATGAAATTTAAGTATATTTAAGTATTCCTTATCCTCCGTATCATTTTCAAGCTCAACATCGCAATCGCTAATTGATTTTTTCGCAGGATAATTTGATTTTGAATGCATACTAAAAGTAAAAACATTTTTATTATCCTTGAATATATCTGAATTACCGTTTCCTTGATGAACATCCAAATCAACAATTAATATTCTTTTTGCCAATTCTCTATCTAATAGAAATTGAGAAGCAACCGCTACATCATTAAAAACACAATATCCTGCACCACTATCATAATTCGCATGATGACTTCCTCCTGCAGTATTACAAGCAATACCATGATTTATTGCAAGTTTAGAGGCAAGCACTGTCCCTCCTGTTGCAACTAACGACCTTTGAACTACGCTATCAACTAATGGAAAACCAATTTTTTTAACTCCAATTTCATCTAGTGTTTTATTTTTAATTTCTTTAATATATTTTTCAGAGTGAGCACCCTTTAAAGTTTCATCTGAACATGGATATGGTTTATGAAACTTTGTTACTATCTTATTCTTTAATAAAAAATCTGCAAGATCACCAAATTTATTAATAGGAAATTTATGATCATCGCCAATTTTAGCAAAATAATCTTCATGATTAACTACAGGTAAATGCATTTTACTCAATCACCCGAATTGGTTCCCCATTAACACAAGCCTCTAGTGACTCGATCATTTGAGTAAAATAAACGTGATAATTTTCAGCCGTCACATATCCAATGTGAGGTGTTAATAAAGCATTTGGTAAAAATCTTAATTTATTATTTTCTGATAAAGGCTCTTTTTCATAAACATCTAATCCAGCACCTGCAATTACATTTGTTGATAATGCAATTATCAAATCGTCTTCGTTTATTATGGGACCCCGAGAGGTATTAATTAAAAATGAGGTCTTTTTCATCTTATCCATTTCTTTAAGAGTAATACAATTTTTATATCTCTCTCCACCTTGTACATGAATAGATAAAAAGTCAGAGTTTTTTATTAGATCTTCTTTACTACAAGGCAGAACGTCTAATTCTTTACAGGTGTCTAAATTTAAATTTTCACTCCAAGCCATCACCTGCATACCAAATGCCTTGCCAACCTTAGCAACCTGCGTTCCTACTTTTCCAAGGCCAATCAAACCAAGAATTTTACCTTTTAATTCTACACCAACTGAAGTTTGCCAATAACCTTGGTACATATTATCAATTTCCTCTTTTAAGTTTCTTGCTAACCCAAGTATTAATGCCCAAGTTAATTCAGGTGTTGGATTAGTATTGCTCTCAGTACCACTGACAAAAATTTTTCTTTTTTTTGCGGCATCTAAATCAATTGATTTATTTCTTAAACCGCTAGTGATTATAAATTTTAATTTAGTTAAATTTTCTATCAAATTTTTTGTTATAGGAGTTCTTTCTCTCATTATAAGGAGAGCCTCAAATTCTGCTAATTGCTCTATAGCATCAGCTTCATCTACAAAAGGCTCACTAAAAATTTTTATTTCATATTTTCCTGATAATTTTTTTAGATCCACAAATTGTTGTGAAACATTTTGATAATCATCTAAAATTGCAACTTTAAGCATAAACTTTTTTATTAGATAAATAAATGCCAGACAATATGAAAAATGCTCCTACAAAATGATACATTTCAAATTTTTCTTTGAAAATAATAATAGCCATAATGGCACTAAACAACGGCATTAATTGAATAAACATAGAAGCTCGATTTGGACCAATTATCTCAATTCCTTTTTGCCAAAAATAATAAGCAGCTATAGCCGGAAAAATTGCTACATAAGTCAATATTAAAAAAAAATTTTTATCTGTATTTAATTCAAGGCCAATTGATTTTTCATAAAAAAATTGTGGAATTAAAAAAATTATCCCTACCGAAACCATTAATTGTATCAATGTAAATTGTGAAAATTTAAACTTATTTTTCTTTAGTAAAGTTGAATATAGAGACCAGGTAATTACACAAACTAACATCCATATATCACCTTTATTAAAATCTAAAGAAATTATCTTTTGAAAATCTCCATTTGAAATTATTGAGCCTATTCCAAGTATTGAAACTAATAATCCAATTAACTGAAAAATATTTGTTTTTTCAATTTTCATTAATGATGAAAGAACAATTGTTGCTGCAGGAATAGCTGAAAGCATAAGCACAGCATTAATTACTTGTGTATAATTAAGAGCAAAATAAACTACAGAATTAAACGTGCTTATTGTAATTACTCCCATAAAACTAATTACAAGCCAATTTTTTTTTATATAGGATAGATTTTTGAAAATTTCTTTGTAGGTAAAAGGTATCAGAATAAACCAAACAGAAATCCACCTAAAAACATTTAAAGTTAAAGGAGGAATTTCATATAATGTTGCAAATTTTCCAACTATAAAGTTGCCTGACCAACAAAATGTTGCAAGGACTAAAAATAGGTATGCTAAATAGTTTTTATTAGACACAAAATCAAGAAAACCTTCTTGAGCTATAAGGATCTAAGTTTAAATTTGTATTTTCTTTAGCTATCATTCCAGAAACTATCTTTCCAGATATTGGACCCAATGTCCATCCTAAATGATGATGTCCAAAACAATAAAACACGTTTTTATAATTTTTAGATGGACCCATTACCGGCAAAAAATCTGGTAATGTTGGCCTGAAGCCTAACCACTCATCTTCATGCTCAGGAAGATCCCCTAACATATACTTTGCATTATTAATTAAATTATTAATTCTTGATTTTGAGGCAGGATTATCTAAACCACCAAATTCAACAGTGCCAACTACTCTTAATCCTTGTTCCATTGGCGTTATACCGAAACCTCTATTATGAAATATGACTGGTCTATTTAAAAGATGATCACAATCTTTAAAATGAACATGGTAACCTCTCTCTGTATCTAATGGAATTTTTTCATCCAATTTATCAGTCAGTTTCTTGGAAAAAGCGCCACAAGTTATTACAATCTTATCACAGCTGAAACATTCATTTTCACTTACCAAAACAGGACTCTCTTCTTCAAAATTTATATTTGTAATATTCTTATTTTGAAATTTTCCGCCTTTAGCTAAAAAAAGTTCAAAAAGTTTTAATAAAATCTTTTTTGGATTCCTAGCATGTCTTGCGTATGGGTAGTAAACTCCTGCATGATAAAATTTTTTAAGATTTGGTTCTAAATCATGTATATCTTTTTTACCTACGAGTTGCTGTTTAACACCTAGCTCTTCTCTTACTTTGATTTCTAGTTCTCTACTTTTTAGATTTTTATCATTCCAAACATAAAGAATACCTTTATTTTCAACTAAGTTTTCGAGACTAATTTCTTCAAATAATTCATCATAAGCGGGAAGAGCCAAATCTAAAATTTGGTGCATATTTTTTGCAGTATGCATCATCTTACTTTTAGTTGTATTAAAGATAAATTTTAAAAACCAAGGAATCATTTTTGGAACATAATTCCATTTAAGAGCTAAAGGACCAGTTGAACTTAATAACATTGCAGGTACATCCATTAAAATATCTGTTCTATTTAGCGATAAGGATGCGTATGGTGAAAAATGACCAGCATTACCATATGAAGCGACAGGACTGCCAGGTTTTTCTCGATCAAATATGGTTACTTTAAAACCTTTTTTTTGTAAAAATAAAGCATTAGAAATACCTTGAATACCAGCACCAATTATTCCAACATTTAAATTTTTATTCATGAAAAAAATATACAATTATTCTCTTAAAAAACTTAAGCGACAAATTATACTTAGGCGATTAATTGTTGGTTGTGCACTTTCGCACTCATTACTATTCCAAAGCCAATCATGGTAGCTAACATTGAAGAACCTCCGTAAGACATTATTGGCAATGGAGATCCAACTATAGGTAGCAAGCCTAGAACCATGCTCATATTTATTGTAATAAAAACAAAAATAGCAGCTCCAAAACCATAACAAAAAAGTTTAGCAAAATAACTTCTAGAATTAGCTCCAATAGCAACTATGCGATAAATTATAATAATATAAATTACTAACAGAACCACTGAACCGACAAAACCGAACTCTTCTGAAAACAGAGTAAATATAAAATCAGTATGCTTTTCTGGCAAAAATTCTAAATAACTTTGAGTACCTTTTAAAAAACCTTTGCCAAAAATACCTCCAGATCCAACTGCAATTTTAGATTGAATAATCTGATAACCTGCACCTAGAGGATCTTTGTCTGGGTTTAGAAAAGTTAAAACCCTTAATTTTTGATAAGGTTTTAAAAAAGCTATTACAAATGGTAATGAAATAACGAAACCTAACATAGTATAGATAAAATATTTGTGATTAATTCCTGCAAACCACAAAACAGCAATTCCACTAACAGCTATTAATACTGAAGTACCCAAATCAGGCTGAACTATCACTAGACCCATAGGTAATAAAATTATTATTAGTGAAGTTAAAATTGTATATACAGAATTAACATTCTCTAATTTCATTCTATGAAAATACTTTGCCAAACACAAAATTATAAATATTTTCATAAGTTCTGATGGTTGTAAATTTATAAAATATAAGTTCATCCATCTTTTTGACCCTGAAGAAGTTATTCCAAAAAAATAGGTCCATACTAATAGACCCACCACAACTATGTAAGATAGATAGCCGACAGAAAACCAAAATTTGATATTAATAAATGAAATAAAAAGCATCATCATTGTAAAAATCATTAACTTTGTAAAATGACTTTTTGTATGAAATAAAATCTTTCCGCCATCAGTCGAATACATAGTTGCTAAACTGATAAAACCGAGCAATAAAATACAAATTAGTAAAATATAATCAAAATTTCTAAATTTTTGAAAAAATGTGGAGTTATTATTTGTTAGTCTGGTATGCTGATACATTTAAATCTCCAAGTATTTTTTATCGTTTATTGACTGTCTTATTTCATGTCGATCAATAATAAGTTTAAATAATTTCTTTGCCATAGGAGCAGCAGTTGTGCTTCCATTGCCGCCATGCTCCACAACAATACTTAGTGCATATCTTGGATTAACATATGGGCCATAAGCAATATACAAAGCGTGATCTCTTTGCTCATAAGGAATTTCAGAAGTTTTTAAATCTAGCTCTCTTTCTCTCTCAGTAATTTTTTTAACTTGAGCTGTACCTGTTTTACCAGCAAATTGATATTTTGGATTATCAATTCTTGATCGATAAGAAGTTCCCATTACCTCATTGGTAGAGCCAAACATCGCATCTTGAATAATCTTTATATTTTTAGAATTTTTATAAAGGGGAGTGTAATAATCTCTTGGCTTTAATTTATCTTCATCATCTATAATTATTTTTGGATATATTTTGTGTCCACCATTTGCTATTTGTGCTGTCATTAGGCATAATTGTATTGGAGTAGTTTGAATATATCCTTGGCCTATTCCAGTAATAATTGTTTCTCCTAATAACCATCCTTTACCTAAAGTATTTTTTTTCCATTGAGTATTAGGAATCAATCCATCTTTTTCAATTTCGAATAAATTATCAAAAACTTTTTTTCCTAATCCAAATTTTTTTGCTGTTTCGCTTAATTTATCTACTCCAAGTTTCCTTGCTATCTCATAAAAATAAGTATCACATGACATCTTCATTGCGTTTCTAAGACTTACATATCCATGACCTTCTTTTTTCCAGCAATGATAGGTTTGATCATACATCTCAGTTTTTCCTGTGCATCTAACTGTAAAACTTGTGTTTATAATTCCATTTTCTAACGCAGATAAAGCCACAATGGGTTTTAATGTTGAGCCTGGAGAATATTTACCTTGCAAAGTTTTGTTCAATAGTGGCTTCATTGGGTCATTACGGATTAATTGCCAATTGTCTTGACTTATTCCAAAAACAAATAGATTGGGGTCAAATGAGGGAGAAGAATGCATAGCAATAACTTCACCAGTAAAAATATCCATTACACATATAGATCCTGCTTTGTCTTGTAATAGCTCATTTGCTAATTTTTGGATTTCTGTATCAACTGTAAGTTTTAGAGTTTTACCTTTTTTACCTTTTTGAAACTCAAGTTGACTTATTCGTCTACCATATGCGTTTACTTCATATCTCTCAATATCATTAGTTCCAATTAATTTTTCTTCAAAAGATTTTTCTAATCCAATTTTTCCAACTTTAAGACCAGGTACAAAATTCTTTTTTATTAGTTCTGTATTTTCAATATCCTGCTCATTTGCTTGACTAACATAACCGATAATATGAGTAAAATTATCATTAAAAGGATAATTTCTTGAGATAGAAATAACAGGTTTTACTCCATTTAAGTCATACAAATGGTTGTTTATTTTTGAGAATTTATCCCAACTTAAATTATTTGAAACTATCAAAGTTTCCCAAGGTTTAATTTCTTTTTTTCTTTTTAAAACTTTTTTAAACTCTGTGTCAGATAACTCTAATAAATCTTTAAGCCTATAGATAACATATTTGAAATTTTCTACTTGCTCGGGTATCACATGTAACTGATAGGCTTCAAAGTTACCGGCTATAACATTGCCAAAATAGTCGTGAAATTCTCCTCTAACAGGAGCCAATTTCCATTCTCTAATTCTATTCTTGTCCGATAGTGTAAGATATTTCTTATTTTCTTTAACTTGAAGAAAGAACAACCTACTCACAATTCCAATCATTATAAAAAACTTTAGTGATCCCGTTATGAACATTCTACGATTAATTGAATTTAATTTTTTTACATTATCACTTGATGAATTAATCATTTAAACCCTTTAGATAGTATTTGAATAAATAAGTGAAAAACATATACAGTATAAAAGTAAAAAAAATATTTACTAGATAGCTTAAAAGTAAAAGATCATAAGAAAAAAATAAAGACAAAATTGAATAATTCATTGAATTTATCAAACTTATTATAAATAAAAAATAGAACCAATCTTTTATTGGATTAGGTCTTATGGTAATATTTCTTAGGTAAGATGTTGCAATACAAATTAATATATACGATAAACTACTAATTCCTAAAGGCAATCCAACAACAGTATCATTAATTAAGCCTGCTAAGAAAACCAATAAGTAGTCAAAATTCTTAAAATCTTTTAATGTAAAGAAAAAAATTAAGATAAAAGGAAAATTGAAAGAAAAGTATTTAAGCTTTAAATAGTTTAAGTCAAATTCGTTTAACACAGAAATAAATAATGCTATTATTGGTAGAAAGGTGTAGAATTTGAAATATAATCCTTTTGATTTAAATTTAGTCATTAATCTGTCCTTTACTCATTACACAACTTTTATATTCCAAAGTCCCTACTTCAAAACCATCATTATTTAAAAAAGACTTACGACATTGATGACCAAATTTTAAATTTAGTCTTAAAAACTCAATTTCATCTAAATCAATATTATATTGAGCAATTATTTGTTTTTGATCGTAAAGTTCATTTCTAAAGTCTACATTTTGTTTATTTAAGTTGTTAATTGTGATTTTTAATGATTCATTTTCATCTTTTAATTTTAAATTAGTTTGTTCAATAATTTTTTTTTCATCTTCTAATATTTGTAATTTTGTATCAGTAGTATTGATTTTTTGTGTATCATCTATTTCAGCTTGTTGATCTTCGTTTTTAATCTCAGTTTTAGTAACTAATTCAGCAAAAACATATTTTAATTGGCCAAAATCACTGTAAAAATCTACTTTGAATTTTTTTGAATTTCCTGTGTCAGCTACATCAATTCTTCCGATAGGAATGCCACTTTTAAAAATTGCGCCAGTGCCTGATGTATAAACAATACTATCCTCTAAAATTAAGTTTAAAATACCCTCTTTAATATATTTTATTTCTCCATAATTTTCACCTGTGCCTGTTATTATTGCTTGAATATTTTGTGGAGCTATTGTTACAGGAACGTTGGAATTAAGATCGGATAATAATAAAACTCTTGATGTTTTATAATTTACTTCAACTACCCTACCGACTAAATAAGATCTATCATAAATATTAGTTCCGATTTTGATATTATCCTTACTACCTTTATTAATAATAATACTTTTTAAGTATGGACTATCATGATCAACGATTATTTTAGCTAGTAGTTTGTCTGAACTTAAAGTATAATTATTTATAAGCTCTTTTAATTCTTTATTTTCATATTGAGTTATTTGATCTGAAATGCTTTTAGACTTTAGCTCATTAAGCTCTTCTTTGTTTGATTTATAATTTTGAAAAAAAGTTGAATATTCTTTTATTTCAAAAAATGTATTTTTTAAAAAATTTTCAGGTATTGAGACAATAAAAGAGGATCTATATACAGCTTCACTAATTCCAGCTTTTAAATACCTTATAAACTTAAAATCAAAACTAGATAAAATAATTGTAAAAATAGATACAAAAACTAGCGTTAATAATGAAAATTTCTGTTGAGTGCTTTTTTTTAAAAAAGCAGATCGAATTGCAATTATGAAATCATCTCTGCTAGAGGCCATCTTTTAATATTCAGTCAGCATAGTAGAAAATGTTTGCTCTTGATCTAAAGCTTTACCTGTTCCAACTGCAACACATGACAATGGGTCATCAGCTATATGTACTGGCAAGCCTGTCTCTTTTGAAAAACGCTTATCAATATTTTTTAACAAAGCTCCACCTCCAGTCAGAACTAGACCCATATCTACAAGGTCAGCTGATAATTCTGGTGGAGTACTTTCTAATGCATCCTTAATACCATTAACCATCTGTTTTAAAATATCGTTTAAGGCTTCTGCAGTATCCTCTTCAGTAATATTTACTTCTTTAGGAGTTCCTGATCTTAAATCTCGTCCTTTAACTGCATATGTATTATTGTTAGTTGGTATTGCTGTTCCAATTTCTTTTTTAATTTTTTCAGCGGTGCTATCTCCGATCATCAAGTTGTACTCTCTTCTCATGTAGTTCACCATCGCTGCATCCATTGAGTCTCCTGCTACCCTTAATGATTTAGAATAAACTAGTCCTCCTAATGACATAACTGCGATTTCACTTGTTCCACCACCAATATCAACAACCATTGATCCTGTCGCTTCTGATATAGGTAAGTTCGCTCCTATTGCTGCCGCAATTGGTTCCTCGATCAATTGAACTCTTCTCGCACCTGCTGCTAGCGCACTATCTTGTATAGCTTTTCTCTCAACAGGGGTTGATCCAGTTGGTACACAAATTAAAATTCTAGGATTTGCAAAGGTACTTCCTTTATGAACTTTCTTTATAAAGTGTTTGATCATTTCCTCAGTTACAATAAAATCTGCAATAACACCGTCTCTTAAAGGTCGTATAGCTTGAATATTGCCGGGTGTTCTTCCTAACATGGTTTTAGCTTCATCACCAACCGCTAGAACCTGTTTTTTCCCAGCTTGATCGACAATAGCAACAACAGATGGTTCATTTAAAACCACTCCTTGTCCTTTTACAACAACCAAGGTATTGGCAGTTCCTAAATCTATCGCCATATCTTGGCTCCAGACTTTTTTAATCCTCTCAAATATTCCCATTATACTCCTCCTTTAATTTTTTGATGTTCAATATTTTTGTAAAGTGATTTTTTTTCTCTTTTAATTAACATTTTATTTAATGCATTTAAGTATGCATTTGCTGATGCTACTAAAGTATCAGTATCAGCAGACTGTCCAACAGTAGTACGATCATTTTCCTCAATTTTTACACTTACAGTCGCTTGTGCATCTGTTCCTTCTGTAACAGCATGAACTTGATATAAAGATAATTTCACATCATGTGGATAAAGTTCTTTTATACATTTAAAAATTGCATCAACAGGACCATCTCCTGTTTGAGTGGTTTTCTTAATCTCTCCAAAAACATCCAACGTCATATCTGCTCTTTGTGGCTCTCCTGTACCAGCAAAAACTTTTAGAGATTTAAGATTGATAGCATTAATTTTATTATCTATAATTAAACTATCATCAACTAAAGCAACAATATCCTCATCATAGATATGTTTTTTTTTATCGGCTAAAATTTTGAATTTTCCAAAAGCTGCTTGCACAACATCATCAGTTACATCTGTATATCCAAGATCACTTAATTTGTCTTTAAATGCATGTCTACCCGAGTGTTTACCCATTACCAAAGAAGTTTTTTTTACTCCCACACTTTCTGGAGTCATTATTTCATATGTTTCCCTATTTTTAAGCATTCCATCTTGATGAATTCCAGACTCGTGGGCAAAAGCATTTTTTCCAACAATAGCTTTATTAAACTGGACTGGAAACCCGGTCGCATTTGAGACAATTTTAGATGCTTTGCTGATTAATTCTGTTTTAATACCGGTTTGATAAGGTAATAGATCATCCCTAGTTTTTATCGCCATAACTATTTCCTCCAGAGCTGCATTACCAGCTCTCTCGCCAATACCATTAATTGTGCATTCAATTTGCCTTACTCCTGCTGATAATCCAGATAATGCATTCGCAACAGCTAATCCTAAATCATTATGACAATGAGCAGAAATAATTGCTTTATCAATATTAGGAACATTATTTTTAATAAGATTAATAGTTTTAGCGAATTCCTCAGGTATAGAATAACCAACAGTATCTGGAATATTAATTGTCGTGGCACCACATTTTATTGCTAACTCAATTGTTCTATACATAAAATCTAGATTAGTTCTTGTGCCATCCTCACATGACCATTCAACATCATCTGTGAATTTTTTTGCGTAAGTAACACTTTCTTTAATTGCACCTAATACTTGTTCATCAGTCATGTTAAGTTTATGTTTCATATGAACAGGACTAGTAGAAATAAATGTGTGAATCCTAAATCTTTTTGCGAATTTTAAAGACTCATGGCAAGCATCTATATCTTTTTTAGTTGCTCGAGCTAATCCACAAGGAACTGAATTTTTTATACTTTTACTTATCGCAGTAACTGCTTCAAAATCTCCTGGTGATGAAATTGGAAAGCCAGCCTCAATAATATCGATACCCATTTCATCGAAAACTCTTGAGATTTGAATTTTTTCCTCAACGCTCATAGAAGCGCCCGGTGATTGTTCACCATCTCTCATTGTTGTATCAAAAATATAAACTTTTTCTTTTTCAGACATAAAATTATCTTTCAAGAAATATACAACCTATCGTTTAGATTGCAAAATAAATCAGCTTAATTTACCCAATTTGGAACAAGAAATTACTTCTTATCACTATCCACTAATTTTTTCTTACCAATCCATGGCATCATTGCTCTTAAATTAGCTCCGACTTTTTCCACTGGGTGTTCGGCTAATTTTGCCCTGGTGGCTAAAAAATTTTTCTGTCCATTTTTGCATTCATCCATCCATGCTTTGGTAAATTTTCCTGATTGAATATCAGCCAGTGCTTCTTTCATTCTTTTTTTTGTTTCCTCTTTATTTATTATTTTTGGTCCGGTTTGATATTCACCATATTCAGCTGTATTTGATATTGAATAGTTCATATTAGCAATTCCACCCTCGTAAATAAGATCTACAATTAATTTCACTTCATGAACAGTTTCAAAATATGCCATCTCAGGTTCATAACCAGCTTCAACTAATGTTTCATATCCATTTTTTATAAGTTCAACTAATCCTCCACATAAAACAGTTTGTTCACCAAATAAGTCTGTTTCTACTTCATCTTTAAAAGTTGTTTCAATAATGCCAGATCTACCTCCGCCAATTGCTGAGGCATAAGACATCGCAAGATCTCTCGCTTTACCTGATCCATTTTGATGTACTGCAAATAAACATGGTACACCACCACCTTTTTCATATTCACTTCTTACTAAATGACCAGGTCCTTTTGGAGCAACCATAAAAACATCTAAATCTTTTCTCGCTTTTATTAAATCGTAATGAACATTTAACCCATGTGCAAAGGCTATTGATGATCCTTCTTTTACTCTTTGTTCAATATGGTTTTTGTAGATTGAAGCTTGTAATTCGTCTGGAGTTAATATCATTACAATATCTGCCCATTCTGCTGCATCAGATAAATTCATTACTTTTAATCCTTTCGATTCAGCTTTTGGTATACTTGATGATCCATCTCTTAAAGCCACAACAACTTCTTTTACACCACTATCTTTTAAATTTAATGCATGTGCATGACCTTGACTACCATAACCAAAAATTGCTATTTTTTTATCTTTAACAAGATTGCTGTCTGTATCTTTTTCATAAAACATTTTCATTTTATTCTCCTTTAATAAATTTATTTGAATATTTCAGAACCTCTAGTCATAGCTATTGCACCTGTTCTTGATGTGCTTACAAGTCCATTTGACTTTAGTTTTTTATTCATTTTATCTATTTCTCTACGCAGTGCAGTAATTTGAATTACTACAGATTTTTTTGTTTTATCTAATATTACTGGATTAAAAGTTTTGCAAGCTTTAAGACACTTGTCAATTTTACTTCTATTTCCTACAACTTTAAGCAAAGCCATTTCCTTGAAAATGACATTTTTATCTTCTCTTTTAAAGTCCGCAACTTTGTGAACTGGGACTAATTTCTTTAATTGTAGTTTAATTTGATCAATTACTTGAGGTGTTCCAGTCGTTACAATAGTAATTCTTGATATATTTTTCGTTGCATCAACCTCTGCAACAGCGAGAGATTCTATATTATAACCTCTGCCAGAAAATAATCCGACTACTCTTGCAAGCACTCCAGCTTCATTATCTACCCAGACTACAATAATATGTGTACCAGATTTACTTTTTTTTGTTGGAATATTATAAGCTGATTTGGGGTTCGACATTAAACTAAGGCTTTTCCTTTACCTGTAATTTTATTATCTTCTTTATCATTTGGACCTAAAATCATCTGATTGTGAGGTTTTCCTGATGGTATCATCGGAAAGCAATTTTCATTAGGGTCAACTCTACAATCAAAAATTACTGGACCTTTATGATCTAACATTTCTTTTATTTTAAGGTCTAATTCATCTGGATTATCAGCTTTAATTCCTTTACACCCATATGCTTCTGCTAATTTTACAAAATCTGGCAATGCTTCTGAATAACTCTCAGAATAGTTTTTTTCATGAAGTAATTCCTGCCATTGCCTTACCATTCCCATATATTGATTATTCAAAACAAATATCTTAATTGGCAAATTATACTGGACTGCTGTTGACATCTCTTGCATAGTCATTAGCACTGATGCTTCACCAGCAATATCAATAACAAGCTTATCAGGATGCGCAATTTGAACACCTACTGCAGCTGGAAGACCATATCCCATTGTTCCGAGACCACCAGATGTCATCCATCTATTTGGTTTATTAAATTTATAATGTTGTGCAGCCCACATCTGATGTTGACCGACTTCTGTAGTAATGAACGTGTCTTGATTTTTTGTTAATTCGTATAATCTTTGCACCGCATGCTGAGGTTTAATAGATTCTTTGCTATTTATAAAACCGAGTGAGTCTTTTTCTCTCCATTTTTCAATTTTTTCCCACCATTTAGAAACATTTTGTTTATTTGAATTTTTAAAACCATTTTTTTTTTGACTAATGGTTTTAACTGCTGCTTTAAGAACCTCATTCACATCACCCACGATTGCTAAATCAACTTTAATTATTTTATTTATCGAAGATGGGTCAATATCAATATGAACTTTTTTAGATTTCGGAGAAAATTCGTCTATCTTTCCAGTAATTCTATCATCAAATCTTGCTCCAATATTTATTAATAAATCACAATCATGCATAGCATTATTTGCTTCATAAGTTCCATGCATACCAAGCATACCTATAAACTGATTATCATCTCCAGGAAAAGCTCCCAACCCTTGTAATGTTGAAGTAATCGGAAAACCAATCATTCGCACAAATTCTCTTAACGACTCACTTGCTTCTGGACCTGAGTTTATAACTCCACCACCAGTGTAAACTACAGGTTTTTTTGCTTTCGCAATTAAGTCAACTAATTCATTAATTTCTTCTTGAGAAAAATTGCTATGCAATTTTCCATTAGATTTTTTTTCTTTTTTTGGTTTCATATATTTGATTTTTGCGAATTGAATATCTTTTGGAATATCTACTAAAACTGGACCTGGTCTTCCTGTTGTTGCAACTCTAAATGCCTCATGAAGAGTTTTTGACAATTCCTTGATATCCTTTACTAACCAATTATGTTTTGTACATGGTCTAGTAATTCCTGTTGTGTCACACTCTTGAAAAGCGTCTGTTCCTATCAAATGTGTTGGTACTTGTCCTGAGATACATACTAATGGTACCGAGTCCATATAAGCATCAGTCAAGGCTGTAACTACATTTGTAGCTCCCGGTCCAGAAGTAACTAGAACAACACCTGGTTTACCAGATGACCTCGCATAACCCTCGGCTGCATGACCAGCACCTTGTTCGTGTCTAACTAATATATGCTTTATAGAAGAATGATTTTTTAATTCATCATAAATTGGAAGAACTGCACCCCCAGGATAACCAAAAATAAATTCGACGTCTTGATCCTCAAGACATTTAAAAACAATTTCAGCTCCTGAATATAATTTAGACATTTAAGCAATCTAGCTGAAGTTGTGCTTATTGGTCAAGGTAAAGTAAAAAAATATCTAAATATTTTTAAGAAATTTGTTCAGCCTAGTATGCCTGATTTTGTTCCAATCCATCATATTTCCTCTGCCCCAAGTAACCTGTCTTTTAGCGTATTGCCTAGTCTTTATAGATATTCTCTCAATAACCTCATTAATTTCAATTTTTTTATCAATGAAGTCTTTAATTTCAATTAAGCCTATTGCTTTAGTTGCAGTTCTTTTTTTTGAAACCTTCATGTTCAGAAATTTTTTAGCCTCTAAAATGGCGCCTTTATTGATCATGTCTTTAGCACGGTTGTGTATCTTATTTATTAAAATATCCCTTGGGTAATCGATGTAGATTTTATAAAAATCTTTATCTTCAAAAATTGATTTAGTTGCCTTAAACCACTCAAGTAATGTTTTTTTGGTAAATAATTTAACTTCATAAGCTCTTATTAATCTTTGAGTATCAGACGGATTGATGTAATCTTGAATTTTTGGATCAAGTTTTTTTAATTTTTTCAGAAAAACTTTATTACCCATAGAACTATTCAATTTCCTAACTTTTTCTCTTATTTGGATTGGAATTTTCGGAATATTAACTATCCCATCAGTTAACGTTTTAAAATATAAACCAGTTCCCCCAACTATTATTGGAACATTCTTTCTCTTTTTAATGTCAGAAATTTTTTTTTTTGCAGCTTTCAGCCAATCTCCTGATGAGTAATTTTTTTTTACAGATTGAAATCCATATAAATGATGCTTAATCTTTTTGTAATCTTTTTTAGATGGTCTAGCAGATAAAATCTTAAGCTCTTTATATACTTGCATACTATCAGCGTTTATAATTTCACCCTTAATTTTTTTTGCAAGTTTTACTGCGAATTCTGATTTTCCTGATGCCGTGGGTCCATAGATTAAAATAATTTTGGATTTTAAATCCATAAATTAATTCAATTTAACACCAATATATCTTCTTTGATTTTGACTATTATAAATAACCAATAAAATTGTTTTTTGATCACTTTTCAAAACATTATTTACAACTTTAGATAAGTCCTCGATTGATCTTATTTTTTTCTTTTGAGCCTCTAAAATAATACTATTTAATTCAATAGATCCTTTGAGCGGACTATCATTTTCAATTTTAGTAATTACCAATCCTGATGTCTGGTTTGGTAAATTTCTACTTTTAATATCTTCTTTATTAATCAACCTTACGTTTATTTTTAGTTCATCTATTGAAGTCTCCTTTGGTGAAGTTTTTTTCTCAGCAACTTTAAAGTCTTCTGAAGTTTCTAGTCTACCAAGTGTGATCGTTTTGATTATCTCTTTTTTATTTCGCCAAATTTTTACTTTCACATTTTTTCCAACTTCTGTTCTAGCAACGATTGTTGGAAGTTCTTTCATCTCTTTTATTTTTTCACCATTAAATTCAAGTATGATATCACCTGCCTTTACACCAGCTTTTTGTGAAGGACTATTATCAGCAACACTAGCAACTAATGCACCTCTAGGCTCATCTAAATTTTCAACATCTGCAATCTCTTTTGTAACATCCTGAATTCTAACACCTAACCAACCTCTTTTAGTTTCACCAAATTTTACCAGCTGATCTATTACAATTTTTGCACTATTAGATGGTATTGCAAAACCAATTCCAATAGAACCACTTCTTCCAAGAATTGCTGTGTTGATTCCAATTACATCTCCATTTAAATCAAAAAGTGGACCACCAGAATTTCCTGAATTAATTGATGCATCTGTTTGTATGTAATCTTCATATCGAGTTAAGCCTAATGAACGATTTCTTGCTGAAATTATTCCAGATGTAACAGTTCCACCAAATCCAAAAGGATTGCCAATTGCAATTACCCAATCACCAATTCTTGCTTTATCAGAGTTTCCAAATTTAACTGGAATGAATTTCTCATTAGAATTTAATTTTAAAACAGCTATATCAGAAAGAGGATCTGCTCCAATTACCTCAGCTTTAAACTCTTTGTCACCGTTAACTCTTACTATGATATCCTCTGCATCCTGGATTACGTGGTTATTAGTAATCACTATTCCTTTTTCATCTATAATAAAACCTGAACCTAGAGCAGCAGACTTTCTTTCCTGTGGAGCTCCAAATTCTTTAAACATGTCCTCAAATGGTGAGCCAGGCGGAAATTGAAATGGAAAGGGATTAGATTGAGTGGTAACAGTTGTGGTAGTCGAAATATTAACGACTGATGGCATTAATTTTTCTGCTAAATCAGCGAATGATCCTGGTATCTCCTTTGAAAAAGAGGTAAGTGAGTTATTGCACAACAACAAGATTGAGATAAAAAATATTCTTATTTTTTTTTTAAATCTTCGCATAATAAACAATCACAAATCCTATTATTGCAAAAACTAATCCACCGGTTCTAAGTTGACCTGAGGGAATTAGTTCCAATTTTTTTAACATACTTTTCATTTTTGATGGAAATATGGCATATAATACGCCTTCAATAAATAAGAATAGACCAAAAGCAATGATCAATTCACGCATTAATTTTTAATTTGATTGAGGCTGCTTAATGTTTCCAAAAAATTTAAAAAACTCGCTGTCAGGTGATAAAATCAATGAAGTTTCACCTCCTATCAAAGCTTTTTCGTACGCTTGCATTGCTCGGTAAAATGCAAAAAACTCTGGATCTTGTCCAAAGGCGCTTGCAAATATATTATTTCTTTTACCGTCACCTTCACCTTTCATAATCTCTGATTTTTTTTGTGCGTCAGCTAAAATCACTGTTACTTCTTTGTCTGCTGTAGAAGTGATTGTTACTGCCATCTCCGCACCTCTTGCTCTAAATTCTTTTGCCTCTCTTTCTCTTTCAGTTTGCATTCTTCTAAAAATTGCATCACTGTTTGCCTGAGGAAGATCAGCTCTTTTAATTCTTACATCATTGATTTTAATCCCAAAGTTTTCGGCTTCATTATTAACTCCTTCTTGAATTAAAGCCATTTGCTTTGTTCTATCTTCTGATAACAAAGTTTGAAGTTCTTGTTGACCTAAAACATTTCTAATTCTTGAATTAATAATTGTTGCCAATCTTGATCTAGCTACCCGCTCATTACCAACAGAAATATAAAATTTTAAAGGATCCACTATTTGGAATCTTGCAAAAGCATCTACGATTAATCTTTTTTGATCTGATGCAATAACTTCCTCTGGTGGAGTATCTAAATTTAAAATTCTTTTATCTAAAAAAACTACGTTTTGAATAAACGGAATTTTAAAATTTAAACCTGGTTTTACAATTATTCTTTTTGGATCACCAAACTGTAAAACAATAGCTTGATTTACTTCTTTCACAATAAAAATTGAAAAGAATAATGTTGCAGCTATTGCAACACTAATACCAGCAATAATTTTTCCCATATTCATAATTTAATTAGTCACTTTCTTTTTTAATTCAGGTAATGGTAAATATGGCACTACACCCGATCCAGCATTCTTTTCAATGATTACTTTATCTATGTCTGCTAAAACTTTTTCCATAGTTTCTAAATACATTCTTTCTTGTGTTACTGATTTAGCATTTTTGTACTCATTATAAATTGCTAAAAATCTACTTGCTTCACCTTCTGCTTTTGCAACAACTTCTTTTTTATACGCTTCAGCAGCTTGTAATATTTTAGCTGCTTCCCCTCGAGCTCTTGGTATAACATCATTTGCATATGCTTCAGCCTCGTTCTTGGATCTTTCCATATCAGCTCTTGCTGCTTGCACATCTCTAAAAGCGTCAATTACTTGATCTGGTGGATCAGCTTTTTGCGTTTGGACTTGAGTGATTTGAATACCACTTGTGTATTCATCTAAAATTTTTTGAATAATCTCTTGTGTATCAGTTTCTATTAAAGATCTTCCCTCTGTAAGAATAGGTTGAATATTTGATCGAGCAATAACTTCTCTCATTGCAGTTTCTGCTGCAGCTTTTACGGTGCCCTCTGGATCTTGAATTTTAAATAAAAAATTTCCAGCATCTTTAATTACCCAAAAAACAGAAAAGTCTATATTCACAATATTTTCATCACCAGTTAACATTAAGCTTTCTTGTGGAACATCAGCAACACCACCTTGAGAAGAAAATCCACTATCCCTCTCAGACCTAAAACCTATATCTATTCTGTTCACTTTTGTAACCTTTGGAGTAAGTACAGACTCAACGGGAAAAGGAATATGATAATTTAATCCTGGTTGAGTAGTTTTTACAAATTTTCCAAATCTTAATACTACGCCTTGTTCATCTGGCAATACTCTGTAAAGACCGCTTGCCAACCAAACAAAACCTAAAATAAGTAAAACTAAGATAGCTTGTTTTCCACCAGAGGAACTTCCTCCTGGTAAAAACTTTTTAAGTTTTTCTTGAAATTCTCGTATAATTTTATCGACATCTGGAGGTGTCGGTCCTCTACCTGAACCATTTCCGCTTCCTCCTCCTGGGGGCTTGCCCCAAGGACTTCCACCGCTTTGTCTAAAATCATCTGACATACTGGCAATCTATATAATGTCTTTATGCTGAAAAACAAGGTAAGATCACATTATGCCTAAAGAAAAGCCAGAATTAAGTGACGCAATGCGAAAAAAATTAAGTCGAAAATCAGCAGAAAGAAAGCCAATTAATGGAACAAAATTCACTATTGCAATTTCAAGTGCTAAAGGTGGAGTTGGAAAGTCAACTTTTGCAACAAACCTTGCTCTAGCATTAAAACAAATCGGCTGTAAAGTTGGGTTGTTAGATGCTGACATATATGGACCTTCTATACCTAAAATGTTTGGGATAAATGAGAAACCAAAGAGTGATGGTCAAAAGTTGGAGCCTATAGTTAAATACGATATTCAATGTATGTCTATAGGTTTTCTGACAGATGAAAAAACTCCAATGATATGGAGAGGTCCAATGGTGACAAGTGCAATTAAAACATTCGTTCAAAAAGTAAATTGGAAAGATTTAGATTTTATAATTGTAGATATGCCACCTGGAACTGGTGATACTCAATTAACTTTTTCTCAAGGCATCGAAATGAATGGAGCAATCATAGTATCTACCCCACAAGAAGTAGCTCTTTTAGATGTTAAAAGAGGAATAAAAATGTTTGATAAGCTTGGGGTAAAAATTTTAGGTCTTATAGATAATATGAGCTCTTTTACCGGAGATGATGGAAAAAAATATGCAATTTTTGGAGAAGGTGGAGTTAAAAGAACAGCGGAAGAATATAATAAAGAATTTTTAGCTGAAATACCAATTAATCCTGAAGTTGGTAAGTCCGGAGATCAAGGAAAACCTATTGTCGAAAGTAATCCAGAGAATGAAATATCTCAGATTTATTTAGACATAGCTAAAAAAATTAAATCAATTTATCTTTAAGTTCTAAAACAGACATAAGCTCATTCCATTCTCTTTTTGATAATCCTGATTTATCAATATCCACTTTTTCTCCACTTATTAACTTTTGAATCACTTTCTTACCTTTAGACGAGATTTCTGTACCACCTACTCTATAATCCATAAAAGCTTCATAGGTAATTGGAACCCATTTTTTTACAGTATCAAGCATAACATCTGCGTAAGCCCTAATCTCAAATTGAGCATGATGATCTGCTCTTAATCTTAAAAAATTCATTAAATTTAAAAGATCTGTTTTCCAATACCACTGGGTGTAAGTATTTAATGTTAAATTCATTCTTGCAAGCTCTCTAGCTAAACCAACTTGTTTTTCATCTATTACTGAGCCATCATATCTTTCATTAAGCATAGTTTCATAGTTATCATAGGTTTGTTCAGCATCCTTCTTTAATAAGTCTAGAACTTTTTTTGCTTGCTCTCCTGTAAGAACGTCACCTCTACCCTGTCTATTACTTTGAGATTGTGCAGCTAAATTTTCTAAGGACGGTAAATAAAATTCCTTGTCTAAAATTGAATATCTTGCAGAATATTCATTTACATTCGCAGTTCTGTGCCTAATCCATTGCCTTGCAATAAAAATTGGAAGTTTAACGTGATATTTAATTTCACACATTTCAAATGGAGTACTATGCCAGTGCCTCATTAAATATTTTATTAACCCGGAGTCAGTTGAAACTTTTTTAGTACCCTTACCGTAAGAAACTCTTGCTGCTTGAACTATTGACGTATCATCTCCCATATAATCAATCACTCTAATAAAACCATGATCTAAAATGGGAATTGCCTCATATAGAATATTTTCTAATTCTGCAACAGTGACTCTTTTTGTTTTATTTTCTTGAGATTGTTGATCTTTAATTTCCTGTTGTTGTTCTTTAGTTAATTTCATGAATAATTTATTGAATCTTTCAGAATTACTTTTATATTAATCATGTTGGTTTTCCAACTATGACGATAAACGAATTTCGTAATAACCATTGCGGACGTGGGGGCAGTACCCACCACCTCCACCATTTTCAACTTATGGGGGTGAACTAGATTCGACGGATGACTAAAGGCTGTTCTTTCGTTCGGAATTGTACCTCCGAAAAGGGCTATTTATAATTGCTAACGAAAGTTACGCACTTGCTGCCTAATTAACTTTGTTAATTAAGCAAACGGGGTTTTGGGGCACCTGGCAACAGAACGCCCCCTACTTAAAATTTTTCACATTTTCCATAAGCAATTAAAATACTATCTCCACCACCAAAATTTTTTGACCTAACATACTCCAAATTTTCTACTCTTATTGAAAATAGATCAGTCTTATTATTACTAACACAACCCATATGAGTTTGACCAAAACCCCACTCACAAGTGGCAGCAAAAAGTGTGGTGCCGTCATCTCTTTTAATTTGCAAAAATTCAGAAAGTTCCTTGGTACCAAATTGTAATTTTTCAAAATTTATATGTGCAGTAAATCTTTGTGGTTTAAAATAAACCGAGTCTTCACTGTAAGTCCCGTAACTATCTTTTTTACTATTAAACCCTGTAATCGCTCCATCAGTGCAATAATAAACTTCTGCGTAAGCAGAATTAAATATAAATAAACCAAGAAAGAAATATAGAGATAGTTTTTTCATAAAGTAAGAGTAATCTAACCCCTGAGGTTTTTCAACGAAGTCAAAAGGCAAACCTTGGACAAAATAAGGAGACCTATCAACGAAGTTTTCAACGAAGAAGTTTGATTAAGTAAGCAAATATGCTAATTTCTAATCTATTGCCGGGAAACAGAACGCCCCCTTAAGAGGGAAAAATATTTAAAATATGTTAAATTTAAACTTTAAAAGTTAATGAAAATTGATCATAAAGAAAGTTATCAAGATTTTGGTGAACAGTTTACTATTGATGGAGATATCAATGGAAATTGGGGTAGCATTAAATTACTAGAGGAAATTGTTCATCCGTTTGATTTAAATCTAATTAAAGAAAAAGAAATTGCTGAAATTGGAGTTGGAAGTGGAAGAATATCTAATAACCTACTTAAATACAATCCAAATAAAATTTTTGGAATTGAACCATCTGCAGCTATAGAGGTTGCAAAAAAGAATATAAAATCCAACAAAGTTGAATTTTTTAATATTAAAGGACAAGATATTAATTTTGAAAACAAATTTGATTATGTATTTTCTATAGGGGTAATACACCATATACCAGAATATCGAGAAGTTTTAAAAAAAATACAAAAATCACTAAAAAAGAACGGTAGATTTATAATTTGGGTATATGGAAAGGAAGGAAATGAATTGTATCTATTTATTTTTAACAATTTAAGAAGAGTGACAATTTTACTACCAGATTTTACTTTAAGAATATTATCAAAGATTTTAACTATACTAACTTATCCTTATGGATATTTATGTAACTTTATCTCATTACCATTAAAAAAATATTTTCTTGGTGCATTTAATAAATGGTCATTCAAGCACAGAAGTTATGTTATCTTTGACCAGTTAAATCCATCTTTTGCTAAATATTTTACAAAAGAAGAATTAGAAAACGATCTTAAAAGTGCAAATTTTAAAGTCGAGCATATTTCACATAGACTAGAATATTCTTATACAGCGATATGCTCAAAAAATGATTAAATTAATTATTAGCAAATAATGGTACAAAGTTCGGGGCACCTGGCAACAGAACGCCCCTACTCATTTATAGTCGAAAACTTAATTAGACGATATGTGGAGAGTAGGGTTTAGAAATCCTAATATAAATTCTTTAATACAATAGGTTTTAATGGTTCATCTTTAGAAATATTTACTGGAGACCTTTTATTTAAAATTTTATTGAAGTATTTAGGCATTAAACCGTAACCAGGTCTAATAACTCTTATATTATCTTTAGTAAACTTTTCACCTTTTTTTATATTCTTAGTTGTAAATATTGACCTTCTAAAAATTTTAGATTTATTTTCACTTTTATTTCTAAAAAAACTATTCTTACCTAAAAGTTTAAAAGCAACATCAATATCATCTCTTAATTTCTTAATTTCTTTTCCTTTCAATGAAAAATCAATATCAAAACCTTTTTTTTGATTATCTAAAGCGATATGTTTTTCAATAACTTCTGCCCCACTAGCGATAGCAGCAATAGCAACTCTATTATCTGTCGAGTGGTCTGAAATCCCTACTCTACATTTAAATTTGTCTTTTAAAATTTTGATATTGTTTAAATTAAAATCACTAATTGATGATGGATAATTACTGACACAATACAATAGAGTAATGTTTTTTGCTCCATTTTTTTTTGCTACTTTAATAGTTGTTTCAATTTCTTCTAAGTTTGCCATTCCTGTAGATATTATGATAGGTTTTTTGGTTTGAGATACCTTTTTAACTAAATTCAAATCAGTCATTTCAAATGAGGCAATTTTATATATTGGACACTTTAATTTTTCTAAAAAATCAACAGCAGTATCATCAAATGGTGTACTAAATACTTTTATACCTAAAGATTTTCCATATTTAAAAAGTTCTTTATGCCATTTTAATGGAGTGTGTGCTTTATTGTATAAATCCCAAAGCGTATAACCTTTCCACAAACCCTGTTTAATTTTGAAATACTTTTTATTAGATTTTAATGTCATTGTATTAGCAGTATAGGTTTGAAGTTTTACAGCATCAGCACCATTTACATAAGCACATTTAATTAAATTCTTTGCTAATTTAAAGTTTCCGCAATGGTTTGCTGAGATTTCTGCTATGAAAAACACTTTATTTTCCATTATATTTATTCAATCTATGTATTTTCTGAGCAAGGTTGGAAATTCTTTTGTCATCTTTACAAATTTCCTTAAGAATTTTAGAAGTAGAATTAAAGTCAAGTTTTAATGATAACCTCAATAAGTCCATCCAATTTTTATTATTTTTACTTCTGATTTTTTGTATTT